>CAZYLP010000306.1:0-9349 GCA_964648345.1 uncultured Planctomycetota bacterium
GCCCCCGAGCTCGAGCGCGGACGGAGTCCCGCCCGCGCTCGACGCCCTCGTCGCGCGCCTCCTCGCGAAGGACCCGGCCGCGCGCGGCGCGAGCGCGCTCGACGTCGCGCGCGAGCTCGAGGCGATCGCGAAGGTCGAGCCGCCCGTGCCCGGCTGGCGGCGCACCTTCGCGCTCGCGGCCTTCCTCGCCGCGCTCCTCGCCTTCGCGGCCGTGCCCTTCCTCGGGCCGCGCGAGACCGGGCCGGCCGCGCCGCCGCCTCCTCCGCCGCCGCCGACGAAGCCCGCGACGCCGCCGCCTCCCCCTCCGCCGCCGGGGCCGCCGCCGATCGCGCACCCGTTCCGCGGCGTCTACTACGCCGAAGCGGAGAAGCTCGTCCGCGAGGCGCGGAAGCCCCAGGACGACGCGAACGCGGCCGCCACGTGGGCGCGGGTCCTCGACTCCGCCGACGCGCGGCCCGAGCACATCATCGAGGCGCGCAAGGAGCACGCGCGCCTCATCGCGAAGGCGCCGCGGAACGACGACCCCGCTCGCGCAAGCGTCTCGCGGGTGAAGGGCATCATCGTGCCCGAGGTCCAGTTCAAGGGCAAGCACGCGGCGTTCACCGAGCCCGAGATCGTCGCGCTCGAGGCCTGCCTCGCGCCCCTCGCGTCCCTCGTCGCCACGAAGACGCGCGGCTGGGTCCGGATCGAGACCTCCGTCGAGCGCTATCCGAAGCCGCTCACGACGCTCCGCCGCGGGAAGGCCCTCAAGGACGACCCCGACGACGCCGTCGAGGCGTCCCTCGACGACCTCGAGGTCTCGAAGCAGCGCCTCGAGGCCGAGGTGGACTTCCTCTATCTCTTCGTGCCCCTGGGCGACGTCCGGGATGGCTTCAGCAAGGCGAAGGGCCGCTTCCAGCGCGGCGACAGCCAGGACACGACGCTCCGCCACGCGACGTTCATGCTCTATCGCGTGGACGACGGGAAGCGTGGCCCCTGGACCTCGCCGCCCGCGGACTTCGAGCTCCTCTGGCCGTGGCTCAACATGGCCGTCGAGGTCCTCAGGGACGTGCAGGGCTTCCCGAGCGAGCAGCTCGGACACCAGGAAGTCCCTCTCAAGGACTGCTGCTCGATGGACCTCGAGGCCGGGATCCTCCTCCGGCAGGGACACTTCCTCGACGCGCACATGACGGACGGGATGTGGCGCTCCCTCTCGCGGACGCGCGGTCTCCCGAACGCGTGGACCACGGACCAGGTCCGCTCCTGGCGGATCCGCAACCCCGAGACCTTCGACGGGGGCGAGGGCAACGGGCTCCTCCTCTTGAAGGACATCCTCGCGACGCCGAAGGACCCGCTCTTCGAGCCGCTCGTGCCGCACGTGAACATGAACGTCACGTTCGGCCCGACCCCCGCGATCTCGATGACGGTGGCGCGCACGTATGTCCGGGCGCGCCCGGCGCGCGACGTGAAGATCCTCGTACGCCACGACGACGGCGTCCGCGTCCTCCTCGGCGAGAAGCAGATCTATGCGAAGACGGGCTCGCACGGCATGGACGTCCCGGCCGAGAGGGTCGACGCCTCCCTGACGACCGAGTGGCAACCCCTCGACGTGAAGATCGAGAACAACGGGGGCGACTGGGGCTGGGAGCTCTTGATCCGCACGCCCGAGAACGGCCGCGTCCCCGGGCTCGAGATCTCCGCGGACAAGCAGAGCCTCGAGCGGTGAGCACGCCCTTCGCGAGCCTCGGACCCGGTGCGCGCGTGGGGCCGTACGAGATCGTCCGCCTCCTCGGCCGGGGCGGCATGGGCGCCGTCTTCGGCGCGAAGCGCGGCGACGGCGGCGAGGTCGCGCTCAAGGTCATCGCTCCCGAGCTCGCGACCGACCTCCGGCTCCTCGAACGCTTCGAGCGCGAGGCGCGCGCCGGCCAGCGCGTGAAGCACCCGAACCTCACGGCCGTCCTCGATGTCGGCGAGGACCGCGGGCTCCACTTCATCGTCCTCGAGCTCGTCGCCGGCGGCACGCTCCAGGACCTCGTCAAGCGAGCCGGACCCGTCCCGTGGGCGCGCGCCGCGCTCCTCGGAGCGGACATCGCGCGCGGCCTCGGCGCCCTCCACGGCGCCGGCCTCGTCCACCGCGACCTCAAGCCCGCGAACGTCCTCCTCGACGGCGACCGCGCGAGGGTCTCGGACCTCGGGCTCATCCGGGACACGGACCGCGGCGTGGCCCCCCTCACCCGCACGAACGAGATCGTCGGCACGCACGAGTACATGGCGCCCGAACAGGTGGACGATGCGCGCAAGACGGATGCGCGGACCGACCTCCACGCCCTCGGCGCGACGCTCTACTTCGCGCTCACCGGCGAGGCGCCCTTCCAGGGGCACGGCCCCATGGTCCTGGCGCAGGTCCTCGGCGCGCGCCCGCGGCCGGTCCGCGAGCACGCCCCGGACTGCCCGCCTTTGCTTGAAGCGCTCGTCCTCCGCCTCCTCGAGAAGGACCCCGCGAAGCGCGGCTCGAGCGCGCTCGAGGTCGCGCTGGAGCTGACGGCGATCGGGCGTCCAGCGCGGCCTCGGCGTCTCGGCGTCGCGCTCGGCGCCGGGCTCCTCGCACTCCTCGTCGCGGGGACGGCTGCGCTCCTCCCACGTCATGGGCCGGGCGTCGCGACCCCGGCCGGCGCCGGGACGGGGACGACGAAGCCCATGTCCCTCGAGTACACGGGCGAGCTCATCGCGCCCGCCGCGGCGCTCGTCGCCATCGCGAGCGAGCACACCGTGAAGGGACGTCACGACCTCGCGCTCGCGGCGTGGTCGCGCGTGATCGACTCGACGTTCGATCCGAAGGAGGACGCGGTCGGGAGCGCGTTCGACTTCCTCGCGAAGACCGTGACCGAACGCCCGCCGGCGCCGGACCGCGCCCGCGCGCGCCCCTGGAGGGCGCGTGTCGTCCTCTTCCGGACCCTCGAGCCGCTCAGCCGCGAGCGGCGGGGCGCCGCCGCGGTGGACGAGGTCCGGCTCAAGGTTCTCGCCGACGCGATCGCGGACGCGTTCCAGGGTCTCGACTCCGACGTGCTGAGGTACTCGCGCGGCGCCGTCCGCGTGGACCACGAGCTCGTCATCCCGGCCGACCCGCTCATGGGCGTGAGCTACGCGAAGCCACCGAAGAACAGGACCGGGCCGCCGGACGGGACGCCGTACGTCTCCCCTCACGACCTGGCCTACTCGCTCGACGGCGCCGAGGATGGCGTGGACGAAGTCTTCGTCGTCGCGCCCTTCGCGGCCGAGCTCGACTGTCCGCCCAACAGGATCCACCAGGACCTTCTCTTCGGGACGCTCCACTCGTACGTCGTTCGCCCGACGCCGGAGGACATCCCGCTCCCGTCTCTGCGCGAAGGGTTCCGCATCGCCGCGGCGCACGCGCTCGAGCTCCACCAGGGATGGCCCCGCGCGAGCGACAACCTGGCCTGCTTGACGGACGCCCAGTGGCGCACGCTCTCCGCGCGCGAGGCTCCGAGGAACGCGTGGACGCGAGGCGATCTCCGGTCGATCGAGCTCCAGGACCCCTTCGAGTGGCGCGGAGACCTGCGCGGCGATGCCTTCCGCGCGGCGGCCGAGACGACCGCCGCGACGGCGACCGTCCGTTCGCTCTCGACCGGCCTCCTCTCGCTCCCCGGCGGCAAGGCGCGCCTGCCCGACGAGCACGCGACGATCGCGCGCGCGTGGGTGTTCGTCCCGGGCGACGTCACGGCGACCCTCTCGGTCCGCTGGGACGACCGCATCGTCGTCCACTACGACGGGAGGGTCGTGTTCCAGGGCCCCGCCGAGCACTCGCTGCACGACCCGGCGAAGGAGACGCAGCTCACCCTCCGCGCGGGCTGGCACCCGCTCCAGGTGGACCTGGGGAACGTCATGGGTGGCTGGGGCTTCGCGCTCCGCTTCCGCGACGCGCACGGTAAACCCCTCGAGAGGATCGAGTTCGCCGCGAAGCGGCCCTGACGCAACCGCGGGCGCTCCTCCCTGTAGAGACGGTCGAGGAGAAGGCCGTGAGCGAGATCGTCCTCGAGACCGAGATCGACGCCCCCGCGGAGCGGTGCTTCGACCTCGCGCGGAGCATCGACCTCCACTGCGCGACCCAGAAGCCGAGCACGGAGTCGGCCGTCGGCGAGCGCACGCGCGGGCTCCTCGGCCCGGGCGAGCGGGTGACGTGGCGCTCGCGCCATTTCCTCATCACGTGGACCATGACCGTCGCGATCGAGGCCTTCGAGCGGCCGCGTCACTTCCGGGACGCGGCCGTCACGGGGCCGTTCGCGCGCTTCGAGCACGACCACGTCTTCGTGCCCGCCGGCCGCCGGACGATCATGATCGACCGGCTCGTCTTCGTCGCGCCGCTCGGGGTCCTCGGCCGCATCGCCTGTCGCCTCGTCCTCCGCCGCTACATTGGCCGCCTCCTCGCGGAGCGCGCCGGCGCGATCAAGGCGTGCGCGGAGACGGCTCTCGGGGATCGGTTCCTCGGTTCAGCTCGTGTACCCGCGGCCCCCGGCTCCGATTCGCGAAGGTGAAGCTTCGAGAGCGCGCTCTCAGGCCTCTCGCTCCGCCCGGCGGACCGCCGCGACGACGGCGTCGTTCACGACCTCGACGTGCCGGAGCAGCGAGTGGTCGTCGTCCACGACCGCGAGCGACACATGCCGCTGGAAGGCGCGCGCGAGCTCCTCGCTCACCTGGAGCGGGACGACCTCGTCGCGGCGGCCGTGGATGATCGCGACGGGCACGCGCGGCGGCGCGGGGTGCGCCATCTTCACGAGGTCCTCGAAGAAGCCGTAGTCGAGCGGCCGCTCGTCGCAGGTGACGAAGTTGTAGAACTTGCGAGTCCCGCTCCGCCGCCACTTCTCGAGCTCGTCGTCGCCGAGGCGGCGGATCCAGCGCTCGTCCGCCACGAGCGCCGGGCACATGAGGACGAGCGCCTTCACGCGCGCATCGCGCGCCGCCACGTGGAGGGCCATGAGCCCGCCCAGGCTCGAGCCCGCGACGATGCACGGGCCGTCCACGAGGCTCGCCGCGTGCTCGATCGCGCGGCTCGGCCGCAGGTGCTCGAAGTCCGGGATGTTCAGGTCCGGGACGGCGCACGGGATCTTCTCCCGCTCGAGGCGCTCGCGGACGGCGACGGCCTTCTTCGACTTCGGGCCGGAGGCGAACCCGTGGAGGTAGATGACTTTCATGGACACCGCGGTGCTCCCTCCGGTCGCCCTGGTCTCACCGCCCAGGGTTACCATTTGGAGGCATGTCGGAGCGCGAGCACGGTGCCCTCGGCAAGATCGGCCTCGCGCTCGTACGCAAGCGCGGCCTCCTCCTCGCTCCGCTGTTCGTCGCCGCGGCCTTCTCGACGCGCCCCTTCGCGCACGAGCTCGCGCTCGAGGCGGGGTGCTTCGCCCTCGCGCTCCTCGCGTGGAGCCTCCGCATGTGGGCCATGGGCTACCGGAACTGGGTCCGCGGCCCCGGCGAGCGGCACCTCGTCACGCGCGGGCCGTACGCGCTCCTCCGCCACCCGCGGTACGTGGCGAACTTCCTCGCCGGGCTCGCGTGGTTCCTCCTCGCCTTCGAGCCCGTGCTCGTTCTCGTCTACGCCGTCTTCTACTGGGCGCTTCTCGCGACGGTGATCGTCCGCGAGGAGGAGAAGCTCGCCCAGGACTACCCGGGCTTCGCCGAGTGGCGCGCCTCCGTGCCCGCGCTCCTCCCGGCCGTCTGGCGCCTCGGCCACGTCCCCGCGCGCGAAGCGGGCGAGGAGTGGCGTCTCTCGACGATCAAAATCGAGCCGCTCAAGCTCGCGCTCGTGCTCGCCGGTCTCGGAGCCCTCGTCCTCAAGCGCCGGGGTCTGCTCCCCTGACGACCCGAGCTACTCGTCGTGGTGCGTCTCGAGCATCTCCCGGAGCTCGCGCCGCCTCAGCGCCTCGAGCACGAGGCCGTGCGTCTGGAGCACCATCGCGTCGGCCGCGGTCTCGATGAGCCCGGCCCCGGGCTTGAAGAACCACTCGCCCCTCGGGAGAGCGAGGATCTCCTGGGCGGCGTCCTCGCCCTTCATGTCGCTGAGCGTGCGGGCCGCGATGACGCCGCCTTCGTGGAAGACGAGCGTGCCGCCGCGCACGCCCGACTTCACCTCGAGCGTGCCCGAGCGCCCGTTCACGCCGAGGACGCGCACGAGCTCGATGAGCTGGTCGCCCGAGAAGCCGCCCGCCTCGCGCGGCGGGACGGTGATCGCGCCCGTGCTCCGGTCCCCCTCGTCGCCCTTCGGGATCCTCGACTGCGCGGCGCGGAGCTCCTCGAGGAGGACCGTCGCGGCCGGCTGCCGGTCGCGCGGGTCGAGCATGAGCGCGCACGCGAGGATGTTCTTCACGTCCTGAGGGATGTCCGTCTCCCGCGCGAGGTCGAACGCGAGGGCCCGCCCCTCGGTCGCAGCCTTGAGGAGCTCGAGCTCGTTCCGCTCGTGGTGCGGGAGCCGCCCGGTGAGCGCGTGGAACAGCGTCGCCGCGAGAGAGTAGATGTCCGACCGCGCGTCCGCGGCGTGGGGGTCGCGCATCTGCTCGGGGGCCATGTAGCGGATCGTCCCGAGCGGCCCCGAGCGGTCCGTGAGGCCCGGCTGCTTCTCCTGCCGGACGTTCCGCGCGAGGCCGAAGTCGATGAGGCGCGCATCGTTGAAGCCGCGCGTCACGATGACGTTCGAGGGCTTCACGTTCCGGTGGACGACGCCGAGCTTCCCGGCGGCCTCGAGGGCGCTCGCGACCGCGACGGCGTGCTTCAAGGCCTCGCTCGTCCGGAGCTTCGTCTTCCGCTCGATGCGCTGCTGGAGCGTCTCGCCGGCCACGAACTCCATGACGAGGAGGCTCATCGTGGGGCGGTGGCGCACGTCGTAGACGGGCACGACGTGCGGGTGCTTGAGCTGCGCCATGAGGCGCGCCTCGGCCTTGAAGCGCTCGAGCTTCTTCTCGGGGAGGTCCTCCGTGATCGGGAGGACCTTGAGCGCGACCACGTCGCCGAGGTCGCGGCGGCGCGCCTTGAAGACGGGGCAGCTCGACGTCCGCGAGGAGACGCGAGCGAGGATCTCGAAGCCCTCGGCCTCGAGCGCGTCGCTCAGCTTCCGCTCGACGGCCGGAGTCGTGAAGTGGGCCCCCGTGTGACAGGTCGCGCAGACGATCTTGTCGCCGAGCTGGACGTGGCCGCCGTCCTCGAGCGTCGCGAGCGAGGCGAGGCGGCCGCACCGGGAGCAGGAGAGCGGCCCTCCCTCGCCGTACCCGACGGAGATCTCGCACTCGCCGACGCGGAGGACGTCGCCGTCGTTGACCGGGGCCGTCGTGACCTTGAGCCCGTTCAGGTAGGTCCCGTTGAGCGAGCCGAGGTCGCGGAGCTCGAGCCCCTTGTCTCCGAGGCGGAGCGCGCAGTGGCGGCGCGAGATGAGCGACGTCTCGACCTTCATCTGAGCATCCGGCGCGCGGCCGATGACGATCGCCTCGCCGTTCACGATGAGGTCGAACCGACGGACCTCGCCGCTCGCCCGGAGGATCAAGTGCTTCGTCCCCTTCATCGGGCACCGCGCGTCGCTGCCGCTCGTCTCATTTCATCGCCGCCAGGTCCTCGGCCGAGAGGAGCGCCTTCCCGCCGCTGAGCGTGCCGATCGCCATGGCGAGCGCCTCGCGGAACTTGGTCGGCGTCGCCGGTCTGTCCTCGGGCCGCTTCTTGACGGACTGCTGGAGGACCGCCGCGACGGGCGACGGGAGCTTGTCGTGCGGCGGGATGATGAAGTCGGGGAGCGAGCCCGAGACGACGTGCCGGAGGAGCTCGAGCTCGGAGTGGTGCGGGTAAGGGAGGAGCCCCGTGAGCATGTGGAAGATCGTCGCCGCGAGCGAGTACGTGTCGGACCGCGAGTCGGCCGCGCGCGCGTCCTTCACCTGCTCGGGCGGCATGTAGCGGATCGTGCCGAGCGTCTCGTCGTCCTCGGTGACGCCGGGGCCGAAGCTCTTCACGCCCTTCGCGAGCCCGAAGTCGATGAGCTTGGGCGTCCCGTCCTCGCGGGAGATCAGGATGTTCCCGGGCTTGACGTTCCTGTGGATGATCCCCTGCTTCGAGGCCGCCTCGAGCGCGCGGGCGATCGCGAGCCCGATCCTCAGCCCCTCGAGGACCGGGAGCGCCTTGTCGCGCTCGATGCGCCGGAGGAGCGTCTCGCCCTCGATGAACTCCATGACGATGAAGATCAGCCCCTCCCGGTGCCGCACGTCGTAGACGTGGACGACGTTCGGGTGGTTGATCTGCGCCATCGAGCGCGCCTCGGTGTTGAAGCGCTCGATCTTCTTCTCGGAGAGCCCCTTCACGAGGGGCAGGGTCTTGACCGCGACGATGTCGGAGAGACCCGTCGTGCGCTTCGCCTTGAAGACCGGGACGAGCGTCCCGGACGCCGAGATCCGCTCGACGACCTCGAGGCCCTCGCTCCTCAGCTGCTGCTCCACGGCCGAGAGGCCGTCGGTCTTGATCGCCGTGCTCGAGCCCTCGTGGCAGCTCGGGCAGAGCACCTCCTCGCTCCACTCGAAGCGCTGGTCGTCGCCGACCGTCGTCATCGAGATGAGCCGCCCGCAGCGCTGGCAGCGGAGGTCGCCGCTCGCGGCCTCGGCGATCCAGGTGCCGGTCTTCTTCGGCTCGGGGGCCTTGACCACTCCGGCGCCGTCGTACTCCACCTTGAAGGTCCGGTCGCCCGCGCGGATGACGTCGCCGGGCTGGAGCGCGACGCGCTGGATGAGCTTGCCGTTCACGTACGTCCCGTTCGCCGAGCGCAGGTCGACGCACTCGACCCCGTGCTCCTCGTCGTAGCGGACCTCGAAGTGACGGCGCGAGAGGAGCGGCTCGTCGACCTTCCAGGTCGCGTCCGCGCCACGGCCGACGACGAGGGGCGGCCCGCCCGGGAGAAGCTTGAACTCCCGGCGGTCGGTCCCGACCGTCAAAACAAGGGCGAGCTCGAGCATGTCACCCAGGCGTCGGAGCTTAGCCGTGCTCGGGGGCGCTCGCAAAGACGCCCCTCGACTCGTTCCTCGCCCGGGGATGCCGGCGAACGGAACGTCCTACGTCTTGAGCATCTTGCGGTGCTTGCCCTTGCCCGAGGGGTCGGTCGCGTTCTTCTCCGCGAGCCGGCGGGCGCGCTGCTCCTGGTAGACCTCGTAGGAGCCCTCGCACCAGATGACTTCGCTGTTTCCCTCGAACGCGATGATGTGCGTCGCGATGCGGTCGAGGAAGTACCGGTCGTGCGTGACGACGATCGCGCAGCCCGGGAAGTTCGTGAGCGCCTCCTCGAGGACGCGGAGGGTCTCGAGGTCGAGGTCGTTCGTCGGCTCGTCGAGCA
>CAZYLP010000307.1:0-1038 GCA_964648345.1 uncultured Planctomycetota bacterium
CGGCCGTCTCCGGCTGCGCCGATGCCGACGCATCCGCCTCGGCCGCGGCTGGCATGACGAGCCGCTTCCTCCGGGCCTTCGCACGGCTGCGGCGCGGGGCATCTACCTCTGGACGCCGCCCAAGGGCTACGCGATCGAGCTCGTCTTCGTGCCCGTCGAGCCGGGCTCGAGGGAGGGCGTCTGGATCTCGCGGCGGCCGGTCACGGGGCTTCTCTACCGCACGTTCACTCAGCGGACGAGCGGCTCGCTCCGCGGCCCGATCTACGTGCCGTTCGCCGAGGCCGAGGCATACGTGGCCTGGGCCGGGCTCTCGCTGCCTCGGAGCCTCGATTGGCGGCGGGCGCATGCCCGCGGGCTGCTCCAGTTCACGGGCGCCGAGTGGGTCATGGACGCGACGGGCCGTGAGGCACGCACGCCCGTGGTCGTGCCGGATCTTCGCCCCTGGAACGTCCGCGACCCCGGGACGACGTTCCGCGTCTGCGCCCGGATGTCGTGAACCTCCACGGAGACGCAATGGACCTCGACCTGAAGCTCCTCCTCCGCGAAGCGCTCCTCGGCGACAAGCTCGCCGCGGAGAAGCTCGGCATCGAGTGCGGCCGCCACGGCGTCGGCTGGTACGGCGAGGCGCTCCCCCGCGTCATCACTCGCCGCGGGGAGGCGCCCTACTACCTCTACGTCCGCGGCCGCAAGCGGACCGGCGCGATCGAGATGGTCTACGTCTCCGGCGCAGGCGTCTGGATCTCGCGCTACCTGGTCCAAAGGAAGAAGGGTGGCGGCGAGCTGTCGTTCGACAAGGCGTTCAACGTCGCGCAGCAGTATCTCGGGCTCGCGCTCCCCACGGAGCGCGAGTGGGAGCTCGCTCGCGCCGACGCGCGCGCGGAGCGGTTCACGAACCACGAGCACCGCGTCAACGGCCACGGTTTCTCGGTCGCCGGACGCGAGGCGGTGGCGGCGTTCCGCGTCGTCTACCGGCTGTTTTGAGAGCGCCCCCCCCCAACCCCCCCCGCTTCGCGGGGGGGGAGTGGGGGGGGCGCTCCC
>CAZYLP010000307.1:1048-9347 GCA_964648345.1 uncultured Planctomycetota bacterium
GACGATTCCTCGCTCGGGGATACGGTTTATCGCTGTCCCAGCTTGAGCTTGCCGCTCTTCGAGTAGAAGCCGACCGGGTTCTCCCAGACGACCTTGCGGATCTTGGCCTCGTCGAAGCCGCGCTTGCGCATCTCGACGACGCACTTGGCGACGCTGAGGCAGTCCGAGGGACCCCAGTCGGCGCTCGAGTTCACCATCATGCGGTCGGTGCCGTACTCGGCGAGGATGTTGACCGCGCGCTCGGGCGAGAGCTTCGTCACCGGGTAGACCGTGTGGCCGGCCCACATGCCGGCGTCGCGCACGGCCTTGATGGTCTCCTCGGTGTTGTGATCGATGAGCGCCCGGTCCGGGTCGATCCCGTGCTCGCGGATGAGCGCGATGCTCCTGAGAGTGCCCGCGAGCTTGGCGCGGTGCGGCGTGTGGACCATCACGGGTAGGTTCTTCTTCTTCGCCATCTCCAGCTGAGCGTGGACGGCCTCCTCCTCGGCGGGGGTGTTGTCGTCGAAGCCGACCTCGCCGACGGCCACCACGGACTCGTGGTCCATGAACTTCTCGATGCCCGCGAGCACGTCCTTCGAGAGCGCGCGGTCATTGGCCTCGCGGGGGTTGAGCGCGATGCAGCAGTAGTGGTCGATCCCGTGGTCCCGGGCGCGCTGCCGCTCGAAGTTCGAGATGGACCGGAAGTAGTCCCAGAAGGTGCCGGCGCTCGTTCGCGGCTCGCCCAGCCAGAACGCGGGCTCGACGAGGGCGCGGTAGCCGGCCTGGGCCATGTTCGCGTAGTCGTCCGTGACCCGCGAGATCATGTGGATGTGGGGGTCGAAGATGTCCATGCGTCCCTTATCCTACCAGCACGTAAAAATAACGCCCCGCTCGACTTGTCTACCCGAGATGGCGCTGGTACGTTCCCAGGCGGTTAGGGACGTGGGCGTAAGGGTAAGGTGGGAATGGGGCTAAAGGGCAGCGTCAAGGCCTTCAGCCTTGATCAGCTCTTCGAGTTCCTTGCCGCCAGCGGCCATCTCGGCACGCTGCGCGTCACCCACAAGTCCACGAACGCAAAAACCATCTACCTCTGGCACGGCGGGATCTACGTCGAGCGGAGCGAGTGGAGCTACCGCCTCGGCGACGTGCTCATCCGCTTCGGGCACATCACGCGCCAGCAGCTCGACACCGCGCTCACCCGGCAGAAGGACCAGCCGGACAAGCGCCTCGGCGACATCCTCTGCGAGCTCTCGTACGTCACCACGGCGGTCATCCTCCAGGCCCGCCGCAAGCAGGTCGAGGAGGAGATCTTCGACCTCTTCTCCTGGGAAGACGCGTTCTTCGAGTTCGACAAGGACAAGGTCCCCGACAAGTTCGACGAGCGCATCAAGGACCCGGAGGAGTTCCGCTTCGACGTCCGCGCGATCCTCATGGAGGCGACCCGCCGCCTCGACGAGTGGAAGCGGATCCACGAGCACGTCCCGAGCTTGAAGCGGCTCTACCTCCCCGAGGAGAAGGACCGCGAGGCGACGACCAAGCGCGTCCTCAAGGCCTTCAAGGAGGCGAAGGTCAACGCCGAGCTCTCCGTGTTCGACGGCCGCCGGGCCGTGGAGGAGCTCTCGCGGACCTTCGGTCTCTCGCCGTTCGAGACGCTCTCCCTCCTCGCTCGCTTCGTCGCGAACAACGACCTCGGCCCGCTCGCGCGCCCCGCGCTCGAGGCGCGCTTCCGCGTCGCCGTCGAGGAGGACCTCCCCTACGCGGTCAAGCTCTTCGAGTGCGCCCTCGAGACCGCCGAGTTCGAGGCCCGCGGCAAGTACCTCGACCGCGCGCTGTTCGGCTCGGTCGCGTTCCGCTCCCTCATCATGGGGAAGGACCCGAAGACCGGCGACACGCGCGGCGGGACGCAGGGCCCGCTCGAGCAGATCCCGTTCAGCGCGCGCGTCCGCGGCAAGCGCGCCCTCGAGCTCCTCCTCGGTCTGTTCCGGCAGGGGATCCCCTGCGAGTTCAACGCCACGGAGGAGGGCCGGACGCTCAAGCTCTCCTTCTCGAAGGGAGCGCTCGTCTGGCGCGGCGCGGAGGGCCTCGCGCCGCCGAACGTCGTGAAGCACCTCCTCGCGCGCTCCCCGATCGCCGCGGCCGACATGGCGCGCGTCGAGGAGATGCAGCGCCAGACGGGCCGCACGCTCCAGCAGATCCTCGTCGGCGGCGGCTACGTCACGATGGACAACTGGTTCCGCGCCCAGAAGGACACGGTCCTCAACGAGGTCTTCGACATCTTCTTCTGGAAGAAGCCGTACCTCGAGGTGAGGTGCGGGGAGTCCCGCTCGGCCGCGCGTCCGAAGCCGGGCCTCGACATCGACGTGCCCATGCTCCCCTGGCTCCGCGAGGAGGTGACCGAGGAGGTCCGCCGCTGGGAGTCGGTGATCGCCGCGATCCCGAGCGTCCGCTCCTACTTCGTCGTGACCGCGAAGGGGAAGAACTCGCTCAAGGGGGCGTTCGACACGCTCGCGCTCTTCGACGGCCAGAAGCCGCTCGAGGAGATCATGCGCGCCCAGCCGCAGAGCCCGCAGGAGTTCTTCACGTGGCTCTTCGAGCAGATCAGCGCGGGCCGCGTCGAGGCGCTCACCGAGGACGAGTACAAGAAGCGCCTCGACAAGGCGCTCTCCGAGAGCCGCCGCAAGGAGGCGATCGGCTACTGCATCGCCGCGCTCGACTCGGGCTTCCAGGCTCGCCACTACACCGACCGCCTGAAGGAGCTCGAGGCCGCCGAGCTCGAGGTCGAGAACCAGGCCGCGCGTCCGACGCTGCGCGGCGACCTCGCGTCCTTCTCGCTCGCCGAGGTGCTCCAGAGCCTCTACATGTCGAAGCGCTCGGGCACGCTCAAGATCCAGGACAAGAACCGCGAGCGCGAGATCTACTTCCAGGAGGGCGAGGTCTACCTCCTCCTCGAGGGCTACGACTCGGGCGAGACGAACCTCCAGCCGCTCCACCTCGGCAACGACGAGATCTCGGAGACCCTCGCCCTCCAGATGAAGGACGAGCTCTACGAGGTCTTCCTCTGGGAGGCCGAGTTCGAGTTCCAGGCGCAGGTGTTGCCGCGCGCCTTCTACACGGAGGTCGGGCGCAGCTACCGCGTCAAGATCAACACCCAGCAGTTCCTCATGGAGGCGGTGCGCCGGATCGCGGAGTGGGAGGAGGTCCGCGCGACGCTGCCGTCGGACGACCTCGTCCTCACCTTCGAGACCTACGACAAGAAGATGAAGGCGATCACCGCGCGCGGCTCGGCGGACCTCCTGCTCCTCATCGACGGCCGGCACCGGATCTCGGACGCGATCCGCATGAGCGGCGCGGGCCGCTTCCAGTCGCTCGTCGTCCTCGCCGACCTCACGCGCTCGGGCGACGTCGTCGTCGTTACCGAGGAGAAGCTCGCCGAGAAGGAGGCCTCGCACGCCGGCCGCTCCGGTCAGGTGGCCGACGGCTTCGTGGGGGCGCTCCGCGCGATCGCCAAGGAGAGCGCGACCGGCATCGTCCGCGCGACGGACGGCCGCCGCTCGAAGGAGATCGCCATGATCGGCGGCGTGTTCCACCGCACGTCGCCCTACCGCGGCGACTCCTACTCCGCGGACGCTCCGCTCGTGGACGCGGCGCGCGACCTCGCCGAGGTCACGACGTGGCCGAACGCGCGCTGGGAGTTCATGGACGGCACGCTCCCGCCGATCCTCGAGAAGGCGGACGAGGCGGGCCGCGCGCCCTACAAGCTCGGGAACGAGGACCTCTTCGCGGTCTTCGTCCAGGCGGAGACGCGCTGGAAGGCGCTCCTCACCGAGATCCCGAAGGACAAGCTCCTCACGGTCGCGGAGGGCCAGCGCGACAAGGCCGTCGCGCTCGCGGGCAACAACGCGCCGATCGTGCTCCAGCTCGACGGCAAGAAGACGGCCGACGACCTCGCGCGCGCCGCGGGCGCGGGCCGCTTCGCCGTCCTCTCGACGATCCTCGAGCTCATGCAGGCGGGCGCCGTCGTCACCGCCGAGGCGCCGCAGGTCAACCTCGAAGAGTCCTCCGAGGAGGAGTGGGACCTGGGCCTCGGATGAGCGACACCTCGCTGCGAGACCTGGAGCGACGCGCCGCGGCGGACCCCGCCGACGGGGCCGCCGTCGCCGCGCTCGCGCGCGCGCTCCTCCGGACGGGCCGCGTCGAGGACGCCAAGAGGGCCGTCCGCACGCGGATCGCCGCCGCCGAGATCGACGCGGACACGCTCGCCCTCGCCCTCGAGGTCGGCGAGGACGCGATCCACGGCTCGCTCCCCCAGTCGCCGCGTCCGAACATGGGCTACGTCCTCGGCCCCGCGCGCCGCTCGCACGACGGGCTGGCCGAGCTCGCGCCGCAGATCGCCTTCGCGGGCGTCGCCGGCGCGGGCGCCGTGGATGCCGTGCTCGCGCTCCGCGACCTCGTCGGGGCGAAGATCGACGAGGAGCGCGCGCTCCGCGTGGACGACGAGCGCGTCCACGAGGTGAACTTCGCGCTCGCGCGGCCGTGGATCATCACGCGCAGCTACGCGGTCCGCTCGATCCGGCTCGTGACGGTCCCCGTCGCGCGCCACGCGGTCAAGCTCCGCCGCCAGCTGCTGAAAGGCACGAGCGCGCTCGCCTTCGCCGTGGACCCCTCGGCCGACGAGGCCAACGAGGCGGCCTGGAAGGGCCTCGCGATCGACTTCCGCCGCGTCCGCGGCTTCGCGCTCGAGGCGCTGCCGCTCGCGCTCGTCTACACGAGCGCGGTCGAGCCCTCCGTGCACAAGAGACTCACCGCGGGCGTCGGGCTCAGCCGCGTCCCGCGCGTGCGGCTCGACATCGAGAAGTCCGGCGACGCGGACGACCCGCGGATCGCGGGGCACTCGGGGACCGTCGAGGTGCTCGCGTTCCTCCTCGCGGGGATCGCGGCCTCCGTGCGCGCGATCGCGGCGCCGCGGCCGCGCTTCAACCGGTAGCCTCCCGCATCGGTGACGTTCATCGGCGCGTGGCGCCGGAGAACGTCACCGATGGCGACTTCACCCTTCCTCGTAGCAGGTGACGGTGCCGTCGCGGGCGATCGTCGTCACGCACCGGTGCCCCGGGGCGAGGAGGTAGACCTCCTTCGCGGACTCCATCGGCGTGATGTCGAGAAACCAGAGGCGCTCCCGCGCCGAGAAGGCGTGGAGGCTCACCCCTTTCCCGACGAGGAGGACGTCGCGCGTGAGCGCCGTCGCGGAATAGCCCGTCATGGCGAGGAGAGGGCCGCTGCGCGCTCCGGTCGCACGATCGAGCGCGACGAAGCTCGCCTCGGGGCTCGCGATCCCCGAGATGGCGATCACCGTCGTCGGGCTCATCGCGCGGTGGGCGTCCACGTTCTCGAAGCGCGCGCGCGTCTCGCCCGTCGCGTCGAGGAGCGACATGACCGAACCATCGCGGCCCGGAACGACCACGAGCGCGCCGTCGCGGTCCGCGCAGACGAGGAAGCCGCGACGATCCCACTGGATCGCGCCCGTCGCCGCGTCGAGCGCCACGATGTGGCCCGCCGTCTTCACGAGCACGTGGTCGCCCGCGCCGCGGAAGAATCCAGGCATGTCGGGCGACGCCACGGGGACTCGTGTCGTCCACCGCCGCGCGCCCGCGCGGTCCCACGCGACGATCGTGTCGCCGTCGAGCGAGAGGACGAGGTCGCCGAGCCAGCGTGAGGCGAGGTTCGGGATCGGCGCCCGCAACCGCTCGACGCCCGTCCATGCATCGAGGACGAAGAGCCCATCGGTCGCGACGAGCACGATCGCGTCGCCGTCGAGCGACGCACGGCCGTCGCGGCGCGACTCGAAGGGGCGTTCCCACAGGACTGCGCCTGTCACGGCATCGATGCCGGCGAGCGAGCTCGCCGTCCGCGTGGCCACGACGACGAACGGATTCGCGACGAGGTCGAAGTTGAGCCGCTCGGCGCGTGCGGGGTCGAGGAGGCCGGGCACGCGCCACCGGGTGCGCGGCCGGGGACGCGGCGGCGATAGATCCGCCCAGCCAGTGGCTCCCGCGTCGCCGAACGTGTCGCGCCACGCGGGATACCCGCCGAGCACTCGACGCACCTCGGAGTCCTCGCGCCCCGGGATCAGCGCATCGAGCGCCTCGTCGCGCCGCCCGAGCCGCTCGAGCGCGCGCGCGTGCGTGATCCGCCCCGCCGGCGTCGAGTCGCGCGCGAGCTCGCGGAGCTCCTCGTCACTCGCGACGGCGGCTAACTTGGGCTTGTTCTTGAGCAGCAGGACCTGGCGGGCCGCGTCGTCCACTATCTGCTGGTCCTCCGGCCACGCGGCCGCGCGGAGCGTCCCGAGCCGCTCCTCCGCGCCCGGGAAGTCGCCGGCCTTGGCGCGGCTCACCGCCGTCGCCGCGATCATGCCGAGCCGGCCGCGGCGCTCCTCGTCCGGATCGACCCTCTCGACGGGAGGCGGCGGAGGGAGGGCCGGCGGCTGCGGCAGCTGGACCGGCGGGGGCGGCGGGATCACCTTCGGCGGGGGCGGCGGAGCCGGCGGCGCGACCCTCGAGCGCGTCGCGATGATCACCGCGATCGTGATGAGGAGGAGCGCGATCGCGAGGCCGCCGCCCACGATCGCGATCGCGGCGGTGTTGTCCTGGGGCGGCTCGGCGGGCGCCTCGCCCGCGTTCGCGCGGCGGCGCTTCCGCGGGTTCAGCCTCTGGAGCGTGTCGATCGCGACCGAGCTGATCATCTTCGCGCGGTCGCGGAGCCGCTTCTTCACGGGGATCGGCTTCCCGCCGAGCCCCTGCTGCGCGCCCGCCTGCGAGCCCGAGGTCGAGGAGCGGCCGTCGCACTTCGCGCAGCGGCCCGTCCCGGCGACGACGTCGCCCATGGCGAGCGGCACCTTGCAGGCCGAACAGACCGGGACGCGCGTCTTCCCGCTCGAGCGAGTCCCGACCGTGGTGACCTCCGGCGTCGGCGCGCGCGTCGAGGGCGTCTTGCTCGGCGCCGGGACCACGGGCGCCGCCGGCGGCGCCTCGCCGCGCTCGAGGGCCGCGAGCTGCTCGACCTTCGACGCGTCCATGAGCCCGAGCGCGACGGCGACGTCGGCGAGGCCGGTCTGCGTCCCGAGCGCGCGGGCGGCCGCCTGGCGCTTCTCGAGCTCGGGGAGACCCTGCGCGAGCTTTCCACCGACGGTTTTCACGATGTCGCGGAAGAACGCGTCGCTGGGACCCGGCATCACCCCCTCGCCCGAGCGACATGCTGACCGGTGTTAGGATCCGCCGCAACAAGGGGAGGCGCATGACGAACCACGAGCTGGGCTGCGGGCATCGCCGGATCGACGCCGGCCGGATCGACGCGGGCGCGCCCGCGCGCCGGAAGGCCTTCGAGCTCCCGGGCGCGAAGCCGTCCTACCTCCCCGACCGGACGTTCACGGTCGAGCACTACGCGCTCGACCTCCGCCTCGACTTCGTGGAGAAGAAGCTCGAAGGCACGGCCACGCTCTCCGTGTGCACGGAGCGCGCCACGGAGCGGCTGCTCCTCGACGCGGTCGAGCTGGACGTGAAGTCCGTGACGGCCGACGGACGGCCGCTCCGCTTCGCCTCGCTCGATGGCTCTCTCGTCGTCGTCCTCGAGAAGAAGCTCGCGCGCGGCGAGCGGACGAGGATCGCGATCGCCTACGCGACGAAGCCGCGCCGCGGGCTCTACTTCGTCGGGCCGGACGCGACGGCCCCGAACAAGCCGAAGCAGGCGTGGACCCAGGGCCAGGACGAGGACGCGCGCTCCTGGTTCCCGTGCGTGGACCGCCCGCGCGACCGCGCGACGGTCGAGGTGCGCGCCACCGTCCCCGCGAGCATGGAGGCGTTCTCGAACGGAGTGCTCGCCGAGACCCAGGAGGACAAGAAGACCAACACGCGGACCTTCCACTGGAAGATGGAGAAGGCCGTCCCGGCCTACCTCGTCACTCTCGTCGCCGGCGAGTTCGTCAAGCTCGAGGACCGCTGGGAGGACGTCCCGCTCCGCTTCCTCGTCTCGAAGGGCTACGAGGCGATCGCGAAGAACACCTTCGCGCCCACGAAGGACATGCTCGCGTTCTTCTCGGAGTGGACGGGCGTCCGCTACCCGTGGCCGCGCTACGACCAGGTCTGCGTCGAGGACTTCATCTTCGGCGGCATGGAGAACACCTCGCAGACGACGCTCACGACGCGGACCCTCCACGACGAGCGCGCGCACGCGGACTTCAGCTCGGACGACCTCACCTCGCACGAGCTCGCGCACCAGTGGTTCGGCGACCTCGTCACGTGCCGCGACTGGTGCCACGGCTGGCTCAACG
>CAZYLP010000308.1:0-9346 GCA_964648345.1 uncultured Planctomycetota bacterium
AGGACCGATCGGCTTCGAGGGCGGCGCGCGGCGGAGGAGCTCGTGGAGCACGCGACGGGGCGAGACCGCGGTGCCGTCGAGCGGCTTCGTGTCGGCGAGGCCGAGCCGGACGAGGAACGCGAGCTTCCCCATGAAGTCGGCGTCGAAGCCCTGGCGGAAGGTGACCTCCTTCACGCCGCGCTTCGCGAAGTGGAGCGGGAGCGTGGCCACCTCGGAATGGAGCGTCGTCTCGAGGACGAGCCGCCCCACGGGCGGCGGGAAGGCCGCCTCGACGCGCTCGCCCGGGTCGAGCGGCGGGACCATGCGGAACCGGCCGCCCCGGTAGACGGCGCTCGGCATCGAGAACTCGTCGAGGAGCGTGTCCGCGGAGTAACCGAACCCGAGCGGCGATGCGTGCGCGAAGCGCGTCTCGTCGATCGAGCCGACCTGGCAGTGGACCTCGTGGACGCGGTCGAGGCCGGCCGCCGCGTGGACCGCGAGGAGGTTCGTGATCCCGGGCGAGCTCCCGACGCCGAGGAGCGCCGTCACGCCGCGCGCGCGGAACTCCCGGTCGAGCGGGAGCTGCTTCCGCGTCATGTGGAAGAGCCCGCCCAGGTCCACGTAGTGGACCTTCGCGGCGAGCGCGCCGCGCATCGCCTCGAGGTTGAAGCGGTAGGGGAGCGACGCGATGACGACGCTCGCGCCGCGGAGCGCCTTCGCGAGGCTCCGCGGGCTCGTCACGTCCGTCTTCACGCACGCGACGCCGAGCTGTCTCCTCAGATGAACGGCGGCCGGGCCGAGCTCGCGGTCCGCGCACACGGGCTCCACGTCGCGCGGCGCCGTCTTCACGAGGTCGGTGAGCGTGATCCGGCCCATCGCGCCGGCTCCGCCGAGGACGACGATCCGCCTGGAGGCCGCGGCCCGCTTCACGAGGCGAGCGCTCCCTCGAGGACCGAGAGCGCCTCGTCGAGCTCGGCGTCCGAGATCGCGAGCGGCATGAGCGTCCGGATCACGTTGCCCCAGAGCCCGGCGGAGAGGAGGAGGAGCCCCTTCTTCGAGGCGGCGAGGATGATCTTCTCGGTCCGCTCCTTGTCGGGCTCGCGCGACGTCTCGTCCTTCACGACCTCGAGCGCTCGCATGGCGCCGACTCCGCGCACGTCGCCCACGTGCGCGAACTTCTCGGCGAAGCGGAGGAACCTCTCCTCGACCTTCTTGCCGATCGCGTTCGCGCGCGGGAGGAGCTGCTCGACGGTCTCGATCGCGCCGAGCGCGGCGGCGCACGAGACGGGGTTGCCGCCGAACGTGCCGCCGAGGCCGCCCGGCTGGACCGCGTCCATGATCTTCTGCCGCCCGACGACCGCGGAGAGGGGGAGCCCGTTCGACATCGACTTCGCGAGGACGACGAGGTCCGGGTCGAGGCCCGCCGCCTCGCTCGCGAAGAGCGTCCCGGTGCGCCCGAAGCCCGTCTGCACCTCGTCGGCGACGAGGAGGATGCCGTTCTCGCGGCACACCTTCGACACGTCATCGAGGAACGCGCGCGGCGCGGCGAGGAAGCCGCCCTCGCCGCAGACGGGCTCGATGATCATGCAGGCGATCTGCGCGAGCGTGACCGAGGCCTTGAGGAAGCGGTGGAACTCGCCGATCGCGTGCTCGACGAACGCCTTCTCGGAGATCTCGCGCGGGCGGCGGTAGACGTCGGGGATCGGAAAACGATAGACCTCGGGCGCGAAGGGGCCGAAGCCGTCCCGGTAGGGGTTCGTCTTGCTCGTGAGCGTGAGCGCGAGGAGCGTGCGCCCGTGGAAGCCCGGGTCGAACGCGATCACGCCCGTCCGGCCCGTCGCCTTGCGCGCGATCTTGATGGCGTTCTCGACGGCCTCGGCGCCCGAGTTGAAGAGCGCCGCCTTCTTCGGGCCCGTGCCCGGCGCGATCTGGCAGAGCTTCCGCGCGAGCGCGACGTAAGGCTCGTAGGGCGCCGTCATGAAGCAGGTGTGCTGGAGCTTCTCGAGCTGCGCCTTCGCGCCCTCGACGACGCGCGGCGCCGAGTGCCCCGCGTTGAGGCAGCCGATGCCGCCCGTGAAGTCGATGTAGGTGTTGCCGTCGACGTCGGTCAGGAGCGCGCCGCGAGCGCTCTCGAAGAAGATGCCGTGCTTCGCCTCCGACACGCCGGTGCTGACCCAGCGCCGGCGCTCCTCCGTGAGAGCGCGCGAGCGCGGGCCCGGGACTTCCGTCTTGAGCGAGATCGCGCCCATGGGCTCAGTACCAGCCGACCGGCTTCTCGTTGAGGTTTATGTGCACCTGCTTCGCCTCGAGGTAGCCCTCGATGCCGTAGCGGCCGAGCTCGCGGCCCTGGCCGCTCATCTTGACGCCGCCCCAGGGCGCCTCGACGTAGGTCGGCTGCATGTGGTTCACCCAGACGATGCCCGCGCGGAGCTTCTTCACGACCCGGAACGCGCGATAGATGTCGCGCGTCCACACCGCGCCCGCGAGGCCGTAGGGCGTGTTGTTGCCGATCTCGACCGCCCCGTCCTCGCCGTCGAACGGGATCACGGAGACGACCGGGCCGAAGATCTCCTCCTGGGCGATCTTCGCGTTCGGGTCCACCGAGTCGAAGATCGTCGGCTCGACGTACGCGCCCTTCGCGAGCGCTCCGCCGGGCTTTCCGCCGCCGAGGGCGACGCGCGTCCCGGACCGCTTCGCGTCCTCGACGTAGCCCATGACGCGGTCGCGGTGCGCGGCCGTCACGAGCGGGCCCATCTTGACGCCCTTCTCGAAGGGGTCGCCGAGCTTGATCGTCTTCGCCTTCTCGACGATCGCCTCGACGAACTTCTTGTGGATCGACTTCTCGACGAGGATCCGCGAGCCGGCGGAGCAGACCTCGCCCTGGTTCACGAAGACGCCGAAGACGGCGCCCTCGACGGCCGCCTCCCAGTTCGCGTCGGCGAAGAAGATGTTGGGCGACTTGCCGCCGAGCTCGAGCGTCACGCGCTTCATGTTCGAGTCGGCCGCGGCCTTGAGGATCGAGCGGCCCGTCTTCGTCGAGCCCGTGAAGGCGACCTTGTCGACCGCATCGCTCGACGCGAGGGCCGCGCCGACGATCGGGCCGTCGCCCGTCACGATGTTGACGACGCCCTTCGGGAGGTCGGCGATCGAGTCGAGGAGCTTCGCGAGCTCGATCGCGGTCAAGGGCGTGGCCTCGGCGGGCTTGAGGACGACGGTGCACCCCGCGCAGAGAGCGGGCGCGATCTTCCAGGCCGCCATGAGGAGCGGGTAGTTCCACGGGATGATCTGGCCGCAGACGCCGACCGGCTCCTTGACCGTGAGGCTGAGAGCGTCGTCCGGGACCGGATTCACCTCGCCCGTGATCTTGGTGGCGAGGCCGCCGTAATACTCGAAGCACGTCGCCGCGTCCGCGACGTCGAACTCGCTCTCGAGGAGCGGCTTCCCGACGTTCTGGCTCTCGAGGCGCGCGAGGTCCGCGCTCTTCTCGCGGAGCTTCCTCGCGACCTCGAGGAGGACGCGGCCGCGCGTCTGCGCCGTCGCGCTCGCCCAGGGGCCCTTGTCGAACGCCTCGCGCGCGGCGCGGACCGCCTTCGCGGTCTCCTCCTTCGTCGCGCGCGCGGCCCTCGCGATGACCTCGCCCGTCGCGGGGTTCACGACGTCCTGGAGCTTCGAGTCGGAGCCCTTCGCGAGCTCGCCCGCGATGTAGAGCGGCAGCGTGTCGGCCATGGCCTCTCCTCCCCTGAGCGGACGATCCTACCGCGCGCGTGGGCGGAGCCGCGAGGGAGCGAGCGAACGAACTTGACACGGAGGCTCGCGTGCGGCGAAGAAGGGGGTCCGTGAGCGCGCCCTTCGACCCATCGGCCGTACGCACCCGCCTCGAGCGCCTCTGGGACCTCGGCGCGGTCTTCGGGGTCGAGCGGCGCGCGCTCCAGATCTACCTCGAGGAGATCGTCAGCGACCGCTACGCGCTCGTGAACGGGATGCACATCCTCCGCGACGAGCTCCAGTTCGCGGCCCCGCGGAAGAGGCCCTCGGACCTCATCGCGTGCGCGGCCGACTTCGCGCTCCCGAGCGTCGTCTCGACCCTCGCCCACACGCAGTGCGGTGACCGCATCCACCAGGGCGAGACGACGAGGACTTACCGCGAGGTCGTCGGGAGCCGCTTCGCGTCCCTCTCCGAGATCGGCGAGCTCATGGTCGAGTCGTTCTCGCCGACGGGCGGCGGAGCCGACGACGGAGCGACGCTCGCGCACGTGACGGTGAGCCACCAGCTCGACCCCGCGCTCAGGAAGCGCCTCTACGAAGGGAACCCGCTCTCCTACGTCCTCGTCGCGATGGACCTCATGGCCCACGTCGGGCGCCTCGAGGGCGACGACGGGAGGGTGACCTTCGGCCGGGCCCAGGAGAGTCCCTGGCGCGAGCCGCGACCCGCCTGCGGCGCGATCGTCGGGGCGCTCCACCACTACAACCCGGAGAACGGCGTCCACCGCCGCCTGCGGCGCGACCTCGGCGAGGACAACTTCGCCCTCCTCGCGAGCAAGGAGATCCGGGCGGACGACGGGACGGACGTGACGCCCGCGGTCGCCGCGGCGATCGTCGCGATCCGCGGGATGCGGAACGCGCTCGAGGGGCTCGCGGCCGAGCTCGACGAGCGCGGCATCGGCCACGCGACCGCCTCGCTCGCCGTCAACCGGACCGCCGAGGACGACATGATCGTGTACCTCGCGCGCGGGACGATCTTCGGGGACGAGATCCGCTACCAGGGTCTCGGCACGCAGGCCTCGAAGTACGCGGCACGCATGGTCGACAACAAGGGCGACCGGCGGCTCGTCCTCGTCTACGACGGGTGCGAGCCCACCGGAAGGCCGACCCAGAAGCTACAGCGGCCGACCTTCCCCGGCGACAAGGAGCCGCCCGCCCGCACCGTCGGCGACTCCGGGACGATGCCTCGCCACGGGGAGACACTCATCCTGAAGAAGACGCCGACCTGAGCGCGCTCAGGATGCGGCCTCTCGCCGTCGCCCTCTTCGCCGCCGTCCTCGTGCTCATCGCCCTCGCGGAGACGTCGCTCGCCCAGGAAGCGGGGAGCGAGGAGCGCGAGGCCGAGACGCTCTCGCTCGGCTCCGAGTCGCGACTCACGCTCGAGGCGCACGGGATCTTCTACGTCGCGGGACTCAAGTCGCGGAGCCACTTCGGCCTCGGTTCCGACGGCTTCAGGAAGGGCGAGCCCAACTTCGGCCGCGACCTCGGCTTCTCGGCGTTCTTGCCGGGGCTCGGAGGCGACGCGACGCTCTACCTCGGGTCCTTTGGCTTCGTGGGCGCCGAGGTCGTGGGCCTGGGCGAGCGAGGCAACGTCGACCGCATCGACCGCCTCCGGCGGACGAGCGGCGTCCGCTTCGAGGAGGGCGACATCGTCGAGTCGAGCGCGACCTTCATCTGGGGCGGGCTCGAGTACGGCTACGAGGCGCGGATCCGGCTCGGAGGGTGGCTCGACCTCGCGTGCGCGCCGACCCTGGGCATCGCGGGCGTCACGGTGGACCTGCGCCTGAAGCGGCTCCTCCCCGAGCCGACGCGCGAGCTCGGAGGCCGCGCGGGCGCGCTCGTCGTCGCGCCGGGGCTCCGCATCCGCATCGAGGCCTTCGAGGTCGTGCGCGTCGGCTTCGAGGGCGACTTCGGGCTCACGAGCGAGTCGATGGCGCCGACGCGCCACTACACGACCCTCTGGGAGCACTACCGGGTGTTCGTGGGCGTGAACCTCTTCGGCGTGGACCTGACGGTCGGGTGGCGCCTCGACGCGATGCACTTCCAGGGCGGCGGAGACTTCGTCGACCTCAGGATCGACGGCGCGTTCTTCACGCTCGGCGCGCGCTTCTGATCACCACCGGCGCTGCGAGTACGGGAACCAGTAGCCCTTCCGCTCCATGACGTAGTCGATGTGGACGTGCTTCGGCTCGCGGAACGCGTCGAGCCCCTCCTCGCCGAGCTCGCGGCCGATGCCGGACTGCCGCATGCCGCCGAAGGGGCCCGCCTCGTTGTCCGTGAGCGGGTCGTTCACCCAGAAGGTGCCCGCCTTGACCTCCTCCATGGCGCGCATGACGTGGCGGAGGTTGTTCGTGTAGATGTTCGCGCCGAGGCCGTAGTCCGAGTCGTTCGCCTTCTCGATCGCGTCGTCCACGTCCTTCACGCGGACGATCGGCGCGACGGGCCCGAAGATCTCCTCGCGCGTCGGCGACGAGCCGTGCTTCACGCCCGTGAGGACCGTCGGCTCGAGGAAGTGGCCCTTCGAGAGACCCGACGGCCGCTTGCCGCCCGAGACCACCTTCGCGCCCTCGGCGTTCGCCTTCTCGATCGCGCGCTGGACCTTCGTGAGGGCCGCGCGCGAGATGACGGGCCCCATGTCCGTGTCGGGCCGCGTCGGGTCGCCGACGCGGATCTCCTGCGCGAGCTTCACGAATCGCTCGGTGAACGAATCCGCGATCTTCTCGACGACGTAGAAGCGCTTCGCGGAGGTGCACACCTGGCCGCAGTTCAGGAATCGCGCCCAGACGGCCGCGCGCGCGGCGATGTCGATGTCCGCGTCCTCGCAGATGATGAACGGGTCGATCCCGCTCGTCTCGAGGTTCAGCTTCTTCAGCGTGTCCGCCGCGAGCCGCATGATCTTCTTGCCGGTCTCGGTCGAGCCCGTGAAGGCGATCATGTCCACGCGCCGGTCCGTGACGAGCGGCTCGCCCGCCTCGGCTCCGGTGCCCGTGATGATGTTCACGACCCCTCGCGGGAGGTGCTCGAAGGCCTTCCTGAGCGCGAGCATCGAGAGCGGCGTCTGGTCGGCCGGCTTGATGATGACGGTGTTCCCCGCGGCGAGCGCGGGCGCGACCTTCCAGCTCATGAGGAGGAGCGGGTAGTTGAAGGGCACGATGACGGCGACGACGCCGTAGGGCTCCTTCACCGTGAAGTTGACCTGGTGCTCGAAGGACGGCGGGATCGCGTTCCCCCGCGAGTTGCGCCCGATCTCGGCGTAGTAGTCGAAGCAGGCGGTCACCCACTCGATCTCGTCGAGGTTCTCGATCATGGGCTTCCCGCCCTCGAGCGTCATGAGCTTCGCGATCTCGTGACCGTCCGCCCGGATCCGCGATGCGACCTCGTGGAGGAGCTTCGCCTTCTCGAGGCCCGGAAGGCGCCGCCACCCGGGCTGGGCACGCCGCGCCGCGGCGACGGCGACGTCCACGTCCTCCTTGCGGGCGCGGGGCACCGTGGCGATCGGCTCCTCGGTCGCCGGGTTCTCTATCGTCAACGTCTCCCCGGACTTCGCGGGGATGGACTCGTGGTCGATCCAAAGGAGCTCGGCCTTGGCCATGGGATCCCTCCGGGGGGTGCAAGAAGCGACCATGCACGGTCGTCATAATACTTACGGAAAAGGGCGGCGGGTCGCCGCGAGAGGGGTCGCCGGAGCCGGGGTCGGGTTGTCCCGTATCCGGCCGACTGCTACATACATACACACGGAGGCACCGCCTTGATCGTCATCCGTCGAGGTAGAGGCCGGGGCTTCACGATGATCGAGGTCCTCATCGCCCTCGTGATCGTGGGGATCGGAATGGTGGGCCTGCTCTCGCTGCTCACCACGAGCCTCAAGGCGAGCAGCGACATCGTCGAGGACAGCTTCGCCGCGACGCTCGCGCGCTCGGTCTACGAGTCCGTCCGCGAGAGCGCGCACAAGCGGCCGTTCATGGTCAAGAACGGCGCGAAATACGTGAAGGGTTTCGTCTTCCTTCACGACGGCGTCAAGGATCTGCCCACGACGCAGCTGAACCAGAGCCGGCCGCCGATGGTGCCGGTGACGTTCGACACGAACGTGCCGGACGTGGTCACGAAGATCGACGAGCTCCGCAAGAGCGACTACGCGATCTTCCTTCCGAACCAGCCGACGGCCGCGACGGGCGGCACCACCGGCGGCGGTGGCGGATCGGCCGTTCCGGGCGAGGACGTGTTCGTCTATCCGCGCCCCACCGGCGCGGACCCGGAGAACGGCCAGCTCAACGGGACCGGGCCCGGCGACCTCCCGGGGAAGAGCAACTTCCTCGACACCCCCCAGAAGGGGTACGCGGGCGAGATCGTCTACTACGACGTGCAGCGCACCTACCAGCTCAAAGCCCGGACTCCGAGCGAGGTTGCGACCGGCACGAACATGTACAACACCCCGCCCGAGGTCGCCGACCAGTACTCCTTTGCGCTCCTCGTCCGCCGCTCCGTGATGCCTGCACTCACGGACAACGCGGACGACGGGCGCACTCCGATCGGGTGGGCGGCGAACGGTGACTTCCTCCCCGGGAAGTTCCCGCCGAGGATGCCGGACGCCACCTTCCCGCTCGAGCGGCGTGCGAACGACGGCCTCTACCAGGTGGAGGTCTGGGTCTACAGGAACTTCGAGAAGGAACCGGCGAGCCGCCACCACTACCCCGTGAGGGGTGGCAGGCTCGTGGGCCTGGTCGCTCTCGGGCCTTGAGGGTTCCGGCGGTGACTCCGATCGACACCGGTGACCGCACACCGGAGGGTTCGATCGGGCGATCCGCGCTCGGGCGAGCACCTGGTGGCGCCAGGGGGCGACACCGGGGATAAAAGTGTGGCAGTCTCCTCTGCGTAAGCCGTGACGTTTCGGTGGCAGAGGTCAAGTGGCTCGCCGGTCGCACTATCCAGTTGCGGAGGAAGGAAATGAAGAACCTGTGGGCCGGTCTGCTGGTAGCGCTTGCGGTTGGCGCGGTTGCGAAGGTGATGTGAAGCACCCCCGCGGTTCCTCCGGCCGCGGTCTCACTCTCGTCGAGGTCCTCATCACCGTCTCGCTCTCGGCGATCCTCATCTCTCTCGTCGTCGTGATCGCAGGGCAGGTGCAGTCCGCCATCGGACTCTCCAGCGCGCGACTCGCGGTCGTCGAGCAGGTGCGGGCGCTCGAGGACATGATGGCGCAGGACCTCGCGCGCATGATCCCCATCCCCGACGGGGCGCCGGCGCCGTTCAACAACGCGCCGGCCACCGATCCGACGGTCAATCCGCCGGGGCCCCTGTTCAACGTCACGGCGCCGGTCTCTCCGATCTCGCTCGAGAGGCTCGACGTCGCGGCGCAGACGGGTGACCCGACCGCTGTCACCGCGTGGCCCGTGGCGGCCGCGACGCAGGACGGCGGCGGCGGGCGCCGTGCCGACGCCCTCCAGCTCTTCGCGACGGTGTCGGACACGAACGTCACGCCTCCCGCCTCGACGGTCGCCGGGCGCGGCCTCATCCGCTACCGGATGGACATGGGCGGGAGCGGCGGCACGTCGGGCACCTCGAACGTCACGCTCCGCTCGCCGGTCTCGGGCGGCCCCAAGGTCGGCCG
>CAZYLP010000309.1:0-9339 GCA_964648345.1 uncultured Planctomycetota bacterium
GACCGTGTCCTCACGCAGCACGACGCGAGCCATCAGCGGCCAGCAGTCCACAATTCCGCATTCGCAAGCCAGTACAGGGCGGCGTCCGTCGGCGTCGGCTTCAGTTCGAATCTGCCACTCCTCAGGCGCCATGCCCGAATATGCGCCCGCCAGATGGGGATTGTCTTCGGCCCGCGCAAGCGGAACTTCAAGCTCCCGAACGCGGTCGATGAGGTCCCGGCCATCTATCAACACGCGAACCACTTTGTATTCGGCATCAGTGTCCTCGTCGATGCGGAACTTCAGGAGGAGGAGAGCGAACATGCGACTGGGACCGTACGAGGTCGTCCGGGAGCTGGGCCGCGGCGGAGCCGGCATCGTCTTCGAGGGGCGCTCCCCCCGCGGCGAGCGCGTCGCGCTCAAGCTCCTCGCCCGCCGCCCGACCCCCGAGGTCCGCGCGCGCTTCGAACGCGAGGCGCGTCTCCTGACCGTGCTCGCCGACGTGGGCGGCTTCGTCCCCCTCCGCGACGTGGGGGAGTCCGCCGAGGGCGTCTACATCGCCATGCCTCTCGTCGAGGGCGGGACGCTCCGCGAGCGCCTCGAGGCAGGACCGCTCCCGCTCGCCGAGACGGTGTCGCTCGCGAAGCAGCTCGCGAGCGCCATGGCGCGCGCCCACGAGATGGGGATCATCCACCGCGACCTGAAGCCCGAGAACGTCCTCTTCGCGCGCGCCGAGTCGGGCGCGCGCGGCGATGCGCTCATCGCGGACATGGGGCTCGCGAAGCACTTCATCGAGGAGATCCCCGGCGCGACGGGCACCGTCTCGCTCTCCCAGAACGGCGAGTTCCGGGGCACGGCGGGCTACGCGCCCCCGGAGCAGCTCCACGACTTCCGCGACGTCCGCCCCTCGGGGGACGTCTTCGCCCTCGGCGCCATCATCTACGAGTGCGCGAGCGGGACGCCCGCCTTCTCCGGCGCGAGCGTGCTCAACGTCCTCACCGCCGTGCTCGATGGCCGCGTCCGGCCTCTCGAGCAGGTCGCGCCCGGCGTCCCCTCGTGGCTCGCGGCCGTCGTCGCGCGCTCCCTCCAGCGCGACCCCGCCGACCGTTACCCCGATGCGCGGGCGCTCCTCGCCGCGCTCCCGGGCGGCGCCCCGCGCCGGCGACGCCGCCACGCCGCGGCTCTCTTGCTCGGTGGCCTCGCGGCCGCGGCGGTCGCGGGCGTCCTCGCGCTCTCTCCGGCCGCCACCGCGCCGAAGGCGCCGGCCACCACGGCGCCGCCGCCGCCCGCGCGTGCCCTCCCCGCGTGGTTCCAGGCGCTGCCGCGGGACGACCGCCCGCCGCGGATCCCCGACGGCATCGTCGTGAGCGACACCCCGAACGAGTACCGCAACGTCGCCGACCTGAGCACGCTCGTCTTCGTGCCCGGTGGCACCTCGAGCATGGGCACCGACGAGGACCTCAACAAGAGCTCGCCGGCGACGTCGAGGCCGGCCCACTCCGTGAGCCTCGACGGCTTCTTCATCGGCAAGTACGAGGTCTCCGTCGGGCAGTTCGCGCGGTTCGTCGCGGAGACCGGGTACATCACGACCGCCGAGCGCTCGCCCTGCGAGCTCTTCGACACGACCAAGGGCCACTACCGCCCCGCCGCCGGTCCATGCTGGAGAGACCCGCATGGCGACGGAGCCCCGCCGCCCTCGGATCATCCCGTCCTCCAGGTGAGCATCGAGGACATCCGCGCCTACGGCTCCTGGGCCGGGACTCGCCTCCCGACCGAGGCCGAGTGGGAGAAGGCGGCGACCTGGGACCGCGCGACCGGGACCGCGCGCCGCTTCGCCTGGGACGACTCGCGACCGCGCGGCGCGGCGATCTGGAACGACCCGCGCCGGCACCCGAGGACCGCCCCCGTGGACGCGTTCACCGACGCCGTCGCGCCGTGCGGCGCTTACGGCATGGGCGGCAACGCCTGGGAGCTCTGCGAGGACGCGTTCGACGCGCGGGGCTACTCGCAGCTCCTGCCGGCGTCGAATCCGCTCGACGCCCCCAGGAGCCACGGGACGCGCCATGCGATCCGCGGCTTCGCCTGGGTCTACCCGCCGTCGGGCGCGCGCCTCCAGGTCCGGACCGCCGCGTCCGCGACCCCCAACGACATCACCGGCTTCCGGGTCTGCCGGGGCGCCGGGCCGCACGAGCTCGACCTCCAGCTCGACGTCCAGGACACCCAGCCCCACGAGGGCCAGCGTATCCGGATCACCGGCCGGGTCCTCGCGGGCCCCGTGACCATGGTCTCGGCCGATGGCGAGCCCTGGTCCCTGACCGAGACCGTGTCGTTCGAGCTGCGTCCCGTCGCCCGGCCCGGCATCACGTCGATCGCGGTCGTGGCGTCGGGTCTCGACGGCTCGACGCGGACCTTCATGGTCCCGGTCTCGCGCCCCAGGCCTCGCACGCAGGCGCCCGACTGGTTCGAGCACGCCCGGCGGAGGCCCTCCCTGCCGCTCCCGCCCGGCATCGTCTTCACGTCGCGGCTCGACGAGTACGAGCTCGAGGCCGACGGGAGCGTGCTCGTGTACATGCCCGGGACCGACCTGACGGTCAACTCGGAGAAGCTCGTGCTCTCGCCCTTCTTCTTCGGCAAGTACGAGGTCGCCGTCGACCAGCTCGAGGCCCTCGAGCGGCGCTCGGACTACCGGACGACCGCCGAGCGCATCCCGGGGCACAGCATCACCCTCGAGGAGGACACGGAGGTCCGCACGAGCGCGACGTTCCGCGATCCTCCGATCGCGACGCAGGACGGCCGGCCCGTCCGGCTGCCGGCGGTCTACGTCACGTGGAGCGACGCGTCCGAGTACGCACGGCGCGTCGGCGCCGAGCTCCCCACGGAGCGGCAGTGGTCGTGCGGCGCGTCCTTCGACGGGACCAAGGAGCGCCCGGAGCCGTGGGGCGACCGGCACCCCGCCGCGTCGCCCACGCCCGTCGCGAACCTGGCCGACGAGAGCTTCCGCCGTGACCGCCCGCCCCTCGGCCCGCCCTCGACCTTCCCGGGCTACGACGACCGGTTCCGGCGCCTCGCATCGATCGGGAGCGTCCCCGCGGGCGCCTCCGCGTCCGGAGCGCTCGACCTCGTGGGGAACGTCTGGGAGTGGTGTCGCGACGGCGCGGCCCCGAGGGTGGCCACGAGGCCCCTCCTCGACCCGGTCAACCCGCCCGCCGACCCCGACGAGCGCATGGCCCTCGGCGGCGGCTGGCGGGACCGGACCGAGCGCACCTCGCGCGCCCGGCTACGCTTCGACCGCTGGACCCGCCGCGACGACCTCGGCTTCCGTCTCTGCGTGACCGTGACGCCGCGCTGAGGCGCGGAACCACGGTCGCCCGGTCACTTCCTCCGCCGTCATTTCTTGGTGGTCGCGATGAGCGCGAGGTCGTCGGCCACGAGCCGCGTGATGAGGAAGCGGTGCCGCACGAACTCGCGGCCCGCCTCGCCCATCTTCACGGCGCGCTCCGGGTCCGAGAGGAGCTCGCGGCAACGGAACGCGGCGCCCTCGACGGACGAGACGAGGTAGCCCGTCACTCCCTGCACGATCTGCCGCGTGATCCCGCCGACCGCGCCGCCGATCACGGGCTTCCCCTTCCAGAGCGCCTCCGCGACGGTGAGGCCGAAGCCCTCCTTCGTGGACTTCTGGAAGACGACGGTCGCCGCGCGCTGGAGCGCGTTGATCTCGAGGTGCGCCGTGTTCGGGAGCACGAGGACGTGGATGTCCGGGTCGCCCGACGCGAACTGCTGGACCTCGGCGAGGACCTGCGCACCCTCGGGGTCGTCCGACGCGCCGCCGCCCGCGAGGACGAGGCGGCAGTCGTGATGGCGCTTCACGAGCTTGTAGGCGTTCACGACGCCGATCGGGTCCTTGAAGCGGTCGTAGCGCGAGACCTGGAGGAGGATCGGCTTGTCGCGCGGGATCCCGAGCCGCTGGAGGATCGCGTCCACCTGGTCGGGCGGGAGGTCGCGGTTCTTCTCGTCGAGCGGGTCGATGGACGGGAAGACGAGGAACTGCGGGATCGGGAGCCGCTGCGCGAACTTCGGCAGCGAGAAGATCGCCGCGTCGTACTTCACGACGTAGTCGCGGAGGAAGCTCCAGACCCGGCGGACGGGGCGGCTCGCGTCGATGTGGCAGCGCCAGACCCAGGCCGAGCCCGGGCGACGGCCGCGGACGTCCACGAGCGCGGCGGGCTGCGGGTCGTGGATGAGGACCACGTCCGCGTCGAGGTCGACCGTGTCCGAGTTGCGGCGGTTCGTCGCCTTGTAGGCCTCGAGCATCTGGTCGGTGACGACCTGCTCCGTGCCCTGGAGGGCGTTGTGGAAGCACTTCGTCGTCGCGTAGAAGGCGTCGTCGCCCTCGATCACCTCCCAGCGGACTCCGACGCCGAGCTCGCCCATGAGGGGGAGGAGGCGGTGGAGCATCTCCGCGACGCCGCCGCCCCAGCGCGTCGAGTTGACGTGGACGAGCGAGCGGCCCTGGACCTTGGATGCGAGCCGGCGGAGGAGGTCGAGCTGCCCCGGCGGCGCGACCTTCTCGTAGTCGGCGAGGGTGGGTGCGCCCTGATTCTTGACGATCACGCCGCCTTCTCCTGGGGCTTCCGACCCATCCGGACGAGCGCGAGGAGCTGCTTGCGCATCGCCTCTATGTTCGAGCTGAACGGCGAGAGCCGCGCGAAGCGGCCCGCGAGCTCGCGCGCGCCGAGCGCGGAGCCGATCCAGCGCGCGAAGTCGCCCTCGGGCACGCCCTTCCTGAGGCGCGCCTCGACCGTGTGGTAGTAGATCGAGGAGGTGTCGACGCGGCCGAGCGCGTCCGCGAACGACTCGAGGTCCGTCGCCTCGAAGCCCGACGGGATCTCGATGAGGCGCGAGCGCATGAAGTGGAACGGCTCGCCGTGGATCACGCGCGGGACCACGTTTATGTGAGAGAGGTGGTCGTCGAGCGTCGTCACGAGCTCCTGGCGGAGCGCCTCGAGGTTCGGGAAGTCGAAGGGATCGATGATGCCGAGCCGCTCGCCGAGGACCTGGTCGCGCACCTCGCGCGCCGCCCACATCGCGAAGTCGTTCGGGAACATCGCGTCCACGACCTCGAAGCGCAGGAACCGCGCCGCCGTGTGGTAGTAGATCGAGTCGATCGGGACGTCCTCGAGGAGCTCGAGGAGCTCCTGCTCGTCGCGGGCCCGGCGGCCCAGCATCTCGGGGAGCTGGACGACGCTCGTGAAGCGGAAGGGTTCGGCCACTCGCTCGCCTCCTGGAAGGAAACCGGGAGACCGAACGCCAACCTCGTGCCGAGGAGCGGGCTGTCCTGCTTCCGGACACGCTAAGATCGACGCCGTGAACCGGGCCTTGATCGCTTCGATCGAGCGCGTCGGACCGCTCGCCTTCCAGGCCGCCGAGCGGAGCGCCATCGTGCGCGAGCGGGTCCTGCGCCCGCTCACGATGCGCTTCGTGCGGCACGCGGTCGCGGTCTGGCGCCGTGGCGGCGTCGCCGCGTGGAACGACTTTCACCTCCCGGCGGCGCGCGCGCTCGGCGCGGCGCGGGCCTCCTACTTGCTCCGCAAGCTCGCGATCGACGTGACGAGCGCGCGCTCCCTCGGCTCGGTGCACGACTACGAGGACCCGCTCCTCGGGATCGCGGGCACCTGGGCCGAGGAGGGGCTCGACCGCGCCGTGCGTCACGAGACGCTCTGCCCCATCGGCGACTACCTCCGCGGGCACGGGTGCCCGGACTTCTGCAAGGTCATCGTCCACGCCTTCGAGGAGGCGACCCTCCAGGCGCTCAACCCGCGCTACCGGCTCGAGCCGCTCTCCGAGCTCATCTCGGCGGGGGAGACGAAGTGCGTCTTCGAGCACCGATTCGCGCCGGGAGCCGACGGGTGAGACGCGTCTTCAGCGAAGCTCGACCTCGAGGATCTCGCCGCCGGTGAGCCCGATGAACATCGAGCGCCCCGTCGCGGCGAACGCGACCGCGGTCACGCCCTCGAACAGCCCCCGCACGTCCACCTCCGCCCGGTGGCGGCCCGAGTCGGCGTCGACGACGCGCACGCCCGAGCGCGTGCCGAGAGCGACGAGCGCGCCGTCGGGCGACCAGGCGATGCAATCGACGGAGTCGGAGCGGCCGTCGATGGACCAGCGCTCCTCGCCGCTCTCCACGTCGTAGACCTTCGCCTTCCGGTCCGTCCCCCCGCTGAAGAGTCGGCGCCCGTCCGGCGAGAACGTGACGGCGGCGACGGGCCACCACTTCCGGCCCTCGCGGTGAGCGTCGAGCCTCACGCTCGTCGTGCTCGCCACGTCCCAGACCTGCAGGAAGCCCTGGCTCGCGCCGATCGCGAGGCGGTCGCCGCGCGCCGAGAACGCGAGCGCCGTGGGCGGCGAGTCGAAGCGGAGCCGTCCGCGCTCCTGGCTCGAGTCGTCGAGGACGAGGACGCCCGGGACGTCCCACGTGGAGACCGCGATCGCGCGCGCCCCCGCGGAGAGGGCGGCGGCCGGCACCCAGTTCCACATGCCGCGCGCCGGGATCTGGAGGACCTCCCGCCGCGACGAGAGGTCCACGACCCAGAGAGTCCGCGGCGCCCGCTCGGTGAGGGCCGCGCTCCCGTCCGGCGCAAGGGCCGCGCCCTGCATGAGCGTCCCGGCGCGCCCCTCGAGGAGCGGGATCTCCCTGCCGGTCGCGAGCTCCCACTCGATGACCCCGCCTTGCGTCGTCGCAGCGAGGAGCCGCGAGCCGCCGGGCAGCGCGACGAGCGACTCGATGGCGGCGTGCCGCTCTCCGAGCCGGACGCGCACCTCGCCCGTCGCCACGTCCACGATGCCCGCCGTCCCGTCGCCCGCGGTCGCGATGATGCGGCCCCCGTCGGCCGAGAAACCGAGGCCCCAGGCCTCCCCCGCCGGCCACGCGATGCGGCGCACGACGCCGCCGTCGCCGAGACGGTGGATCACGAGCTCGCCGCTCGTCGACGTGGTGACGAACCGCTCGCCGTCCGGGCAGCACGCGATGCTCGAGACCCTCCCGGCCGTCGAGGCCGCGCGGAGGAGGAGCTCTCCCGTCGCCGCGTCGTGGATGGAGACCTCGCCGTGGTCTGACGTGAGGATCCGCCGTCCGTCCGTCGAGAAGACCAACGCGCTCGGATCGGTCGCGAGCTCGTGCGCGCTCTCCGACGCGACATCGTGGACGACGACTCGGTCCTTCCTGGTGTACGCGAACCGCGCCCCGTCCGGCGCGATGCAGTGCCGGGCCTTCTTCGTGCGCGCGAGCTCGTGCGTGACGAGCACTCGCCCCGTCTCGACGTCCACGAGGTCGATCGCCTCCGTGCGCACGACGAGCGCCCGCCGGCCGTCGGCGGAGATCCCCGCCCCGGACGCGTCGTCGCCGGCGATCGGCAACGGTCGCGACCGCCCCGTCGCGACCTCGCGCACGAGGACCTGTGTGCTCCTGACGATCGCGATCGAGCCGTCGTCGGCCAGGCTCAGGACGTCGAGCCTCGCGATCTCGACCGGCCGCGCCCCTCGCGCGTCGAGGTCCCAAGCGACGAGCAGGCCGTCGCCGGACGCCGTGACCGCGCGCGAGCTCCCGACGAGCGCGCTCGCGAAGAGGAAGCCGTGGTGCGGTCCGCCGCCTCCGAGGACGCGGACGACCTCTGCATCGTGCACCGAGACCGCCGCGATCACGGCGGCGGGGTCGCGGGACGACGCGCTCGCCGACGCGACCGGCGCCGGGACCTTCGACACGGGCCCGCTCGAGCGGACCGTCGCGACCTCGACCGGCACCGGGCTCGGCCCGGGGCGCGACGGCCACGCCACGCTCGCGAGCGCCGCCGTCGCCGCGACGGACGCCACGGCGACGCCGCAAAGGAGCTTCGCGCCGCGCGAGAGCCCCTCCTCGCCGTCGCCACCCTCATCGAGCGCCCGGGCGAGGGCGGCGCCATCCGCGTAGCGCGCGGCCGTGTCCGTCGCGAGCGCGCGGTCGATCACCCGGACGAGCGCCGCCGGCGTGCCGGGGACGAGCGAGCGGATCGGCTTCCGCTCGCCCTTGTGGATCTTCGTGAGGATCTCGACGACGGTGTCGCCGTCGAAGCACGCGACGCCCGTCACGCACTCGTAGAGCGTGGCGCCGAGCGCGAACACGTCCGCGGGCGGGCCCGCGCTCTTCGCGTCGGCGATCTGCTCCGGCGCCATGTAGCCGGCCGTCCCGAGGCGCGAGCCGTCGCGCGAGATCGAGACGGTCTGGCTCGCGCCGTCCGCCTCGCGGTCCCAGTGCTTCGCGAGCCCGAGGTCCGCGATGAGGGGCCGGCCCTCGGCCGTGAAGAGCACGTTCTCGGGCTTGAGGTCCCGGTGGACGATCCCGCGCGCGTGCGCGGCACCGAGCGCGGCCCCCAGGGTCCGGCCGAGCGCGGCGACCTCCGCCGCCGGGAGCGGCCCCCGGTGGAGACGATCGCGGAGCGTGCCGCCCGGGAGGTAGGCCATGACGATGAACGCGCCCCGGGGCGACGTCCCCGAGTCGAGGATCGGCACGAACCCCTCGGCCTCTCCGAGCAGCGCAAGGAGCCGGCGCTCGCGGTCGAACATGGCCGCGCCGCGCGCATCGCCGCGCGTCACGAGCTTGATGGCGACCTCGACCCCGCCGGGACCGCGCCCGCGGTAGACGACGCCCATCCCTCCGCGGCCGATCTCGTCGTGCGCCTCGTATGCACCGAGGGTGAGCAAGCGGCTACGACTTTCCGAGCGCCTTCGAGATCGCGTCGAGGGTCGCATCCACGACGACGGGCTCGTCCGCTCCCTTGACCGCGTTGTCCGGGTCCTTGAGCACGTGCCCCGTGAGCACCGCGACGACGCGGCCCGAGAGCACGCCCTCCTTGGCGAGCACCTTCGCGCCCGCCACCGACGCGGCGGACGCGGGCTCGCAGCCGATCCCGGCGCGGTCGATCTCGCGCTTCGCCGCCATGAGGTCGTCGTCGGGGAGCGCGATCGCGACGCCGTTCGACGCCTCGATCTCGCGGATCGCCTTCTCCCAGGAGCGCGGGGCTCCGATCCGGATCGCGGTCGCGACCGTCTCGGGGTTCGGCTCGTCCACGAACTTCGCGGCCTTGTCCTTCTTCCGGTCCTCGAAGAAGCGCGCGAAGGGGGAGGCGCCCTTCGCCTGGACGACCGCGAGGCGGGGCATCTTGTCCACGAGCCCCGCCTGGAGCGCCTCGCGGAGGCCCTTCCCGATCGCGGAGACGTTCCCGAGGTTCCCCGCGGGGAGGATGATCCAGTCGGGCGCGCGCCAGTCGAGCTCGTCGAGGATCTCGAAGGCGATCGCCTTCTGGCCCTCGACGCGCCACGGGTTGATCG
>CAZYLP010000310.1:0-9336 GCA_964648345.1 uncultured Planctomycetota bacterium
TTCGAGTGCTACGGCGGCTCGAAGTACTTCTATCTCGACTGGAACCTCCAGCTCTACCGCTGCCACTTCTGGGAGACGCCCATGTGCTCGATCTGGGACTTCGACGGGTCCCAGCGAGTCCGCGACGGCTGCACGCGCTGCATGATCGACTGCTACCGCGACCCGAGCGTCCTGCAGCACATCGGCATGTCGATCTCGGACGCCGCGAACGCGCTCAAGCGCGGCCGCGTCCTCGAGGCGGCGAAGGCGCTCTTCAGCTCCGAGAACGTCGAGAGCGTCCGCGCGGTCGTCGAGGGCCTCTCGTGGATCGGCAACATCTGAGACCGTGACGCCGTCCCTCCGCGTCAACGCCGACGACTTCGGGCGCTCGAGCCGCGTGAACGCCGCGATCGTCCGCGCTCACCGCGAGGGAGTGCTCACCTCGACGAGCCTCATGGTCGGCGAGCCCGCCGCCGCGGAGGCCGTCGCGCTCGCGCGCGAGACGCCGTCGCTCGCGGTGGGGCTCCACCTCGTGCTCGCGGACGGCTTCGCGTCGGGATCGAGGAGCGCGCCGATGGTGGACGGAGACGGGCGGCTCCCCGCGGACCCCGTCGCCGCGGGCATGCGCTATTTCAAGGAGAGAGCTCGCCTCCGCGAGGCGATCCGCGCGGAGGTCGAGGCGCAGCTCGAGCGGTTCGTCGCGACCGGCCTCCCGCTCCGCCACGTGGACGGCCACCTCAACGTCCACCTCCACCCCGTGATCCTCGAGGCGCTCCTCGACCTCCTCCCGCGGTTCGGATCGCCCGAGCTCCGCGTGCCGCGCGAGCCGCTCGGACGCGCGCTCAGCGTCCGGGCGCGCCCGGTCGCCTACAAGCTCTCGCACGCGGCGATCTTCGGCGCCCTCGGCGCCTGGGCCCGGCCGAAGATCCGGCGCCGCGGGATCCCCGTCCGCGACCGGGTCCTCGGCCTCCTCTCGACGTTCGACCCGCCCGACGAGGACGTGGTGCTCGGCCTCCTCGCCGCGGTCTCGGGGCGCTGCGAGCTCTACTGCCACCCCGGCGCCGTCGAGCCCGAGCGGGACACCGAGCTCGCCGCCCTCGTCTCGCCGCGCGTCCGCCGCCGGATCGACGAGCTCGGGATCGTGCTCGAGACACCACCACGCCAGACGAGCGGCAGCGAGGCGCGGTGAAGTCGTAGAATGCCGCGCATGAGTGCTTCCGTGGATGACTCGTCCGACCTCGAATCCCTCCGTGCCCTCCTCGAGCTGAGGAACGAGACCGACTCCCTCGTCGAGGAGTCGCTCCGCGACCGGCTCCCGCTCGAGGACGCGCTCGAACGCATCCTCCCCGCGCTCTGCGCGGCCACGGGTGCGCGCGGAGCGTGGGTCCACACGTTCGACGAGGACCTCTCCGCGCGGACGTTCGTGTCGCCGAAGGACCTCCAGATCCCGGACCTGCCGGCGATCCTCAAGCGCACCTCCGAGCAGTCGCGCGAGAACGTGAGCACCGAGTCCGGCGGAGCGCTCGTCATCAGCCAGCCGCTCGACGTGGCGGGCGAGTGGTTCGGCTCCGCGGGCCTCGTCGCCGACTCGGGGAAGTACGACGCCGCCCGGCTCCAGACTCTCCTCCAGGGCTTCTGCGAGGAGATCGACAACTTCCTCTCCTCGATCCGGACGGCGCGCGAGAAGCACAAGCTAGCGATGGGGATCGGCCGCGCCCTCCGCGCGCCCGTCTTCCTCGAGGGCCTCGCGGAGGGCGTCCAGATCCTCCGCCGCTCGATGGACATATCGAAGCTCCTCATCGTCTACACGACGGACGAGCCCGCGCTCACGGGCGGCACGACCGGGCCGCGCGTCGAGCTCCAGTGCTACGAGGACGGCCAGCTCAAGGTCTGCACGCTCTCGGGCAAGCGCGACAACGACCCGGCCGAGCTCACGCGCCAGGCGGCGGCATACCTCCACGAGGGCGACAAGGCGGTCGCGAGCCGCCTGGGCTTCGACGACGTCCCGCACGAGGAAGTCCTCATGACGCTCGGCGCCTCGAGCCGCGTGATCGGCAGGGTCCTCGCGAGCTCGAAGCGCGGCAACTTCAACACGTACGACCGCGAGCTCCTCGCGGCCTTCGCGGGCTCGATCCTCGACAGGATCACCGACTTCCACAAGGAGTGGCGCACGCTCGCGCGCATGTTCCGCCCCGTGGACGTGCTCCGGCTCCTCCAGACGCCGGGCTACGAGCGGCTCCTCGTCCCGCACGAGCAGACGATCGCGATGGTCTTCGCGGACATCGCGGGCTTCACGCGCATCTCCGAGCAGATCCTCGTGACGCCGAGCCGGATCTTCGGCCTCGTGGACACCTGGGGCACCAAGGCGGTCGAGTGCGTCTGGGCCGAGGGCGGCGTCTTCGACAAGATGATCGGGGACTGCGTCGTCGGTCTGTTCGGGCCGCCGTTCTACGAGACGCCGCCGGGCGAGCGCCTCGCGGCCGCGATCCGCGCGGCGGTGAGGATCCGCGAGATGACGAAGGAGCTCCCGCAGCGCGGGGGCTTCGACGTCTTGAAGGCGAGCGGGCTCGGAGTCGCGATCGGCGTCAACCTGGCGCCGGCCATGGTCGGCCGCTTCGGGCCGAACGACAACTTCACGGCGTTCGCGAGCGGCATGAACAACAGCGCGCGGCTCCAGAGTCTCGCGACGCGTGACGAGATCCTCGTCATGTCGGACTCGGTGAATCACCTCCCGCCGGGGAAGTTCAAGTTCGGCGACGAGAGGAACGCGCCCGTCAAGAACGTCGCGCAGCCGCTCCGGTTCCGGGCGCTGGTCGACTAGGTCGCGTCGGCGTCGTGGAGTCGCCTCGCACACTCACTGCGTCGGCACGACGGCTCATCGTCAGAGCACCCCAGGGAGGGGCACGGGAGGATCGTCGACAGAGCGTAGCTTTCTCGACTCGGGAGGCTGTACCCACCAGTGACGACTCTTCCCGTAGAGCATGTGCCCCGCGAGCCTCTCCGGGAGGTTGTGGTAGACCATGCAGACTCCTTCGAACCTCTTGCCGACGCATTGCCTGTTGACTCTCAGGACCGCTTCGTCCGGCGGAATCTTGAACTCAGTGATCATCGCCTCGACCACGGCGGAAAAGTACTCGACGCCCTTGTCGTCCAGCTCGAGAGTGAACTGAGGCCTCACTCGTTCACCCTGACCTTGGCAGTCCCCACGTCGTCATGGAGTCGCCTCGTCGACGTCGGGTGCGTGGCAGATCACATCGAGCCCGTCGATGTCGAGGCCCACGAAGTCCGTGTCGTGAGTGATGAGGGTCGCCCGCCGGTGAACCGCGGTCGCGGCGATCCAGCCGTCGCCGTCCGTTAGGGCGCGCCCCTTCGCGATCGCTGCCGCCGTGACCCGAGCCCACGCCTTCACGAGGCCCCTGTCATACGGGACGACCCGGAGGGAGGACACGAACGCATGCAGGGCTCGACGTCGCTCCCCGCCCCACTTCTTGGTCTCGGCGCCTTGCAGGAGCTCGCCGAGGGTCTGGAAGCTCACCTCGAGACGACGACCACGGCAGTCGTCCTCGTAGAGTGCGAGCTCGGGCCGTTCGCCGAAGAAGAAGCTCGCGAGGTTCGTGTCGATGAGAGCGAGCTTCACTTGCTTGCGGAACGAGAGCGCCGAGCGGTCAGCAACTGGCGCTGTTGCTCCTTGTGTTCGCGGATCGCGTCGAGCAACTCCTGGGCGTCCTCGGGCGTGCCCCTCGCGGCTCTCTTGAGATCCTCGAAGGTCACGTAGTTCTTCTTCGGGCGCTTCGCGGCCTTCGGCGTCTTCTTCATGGCCTCATCCTAGCCCCGGGCCGCGGGCGATCCAAGACGGGCGGGACGAGCGACGCTCCCTGGCTCGCCGCTCTACGGCCCGACACTCGAGGGCTGGAGCGGGAGCACGTTCGTGTCGATCTTCGCCGGATCCGGCAGCTCGGTCGGCCGCGTCGCGGGGGCCTGGTAGTTGATCTTCGTCCAGTAGGGCGTCTTGTTGCCCTTGGTCGTGACCTCGAGGCCGACGCGGACCTGGTACCAGCCAGCCGCGGGCGGGTTCTGGAAGTCCACCTTCACGCCGCCCACGCCGCGCGCGTGGTTGAGGCGCTTCCCGTCCTTGTCGAGGATGCACGCGTGGACGACGAGCGACTTGTCCTGGAGGAACACCTCGATGTTGATCGGCTTCCCCTTCTCGCTCACGAACCGGATCGGGTCGCTCCACTTCTCGGCGGCCCGGGGCATGTCCATGTCGGCGTTGCCCTCGTACTCCTGCGTCGTCCGGCGCGCCGGGCTGATCGGCTGCGAGGTCTGGAGACCGTCCTTCGCGTAGCAGACGTAGCCGCCCGGCGGGACGCTGATCTGGACCCAGCCGTCGTTGTTCGTCCAGCGGTCCGGCTGGTTCCCCGTGTAGTCGTGGAGCTTCACGTTCGAGCCGAAGCCGGTCTGGACCCACTCGGTGCGCCAGTGGTGCTCGTTGTTGTTGAGGCCGGTGAGGAGGCTCCCCCACCGCTCGAGGACGTAGAGGTTGTTGTCCGACCACCGCTCGACCTGGTCGCCCTTCGCGAAGGTGTGCGAGATCCAGATCAGGTTCGCGAGGTAGGAGCGGATCTTGTAGTTGTTGTCGTAGAGGTCCTTCCAGTAGACGGTCGGGTAGCCCGTCGCGGAGAGGATGTACGCGTAGCAGAGGTTCGCGCGCTTCCAGATCGTGAGGCCGTTGCCGCGCTCGAAGGTGTCGTGGTTGTTCACGAAGGTGACCGAGCGCATCACGTCCCAGAACCGCTCGCGGCCGAGGCGGCCCATGTCGAAGTAGCCGCCCTGGACCTCGAGGTCGCGGAGGCAGAAGAAGAGCTGGTAGTCGAAGACGCACGCGCGGCGGTGGACCGCGCTCACGTACCACGCGAGCGTGTTCGGGTTCGCGTCGTAGTACTCGCCGACCGCGAAGCGGTTCTGGCCCATGCCCTCCTGGACTTGGTAGAGGAGCCCCTCCTGGAAGTCGAAGGGCATGTGCTTCGCCGCGTCGATGCGGTAGCCGTCGTTGCCCGTCTGCTTGTCGTACCAGCGGACCCAGTCGAAGAGCCCCTTCTTCGTCGCGGGGTTCTCCTGCGCGATGTCGCGCATGCCGATCAGGTCCATGTCCCACTCGCCCTGACCGCCGCGGTGGAAGTCCCAGGGACCCATCGTGAAGCGGCCGGTCGCCTCGGCGCCCTTCAGGTGGCTGTAGTCGTAGCCGTTGTCGGCGCCGCCGCAGCGCTGGTTCAGGACGATGTCGCTGTAGACGTCGATGCCGTTCGCGTGGGCGATGCCGATGAAGGAGAGGAACTGCTCCTTGGTCCCGTACTTGGTGGGGATCGTCCCCTTCTGGTCCTTGGAGCCCAGGTCGTAGAAGTCGTAGAGGTCGTACCCGTCCGAGTAGCCGCCCGAGTCGCCCTTGGTCGCCGGCGGCGCCCAGATGCCGGTGATCCCCATGCGCTTGAGCGTGAGGCACTCGTCGCTCAGGTAGTTCCACCACGGGCGCTGGTCGGGGCTCTTCGTGCCCCAGTAGAAACCCTCGAGGAGGACGCCGTCGGCGTAGGCGGGAGCGGCGGCGAGGACGGCCAGCGAGACGGCGAGCGGGAAGCGCAGCATCATGGACTTCGAGACCCTTCTTGGGGGCTTCGCCCCCAAACCCCGAGACCGGTCCTCGCGGCACCGCCAACGGCGCGGTGCCGCTGCGGCGGGGGGGCGGTCCCCCCGCGCCCCCCTCAGGAACTTCGTGACCTCCTGAGTTGAGGCGTCGCGTCGGGGAGCCGGACGGCAAATTCGCGAAGTCGGACGGTTCCCCAAGTCCTTGCTACTTGGGGGTGTGCGCTTCCTCGTCGAGCACTCGCTGGCGAGGGTCGAGCTGGAAGTAGCCCTCGTACTGAGCGGGGGTGAGGGTCGCCTTGAGACCGGCGAGCGCCTTGTTCTTGATGGCGAGGACGTGGTCCTCCATGTCGACCCGCAGGAGCGTGCCCGAGTTGAGGCCGTCGATGAGCGCGAGACGCGCCGCGAGCCGGTCCCCGAGGATCTTCTTCACGGCCGCGGCCTGCGACTCGTCGATCCCGAGCTTCTCCTTCATGAGCTCGACCGCGACCTCGTTCTCGCGGACGAGGCGGGACTCCCAGCGCTTCCGCCGCGCGTTCTCCCAGCGAGCGCGCTCCTCGGGCGACTTCAGGGGCTCGTAGAACGCGATGACCTCGCCCTCTCCGTGGCGGCCCGAGCCGAGGGACGGAGGGTTGTACGCGGGCACCGCGATGGGCTCGGCGGACGTCACGCTCGTCGCCGGACGAGCCGGACGCGTCTCCGGCGCGGGCTCCTCCGCCTTCGTCGCGGCGGGGCGGACGAGCCGGGGCACGTCGAGCGCAGGCGCGAGCTTCGCGATCGGCTTCGTCGCGCTCGGCGCAGGGCTCGGCCGCTCGATTCCGTGCGACGAGGGGGCGGTGTCGCGGAGGCCGTTGCAGACGAGGCCGACCGCGAACGCGAGGACGACGCCTCCGAGCGCCGCCGGGACCGGGATCCCGCGGCTCACCGGGCGACCTGCATCGAGATGCAGTGGATCGCCCCGCCGTACTTGATGATCGTGCGGCAGTCGATCCCGACGGCCGTGAAGCCCGCGTCGCGGTAGACCTGGAGCGCGGCGGCGTCGCGCGACGTCTTGTAGATCGGGACGAGGGCGGTCTTCCCGACGATGAGCGAGTTCGTGTAGGTCGAGAGGTCGTCGTTCGCCATGGTCGCGCGCACGACCTTGTAGCCGAGCGACGCGAACTTCTGCGCGTTGCGCTCGAGGAGCGCGTGGTTCTGGCTCTGCGTGCTCACGGCCTTCGAGACGAGGACCGTCGTGGGCGAGAGGAGCTTCGCGTACATGTCGATGTGGGTCGTGCCGTCGTTGAGCAGGTACTCCATGGTCTGGACGGTCGGGCACCCGAGCTGGTTCTTGAAGACCGCGTTCACCTGCGTCTTCGTCTTGTCGTTGTTGAAGCCGTAGACGCTCTTCGAGATGAACGCCGTGCCCTTCCCGTCGCTCATGAAGTTGCCGCCCTCGAAGTCGAGGTCGGCGCGGACGTAGCCGTAACCCTTCCACCCGGCCCAGCGCTTCGGGAAGGTGTCGTCGTCCCAGCGGCCCGGGTAGTAGTTCACGTCCACGACCGTCTTCTTGCCGTCCTTCTTCACGACGAACGGTCCGTAGTCGCGCATCCAGACCGTGTCGAGCGCGGCCACGAAGACCTTCGCGTGGTGCATGGCCACGCCCTGGTCGTAGAGGTCGTAGAGGAGCTGGTTCGCGCTCTCCTTGCTGTCCACGTTGATGGAGTGCCACACCGGCTCGTTGGCCGTCGCGTTCAAGGAGGCGGCGTAGATGCTCGCGACGAGATAGGTGTCGGTGCAGCCCCAGAGGATCTCGCTCGACGAGGCGTACTCGGGGGGGTGAACGATCGACTGAGCGTGGGCGGCCGGGGCGAACGCGACGAGGGCCCCGACGACGACTCCGAGAGAAAGCTCTCGCAGCACGGGTCAGCTCTTCCTTCCCGACCCGGAGGCGAGACCAAACGGGGGGCCAAGGCCGAAGCACCCGCGTCAAGTCGCGGCCCGGGAAGGCCCGGCGAGGCGTCGCTGTGGCTCGGCGGCGACAGCGCCCCATCGTCGGGATTCGGGAGGAGCGTCCGTCAGGGGACCGCTCCGGCGACCGCTCAGGGACCGGGAGGCGCCCCGTGGTCGAGGTCGGTCGCTTCGTCGTCCAGGTCGGCGGGGGCCTCGCCGCCGACGAGGCCGCGCCTGAAGTCGAAGGCTCGCTCGGCCTTCACGGCCTCGTGGTCGAGGACCCTCTTGTTGAGGAGGTGCACGAGCTCCGTCTCGAGGAAGTAGGTGTCCGGGATCACGTCGAAGTCGTCGTACTGCCCGATGATCTCGGAGAGCTCGTCCACGAGGCGGTCGTACGCGTCGGGCTCGACGTAGAACGTGATCCCTTTGACGGTCTCGCCGTCCTCGTCGATCACGATCTCGCGCTCGTCCTCGGTGCCCGCGAGGTCGGAGTCCGGCATGACGACGTACTGCGGGAGCTCGTCCGCGATCTCCATGGCGGCGTTGAAGCGCGGCACGAAGTGGAGCTCGATGTTCCTGTTCACGAGGACGCGGAACTCTCCGCCCCACTCGTTCTTCTCCTCGCGGTGGTCCTCGACGCCGAACACGAAGTCGCGCTCGACCTCCTGGATGTACTTGAAGAGCTTCTGCGGCTGGTCGCGCCGGAGCTGCCTCAGCTCCGTGAGCGAGAGGTTGTCGCCTTCCACCGTGAGTCTCCGTCGTGCTAGGAAGGCAAATCTCGTGGACGAGGAACGCGAAGTCAAGCGCCCGGGACAAGTCCGCGTCGGCATCGACGCCGGCGGCACCTTCACGGACCTGGTCGTCCAGCATCCGGACGGCAGCGAGCGCGTCCACAAGCTGCCCTCGACGCCCGAGAACCCGGCGCGCGCGGTCCTCGACGGGCTCCGCCACGTCCTCGGCCGCGAGCCCTCGGGCGACGTGACCGTGATCCACGGGACGACCGTCGCGACGAACGCGCTCCTCGAGCGGCGCGGCTCGCGGACGGCGCTCGTGACCAACGAGGGGTTCGAGGACTTGATCGAGATCGGCCGCCAGAACCGGCCGGACATCTACGCGCTCCAGATCGAGAGGCCGCCGCCGCTCGTGCCGCGGGAGCTCCGGTTCGGGCTCGCGACCCGCACCTACGCCGACGGCACGACGAAGCCCGCGAGCGAGGAGTCGCTCCGCGACCTCGTCGCGCGCGTGAAGGGCGCGAAGGTGGACGCCGTCGCCGTCTCGCTCCTCCACTCCTACGCCGTGCCCGGCGAGGAGCGCCGCGTCGGCGAAGCGCTCCGCGTCCTCGGGGTCCCCGTCACCCTCTCCTCGACGCTCCTCCCAGTCGTCCGGGAGTACGAGCGCACCGCGACCACGGTCGCGAACGCGTACCTCGCGCCGCTCTTCACGCGCTACCTCGACGACCTGGGGCGAGCGCTGAGCGGAGCGCGCCTCCGGATCATGCAGTCGAACGGCGGCTCCTTCTCCGCCGAGCGCGCGCGCGCCGAGCCCGTGCACGTCGTCCTCTCCGGGCCGGCGGGAGGCGCGATCGGGGCGCTCCGCGAGGGGATCGCCGCCGGGTCGCCGCGCGTCGTGTCGCTCGACATGGGCGGGACCTCGACCGACGTCTGCGTCCTCGATGGTCGCCTCGAGGCGCGCGCGCGCTCGAGCGTCGGCGGCGTCCCCGTCGCCGTGCCCTCGCTCGACGTCCACACGGTCGGGGCGGGCGGCGGGTCCATCGCGTGGCGCGACGAG
>CAZYLP010000311.1:0-9329 GCA_964648345.1 uncultured Planctomycetota bacterium
GGCTTGAGGTCGCGGTGGACGACGCCCTTCTCGTGCGCGGAGGCGAGCGCGCGCGCGAGCGTCCCGCCGAGCCGCAGCGTCTCCTCGACCGCGAGCGCTCCCTGGTCGAGGCGCGCGCGGAGCGTGCCGCCGTCGAGGAACGGCATGACGAGGTAGGGTCCGTGCGGCGTCGAGCCCGCGTCGGCGATCGGCACGAACCCCTCGCCCGCCGAGACCGTCTCGAGGAGACGCCGCTCCCGCTCGAAGCGGGCGAGCCGCGCCGGGTCCGCGCCGAGGAGCACCTTCACGGCCACGGACGTCCCGGTCGCGGAGCGCGCGAGGTAGACGACGCCCATGCCGCCGCGCCCGACTTCACGGACGACCTCGTAGGGGCCGATCTTCACGTCAGCGCCCCTTCCGCTCGATGCGGTCGATCTCGCTCCGCGCGGCGGGCGCGAGCTTGTCGTTCGGCGCGCCGGCCACGAAGCGCTTCAAGTCGGCGAGCGCGCCCGCGTCGTCGCCGTCCTCGGCGCGCGCGACGCCGCGGTCGTAGAGGAACGCGAGCGCCTTGGGCGCGAGCTCGACCGCCTTGTCGAGGTCGGCGAGCCCGGCCGCCCGGTCGCCGAGCGCACGCCGCGCCTTGCCCCGCTCGCGGTAGATCGCTCCGTTCCGGGGTTCGAGCTCGATCGCCCGGTCGCAGTCCGCGAGGTCGCCGGCGAGGTCGCCGGCCCGGCGCCGGGCCGCGCCGCGGCTCGCCCACGTGGACCCGGCCTTCGGGTCGAGCTCGAGCGACTTCGCGAGGTCCGCGAGCGCGCCCTCGTGGTCGCCGAGCTCGCTCCGCGCGGTGCCGCGCGCGCACCAGGCCCACGCGTGCTTCGGGTCGAGCGCGATCACCTCGCCGAGCGCGTCCCGCGCCTTCGCGTGGTCGCCGATCATCGTCCGGAGCTTCGCCAGCGTGATCCATGACTCCTTGTTGCGGGGGTCGAGGCGCGTGAGCGTCTCGAAGTCCGCGATCGCGCCGGGCCGGTCTCCGAGCATGAGCTTCGCGGCGGCGCGGTCGTTGTGCGCGGGCCCGTTCGTCGGGTCGAGCGCGATCGCGCGGTCGAAGTCCTCGACCGCGGCGCGCGTCTCGGTCTGGACGCGCGTCGAGCCGCGCACGACGAGGGCCTTCACGAACTTCGGGTCGAGCTCGATCGCGCGGTCGAGGAAGGGCCGCGCGGCCTTGTCATCCTTGGCGCGGATCTTGAGAGCTCCGCGGCCGAACCAGGCCACGGCGTCCTGCGGGTTGAGCTCCGTCGCCTTGGTGAAGTCCGCGAACGCGGACTCCGGGTCGCGGTCCATCTTGAGCATCCCGCGGTTGTGCCAGGCGCCGAAGAAGGAGGGGTCGAGCTCGATCGCGCGGTCGTAGTCGGCGAGCGCGCCCGCCGTGTCGCCGAGTGAGATCCGCACGCTCCCGCGGCGGCTGTAGGCCTGCGCGCGCTTCGGCGCGAGCGCGACGGCTCGCTCGGCGAGCTCGAGCGCGCCCTCGTTGTCGCCCTTCTCGAGGAGGCCGCGCGCTCTCTCCTCGAGGGACTCCGCCTCGCTGGTATTCAGCGGAGCAGCCGGCTTCGCCGGGATCAGTGGGACCGACGTCTCCGGTGTCGGGGCCGTCGGTGCCGGGGTCCCGCCGTCTCGCCGCATCGCGAGGCCGACGGCGACTCCGCCGCCCGCGAGGAGGAGGAGTGCGGCCGCCGCGACGAGCCCGGTCCGGCCGCGTCCGGAGCCGCCGCGCTCGAGCGCGGCGCGGAGCTCGCCCGCATCGGCGAAGCGCCGGTCGGGGTCCGTCGAGAGGGCGCGCTCCACGACCGCGGTGAGCCAGCGCGGCACGTCCTTGGTCGCCTTGGCGAGCGCGGTGAACTGGCCCGAGCCCACTCGACGCACGACCTCGAGGACGGACGAGCCCGAGAACGCGGGCTCTCCCGCGAGGCACTCGTAGAGGATCGCTCCGAGCGCGAAGACGTCGGCCGCGGGTCCGACGTTCTTCGCGTCCTCGACCTGCTCGGGCGCCATGTAGCCCGCGGTCCCGCGCACGTCCGTCTGCAGCGAGAGCGAGACGCTCTGGCTCGCGCCGGGCGCGGCGTGGTCGAAGTGCTTCGCGAGGCCGAGGTCCGCGATGAGCGGCGCGGCCCAGCTTCCGGTCTCCGCTCCACGGTGGGTGAACAGGACGTTCTCGGGCTTCAGGTCCCGGTGGACGATGCCCTTCTCGTGCGCGGCGGCGATCGCGCCCGCGAGGGCGACGCCGAGCTCGACCGTCTCGGCGACCGTGAGCGCTCCCTGTTCGAGCCGCCCGCGGAGCGTGCCGCCGCCGAGGAACGGCATCACGAGGAACGGACCGTGCGGGGTCGTCCCCGAGTCGAGCAGGGGGACGAACCCGTCGCGCGCGGTGAACATGCCGAGGAGCCGCTTCTCGCGCTCGAAGCGCGCGATCTTCGCGGCGAGCGCGGCGAGGAGGACCTTGAGCGCGACCGGAGCGCCGTCCGGCCCGCGGCCGCGGTAGACGACGCCCATGCCGCCGCGTCCGACCTCGCCGTCGAGGGAGTAGGGACCGATCTTCACTCGGCCGGGATTCTAGCGGGGCTCAGCCCGAGAAACCGAGGCCGCGCTCGTCGAGGCCCCGCGTCGCGAGGCGGAGGTGCTCCCCCGTCGCTTCGAGGGCGGCATCGAGGTCGGCGTCGCCGACGTGCTTGTCGCCCCGGCGGACCGCGGCGAGTCGAGCCTGGAGGACGAGCTCCTTCAGGAAGGCGACGCTGTATCCCTCGGTCCGCGCGGCGAGGCGCGCGGCCGCACCCGCGGGGCCGCGGTCGCCGAGCGCGCGGGTCAGGTAGGCCTCGCGCTGCTCGCGCTCGGGGTCCGGGATCACGAAGATCCGGTCGAAGCGGCTCGGCCGCTTCGCGATCGCGGGGTCGATCCGGTCCGGGCGGTTCGTCGTCGCGACGACGAGGACCCCCTCGAGCGGCTCGAGGCCGTCGAGGCCGTTCAGGAACTGCGAGAGGCCCGGCCCGTCGCCGACCATGGCGTCGAGGTCCTCGAAGCACGCGATCGCGGGCGCGAGGTTCGTCGCGCGGTCGAAGGCGAGCCGCGTGTTGTGGACGCGGTTCGGGTTGTCGAGCGTCGCGACGATGACGGGCACGTTCACGTCGGCGGCGATCGCGCGCAGGATCGACGTCTTGCCGTTCCCGGGCGGCCCGACGAGGAGGATCCCGCGCCGGTGCGGGATCCCGTGCTCGCGGTAGAGGTCGGCCGAGGCGAAGAACTCGCGGATCGTCGTCCGGAGCTCGTCCCGCACCCGCGGCGGGAGGACGAGGTCGTCCCAGGTCGTCTTCGCGGCCGTCGCGTGGCTCTCGCCGTAGTTGCCGACGAGGAGGAGCCCGGAGCGCCGCTCGTGGTCCCGGTGCTCGACGTGGAGGGCGGTGAGGAGGGGGCGCAAGCTCGCGCGCGAAGGAGCCGCGAGGCACACGGCATCGCCCTGGAGGACGTTGAGCGTCCAGACCCAGATCGCGTCCTCGAGGGGCGCGTCCGGCTTCGCGATCTTGAAGAGGCCGAGGCAGCGGTCCGCGTAGAAGCGCGCTTCGGTGCCGGCGGACGGCCGCGTCTCGCCGTCGTCGGTGTCGTCGGCAGGCGCGCGACGAGTCTCGACGCGGTCGAAGTACCAGTTGAGGCGCCGGTAGCCCTCGATGAGGCCCTTCTCGGCGGGGAGCGTCGCCTGCTCCTCGGCGACGAGGCCGAGAGACTTGATCGCGGCCTCGAAGCAGGGGACGCACGTGAAGAGAGATGGGTCGTTTCCGCGGAAGAGGTCCGGGGGACCCGCTCCGCGGAGGGAGAGGACCTCGCGGAAGGCTCGGACGAGCCGTGCGTCCTCGAGCCTCTTGAGATCGCGGAGAGCTCGCTTGGGGCGGGAGATGGTCGTCGTGTCATTCATGCCGCTCAAGACCGCGGAGTGAGCGTTTCGTGTCGTCATCTCCGGAGTTGATGCAGCCGGGACGACTCTCCGCGAGAATGTCCGCGTGCGACCCGTCCTCCTCCTCACCGGCTTCGAGCCGTTCGGCGACTGGAAGCGGAACGTCACGGCCGAGGCCGTGCGGGCGCTCGACGGACGTGTCGTTCGTGGCGTGAAGCTCCGCGCGGTCGTCCTGCCCGTCGAGTGGCCGAAGGCGGGCGCGGTGCTGGCGCGAGCGCTCGCGCGCGTGGAGCCGGACGCGGTCCTCTCGTTCGGGATCCACCGCAAGAAGGGCGGCGCGTTCCGCGTCGAGACGCGCGCCGCGAACGAGCTGCGCTTCCGGATCAAGGACAACTCGGGGAAGCGATTTCGCGGCAAGCCGATCGACCCGCGCGGAGAGCGCTCGCTCGGAGTGCGGCTGCCGGCGGGCGAGCTCCTTCGCGCGCTCCGTGCGCGCAAGCTCCGTGCGCGCTGCTCGGGAGACGCCGGGAGATTCCTCTGCAACGCCGTCTTCTACTCCTTGCTCTCTCGCGACCTCGACGCCGCGTTCATCCACGTCCCGCCGCTCGAGCCGGGCGAGGACGCGAAGGCGACGCACGCCGCGGTGGACGCCTGCGTCCGGGTCGCGGCGCGCCTCCTAAGTCGCTGATTCCTGGTAACTTCTCGCGCCGGACTGGTTCCGCTCCACCGAGGTTGGATTTCTCGCCCCCAGCGTGGGCCCGCCGCGCGTGTCACCAGTCTTGCCCGGAGGTCCGTCCCGATGAGGCTCAGGCTCGCGTTCGCCGCCGTCGCCGCTCTCCTCGTGCTCCCGACCGTCGTCCGCGCGGACGGCATGATCATCATCGAGCGGCCGCCGCGTCCCGTGCCCGAGGTCCAGTACGGCTTCCCGCTCGGGGTGAAGAACCACCACGTCACGGTCTCGATCAAGGGGCCGATCGCGACGACGACGGTGGACCAGACGTTCTTCAACCCGCAGCCCTACGACCTCGAGGGCACGTACATTTTCCCGCTCCCCGCGGACGCGGCCGTGGACAAGTTCTCCATGTGGATCGACGGCAAGGAGTGCGAGGCCGAGACCCTCGACGCCAACAAGGCGCGCGCGATCTACGAGGGGATCGTCCGCTCGATGCGGGACCCGGCGCTCGTCGAGTACATGGGCCGCGGCCTCTTCCGCGCGCGGATCTTCCCGATCCCCGCGAAGGGCGACAAGCGGATCAAGATCAGCTACGCGCAGGTCCTCAAGACCGACGCGGGCATGGTCCGTTACCGCTACCCGCTCGCGACCGAGAAGCACAGCGCGACGCCGCTCGAGAAGGTCTCCATCAACGTGACCTGCGAGCAGGACCGGCCGATCCGCGCCGTCTACGCGCCGTGGCAGGACCTCGAGGTCCGGCGCGACGGCGACAAGAAGCTCAAGTGCGGCTGGGAGGCGTCGCGCATCCGCGTCGATCGCGACTTCCTCATGGCCTTCGCGCTCGACGAGGGCGACGTGAGCATGTCGGCCCTCACCTACGGGAAGTCGATCCCGGGCGACGAGGACGGCGGCACGTTCCTCCTCATGATCGCGCCCAAGGTCGAGCTCAAGCCCGAGGAGGTGCAGCCGAAGGACGTGGTCTTCGTCTTCGACACGTCGGGCTCGATGCAGGAGAACGGCAAGATCGACCAGGCGAAGCGCGCGCTCCGCTACTGCGTCTCGCGCCTCGACCCGCAGGACCGCTTCGGGATCGTGGACTTCTCGACGGACGTGCGGACCTTCAAGGACGCGCTCTGCGCGGCGAGCGAGGACAACAAGAAGGCCGCGCTCGAGTACGTCTCGAACCTCCGCGCGCGCGGCGGCACGGCGATCGAGGACGGCCTCATGACCGGCCTCAAGATGCGCGGCGAGGCGGACGGGAAGCGGAGCTTCCAGGTCGTCTTCATGACGGACGGCGAGCCGACGATCGGCACGACGGACCCCGAGGCGATCGTGAAGAACGTCCTCAAGGCCGGCGAGGGGAAGCAAGGCCGCGTGTTCGTGTTCGGCGTCGGCGCCGACCTGAACGCCGCGCTCCTCGACAAGATCGCGGAGACGAACCACGGCGACCGCGAGTACGTCCTCCCCGGCGAGGACATCGAGATCTCGATGTCGGCCTTCTACGACAAGGTCGCGTCGCCCGTCCTCTCCGACCTCGAGCTCACGTTCGAGGACGGGAAGGTCAGGATCTCGGACACCTACCCGAACATCCGCAAGCTCCCCGACCTCTTCCGCGGGACGCAGATCACGATCGCGGGCCGCTTCTCGGGCGAGGGCGCGCTCAAGGCGAAGCTCACCGGCAAGGTGAACGGCGTGAAGCGCGAGTTCGTCCAGCAGCTCGCCTTCGCGAAGGACGGCTCGAACGTCTTCCTCCCCCGCATCTGGGCGCAGCGGAAGATCGGCTTCCTCCTCGACGAGATCCGTCTCCACGGCGAGAAGGCCGAGGTCAAGGACGAGGTCGTGCGTCTCGCGCGGGCCTACGGCATCCCGACGCCTTACACGAGCTGGCTCGTCGTCGAGGAGTCGGAGCTCCAGCGCCGGAACGGCCGTCCCATGCCGGCGCCGGGCGCCGCGGAGCGCGGCTTCGACCGCCTCCGCCGCGAAGCGGCCCAGGACAAGCCGACGGCCGGCGCGCCCAAGGCCCCCGCGGCCGCGGACGAGGGCGAGTACAAGTCGGGCGGCTCGATCGCCAAGAAGGAGAAGTCGGGCGAGGGCGCGGCCAAGGACGGCAAGCGCATCGTCGCGCTCGAGAAGGGTGACAAGGACTCGGACGACGCCCGCTCGCAGGCGGCCGGTCTCTCCGCGGAGACGATCAAGAAGGCGATCCAGCAGATCGGCTCGCGCACCTTCTACAACGTCGATGGCGCGTGGGTGGACTCGAAGGTGGATGACGCCGCGCGGAAGGCGGCGAAGAAGGTGGCTTACCTCTCGGACGACTACTTCGCGCTCCTCGCGAAGCACCCGGACGATGCGAACGCCTTTGCGCTCGGGTCGAAGGTAGTGGTCAAGATCGGTGAGGAGGTCGTCGAGGTCACCGAGTAGCGTCGCGAGATCGCCGAGGAGCGTGGTGAACGCGTTCCTCACGTTTCGAACGCAGAGGCGCAGAGGCGCAGAGACGCAGAGGAGTGGTTGACCACCCCTCTGCGTCTCAGCGTCTCTGCGCCTTCGCGTTTCAAGACGTTGTGATCGCTCCTCCACGCCATTTTCTGTCCTGAACCCAGCTGTCCTCTCTCCGTCCAATCGCCCCGGAGAGTATTCATGCGCCTCGCGCCCCTCGTCCTCCTCGTCTCTTGCACCCTCCTCGCCACGCCTCTGCGCGCTCAAGAAGGCCGCTTCGACCAGGTCACCCTCGAAGCCGTGGTCGAGGCCGGGGGGCAGACCGATGCGGACGCCCTCCTCCAGCTCTGGTCGAAGAAGCTCGGCGTCACGATCTTCATCGACCAGCAGATGGCGGGGACCAAGATCAAGCACCTCAACAGCTCCACGTCCATGACGTGGGGCGGCTTCAAGAAGGTGCTCGACTTCTACGACATCGTCATCGACGAGAAGGAGGTCGTCGGACAGACGATCCTGTTCGCCCACCTCCGCCGCAACTTCCCCGCGAAGGTCGGCCCGCCGTTCCGGACCGTCACGGTCGAGGAGGCGGCGAAGCGCCCCGACGAGGTCGTGACCGCGCTCATCCCGATCAAGCACGGGAGCGGGAACGACATCTTCGCGACCGTGAGAGGCCTCCTCGTCCGCGACGTGAACCGGATCGGGAACATCCTCTACGTCCGCGGGCCCGAGATGATCATCATCGTGGACTTCGGGATGAACGTCTCCTACTACGCGAGCGTGATCCGCGCCCTCGATGCGCCCGGCGCCTTCGTGAAGGTCTTCGACCTCCAGCACGGGAACGCCGACGACACCGCCGTCGCCCTCGAGCCGCTCCTCGAGCCAGGGAGCAAGGTCATCTCCTCGCCGCGCACGAACCAGGTCATCATCCGCGGGAACGCCGGGGAGGCGGCGCGCCTCGGCGAGATCATCGCGAAGATCGACGTGCCCTCGGGCGTCCAGCGGCCGCGGTTCAAGGCCGACACGATGGGCATCGCCCTCTGGAAGATCGCGACCGCGTTCGCCGTGGTCGCCTTCATCGGACAGACGGTCCTCCTCCGCCGGTTTCAGAGGAGAGCGCTCCTCACGAAGCTCTCCCCGTGAGTAAGCTCTCGGGGTGAGGGACAGCGGTTGATGGAGCACCGGAGCGCCGGACTCGAGCACCTCGGCCGCCGCGAGCCCGACAAGGCCGCGGCGGCGTTCCGTCTGGCGCTCGTGGACGACCCCGACGACCTCGAGTCCCGCGAAGGGCTCGCCCGCGCGCTCGTCGCGCTCGGCGAGCCCGCGCGCGCTCTCGAGGAGCTGAACCGCGTGCTCTCGCGCGACCCGAGGCGCGGGTCCGCCGAGCGGATCCGCGCCGAGGCGCTCATGCGGCTCGGGCGGTTCGACGATGCCGCCTATCACATGAAGCGGGCGGTGGAGCTCGACGACCCTCCGGCCTAGAACTCCCGGCCTCCCGCAACTAAGCTTGCTCCCGGCCATGCCGTTCGAGAACCGGGACTACGCGAGGCGCGAGGCCGTGACCGACCAGGGCTGGACGCGGGGCGTCCAGTGGCTCGTCGCCGCGAACGTGGCCGCGTTCCTGGGCGCTTTCCTCGCGACGAAGCTCGGCGCGGGCTCGAGCCCCAAGGAGGTCTACGACCTCCTCGGCCTCGTCCCCGACCGCGCCGTCGAGGACCATCGCCTCTGGCAGGTCCTGACCTACTCGTTCGTCCACGACCTCCAGAACCCGTTCCATCTCATCCTCGACGCGTACGTCCTCTGGGTCGCCGGGCGCGACGTGGAGACGCTCTACGGGACGGCGCGGTTCGTGAAGCTCTACTTCGCGGCCGCGGCCTTCTCCGCGCTCGTCTTCCTCGCGGTCGCGGGCGCGGTCCCCGCGATCGGAGCGACGCCGCTCCTCGGCGCCGCGGGGCCGGCGATCGCGATCCTCGTGATCCACGCGGCGCAGCGGCCGCGCGAGAAGATCCTCCTCTACCTCCTCTTCGAGGTCCCGATCTGGGCGGGCGTCCTCGTCATGGCGGGGCTCGTGCTCCTCGTGACGCGCTCGGGGCCCGGCGGGACGGCGGCCGCGGCGAGCTTCCTCGCGGCCGGCGCGTTCGGCTACGGGACGCACCGCCTCCGCCTCCACGTCGAGGCCGTGCTCGCCCGCTCGGCGCCGCCGCCGGTCACCGCGCGGACGCCGCGCGAGCGGCCCGCTCCTCCGCGCGTCTCGCCGCCGCCGGCGCCGGCCCTCGCGCTCGAGGCCGAGCTCGACCTCGTCCTCAA
>CAZYLP010000312.1:0-9323 GCA_964648345.1 uncultured Planctomycetota bacterium
CGCCCTCGCGGCGGCCCGCCTTCGCGGCGGGGCCGTCCTCGCCCTCGCCGGCGACGTGCGCGCCGCGCCGCGCGCCGCGGCCGAGGCGCGCCGCGTGGTCGGGCCCGAGGTCCTGGATCGCGACGCCGAGCCAGCCGCGCACGACCTTGCCGCGCTCCTGGAGCTGGCGCGCGATGTCGCGGGCCATGTCGATCGGGATCGAGAAGCCGATCCCCTGGTAGCCGCCCGTGCGCGAGGCGATCGCCGTGTTGATGCCGATCACCCGTCCCCTGAGGTCGAGGAGCGGCCCGCCCGAGTTGCCCGGGTTGATGGCGGCGTCGGTCTGGATGAAGTCCTCGAACTCGGCGACGCCCACGTTCGCGCGGCCCTTCGCGGAGACGATCCCGGCGGTGACGGTCTGGTCCAGGCCGAACGGGTTGCCGATGGCGATCACCCAGTCGCCCACGGTCACCTGCTCCGAGTCGCCGAGGACGGCGGCCTCGAGGTCGTCGGGCGGCGATGCGAGCTGGATCACCGCGAGGTCGGTCTTCGGGTCGCGACCCTTCACGCGCGCCGCGAAGATCCGGTCGTCGTGGAGCTTCACCGAGAGCTCGGCTCCGTCCGGACCCACGACGTGGTTGTTCGTCAGGACCACGCCCTTCTCGTCGAGGATCACACCCGTCCCGGCGCTCGCCTGGAAGACGCCGCGCACGGCGATGTGGACGACGCTCGGACGGGCGAGCGCCGCTACCTTCCGGAAGGCACGCGAGAAGCCCTCGAGGGCATCGACGTCGCGCGCGAGCTCGGCGCGCTCCTTCTCGCGCGCGAGGCGGCGCTCCTCGCGGGGGTCGCCGCCCCGGACCTCGAGCGCGATGGCGAGGAGCGCGGCGGGGGCGGCGAGGAGAAGGGCCTGCGCGATGCGGGTCCGGGACGGCATGGGGGTCTCCTTGGTCTCTCCCGGGTGTCAGCGGATCTCGATCGAGCGGCGCCGGGTGGACGCTTCCTTCGGCACGTCCACGACCAGGACGCCCTCCTGCCACCGCGCGCGGAGCCGGGTCGTGTCCGCGCCCTCGGGCACGGAGACGGAGAGCGCGAAGTCCTGGTCCCGCGGCGGCTCGCCGCGACCGAACAGCCGCGCGAAGAAGCCCGCGCGGTGCGTCCGGTGGCCGGCGACGCGGAGGACGCCGTCCCCCACCGTGACGCTCAGGTCCTTCTTGCGAAGCCCGTGCGGGATCGGGACGCGGAGCTGGTACGAGTCCGCGTACTCCGTCCACGCGGGCGACGACTCGTGACGCGTGGCCGGCGCGCTCCGGCGGGCGTCCGGTTCGAGGCCGTAGATGATCGTGCGCGCGTAGATCGTCGTCATCGGTCTCCTCCGATCACTCGTGCGTGCTCAGACCTTCCTGTCATGGTCGGGCGCCCATTGCATGACGCATACCGAACACGGATGGCCTGGTAAGGCCCGGCGGTACGGGTCCTTCGGCGTGACCTGTGGTGAGTTGGTCGCTGTCAAACCGACAGATTCTTCGCCAGGATGAGTGCCAGGTTGACGGCGAGTAGTTCTATGCGCCGCTCACTCGCGCTTCGCGACGAGCTGGATCGGCCTGAGCTTCGAGGAGCCCGGGCCGAGCCGCACCTCCGACTCGAGGTGGCCCTGCGCCTCGACGACCGCGGTGACGGCCGCCCCCGCGGGGACGCGGACCTCGAGGAAGCTCCCGTTCGCCGAGAAGTACATGCCGCACTCGCGGAAGCGCACGGAGATCTGGTCCACGGTCGCGCCGGTCGCCGGCTTCACCCACCCGCTCACCACGGTGCCCATGCCGAGCTCGAGCTTGTGGCTCACGGACTGGCTCGCCCCGACCTGGAAGGGGCCCGTGAAGGCGAACGCGAGGTGCTGGCCCGCGTCCGGGACCGCGGTCACGCGGTACGTGCCGACGGCGACCGGCGAGAAGACGGCCGGCTCGCCCTTCTCGGCCGCGCGCAGGACCGTGTCCTTGTCGAGGGACCAGCAGGTGGACCACGACCCCCCCTCGAGCCTCTCGAGGATCAGGGCCGTGCCTTGCGACCGCACGTTCTCGGGGACGTCTTCCTCGAAGGAGACCGAGACCGAGACCGAGCCGGCTCGCTTGAGGACGACCCGGACCTCCTCCCCCGAGCCCGCCGCCAAGCTGGTCGAGCCTCCGATCAGGAGCGAACGCTCGGGCGCGTAGACGGACACCGTGTAGTCGGACCCAGGCTCGAGACCGCCGAGCGTCGCACGGCCGTCGGCGCCCGACGGGGTGCTGCTCTCGGCGCCGTTGTAGTTGCTCGCCGCGCAGACCGTGGCGCCCTGGACCGGCTTGCCGTCCTCGTCCACGACGAGGACGACGCTCTTCACGGGGCGCTTCAAGTCCACGGAGGCGTCGGTCGCGCTCGCGTCGAGCAGCGCACCGCTCGAGGCGAACCCCGGCGCCGTCACGACGACCGAGAGCGAGTCTGCGTTCGGGAGCTCGAGCGTCGCCCGGCCCGACGCGCCGGTCGTGGCCGTGATGTCTCCGTCGCCCACGATCCGGGCGCCCGCGACCGCGCGGCCCCCCGAGTGGACGAAGACGGTGATCGTCCGCGCCTGCACGAGCTCGAGCTCGAGGACGTCGGCGTTCCAGTCGTCGTTCGAGAACGCGACGAGCTCGTCGCCGAGCCGGTGTCCGAGAGCCTGCGACGCATAGCGGCGCCCGTCGATGAGGGCCGTCGCGACCAGGAAGACGTCGGTCGCGCCCTCGAGGTGTGCGTGGTCGAGGCGCGCCTGGAACCGGCCGTCGGGTCCCGAGACGACCGAGGTGAGCTCGCTCCGCTCCGACCCTCTCTCGCGGGCGCGATCCTCGAGAGATCGGGTCTCGACGGACTGCGCCGAGCGCCGCTCCATCCACTCGTCGTCGCTGCGGCCGGCGGCCTCCGGCCTGAACACGTAGAAGCGCACGGTCGCGCCGGCCGCCGGCACGAGGTCGTCGCCGTCCTTGACTCCGAGCCGGCCCCGGACCTCGAGCGCCTGCGCCTCCGCGCGGTGACGGATCCCCGTGGCCGCGGGCGCGGGCCCGGAGGGCCCCGAGGGCGCGCTCGCGCTCGACGAGTCCGCGGAGCTCTCGTCGGCCGGATCGGACCTGGGGGGAGCGACGGTCGAGGAGTCGGTCGGGCCCGGCGCGGCCGATCCCACGGGCGCAGTCATGATGAGAGCCGCGGCGGTGTCCGGGATGTCTGACGACGGCGCGCGCGTCGGCGCGAGCGTCACCGGTCTCGACGTGGGCAGCCATCCAGGCTTCGTGGAGGCTCGCGAGGTCGTCGAGCGCTTCGAGGCGCCGCCGGCCGGAGCGAAGATCCCGAGGTCCCCCAGGAAGAAATATCCCAGCGCGAGCACGGCGAAGACGATGACGCTCCGCGCCAGGATGCGGCGAGGCACCCGTACGATCGCCACGGCCACCCTCCCTCTCTCCCAACCAACACATATATATGCCGGCCGAGCCCGGTTTGTTCGCGCCTCGTCGAGATGCTCGGAAGCCCGCCTCAGTGTACGCTTCGGAGCGGAGCCCGAGTGCGTCTCCGTTCGGTATTGCCGCTCCTCCTCGCCGTCCTCGCGGCCTCGTCCCTCCATGCGGGCGACGGGGGTCTCGAGGAGCTGGACGAGCTCCGCCTCGAGGCGTCGCGGATCCGCGCGGATGCCCTGGCGACGGCCCGGCTCGGCGTCGAGGCGCTCGAGAAGGGCGACGCGGAGCGCGGCGCCGCGCTCCTCGGCGAAGCGGCCGCCGCGACGAGCCGGCTCGCGCCGCTCTCCGCGCGGGCCCGCGTCCTCACGGCCGCGATCGTCCGCGAGACGGCGCCGCTCCTCGACGCGGACGACTTCGCGAAGCGCGAGAGAGCGACCGAGCGTCTCTGCGGGCTCGACCCGCGCGCCGTCGCGTTCCTCGAGTCGGCCCGGCCCGCGCTCGGCCTCGAGGGCCGCCACCGCCTCGAGCAGGTCCTCGCGGTCGTGAAGGCCATGGACGAGCTCGGCCGCCTCCACCAGTGGGCGGCGAGCGCGCGCGCGTCCACCGAGTACTCGGACACGAACTGGTCCGCGGACCAGGCGACGGGCGAGCCCGACACCTTCCAGAACGGCGACCTCTCGACGGCGTGGGCCTCGCGCGAGCCGGACCGTGGGCCCGAGTGGCTCGAGCTCGACTACGCGACGCCCGTCCGCGCGATCGCCGTGCGCGTCCACGAGACCTTCAACCCCGGCGCCGTCGCGAAGGTCGAGGCGGCGCTGCCCGACGGCACGTGGACCACTCTCTGGGAGGGGAAGGACCCGACGCGCGTGTCTCCCGGCTGGTTCGAGGCCGCGGTGACGACCGATCGACCGATCCGGAGGATCCGCGTCACGCTCGACTCCGCGGGCGTCACGGGCTGGAACGAGATCGACGCGGTCGAGCTCGTCGGGCGTCCCGGTCCGGGGCGTTGAGGTGAGAGGACCGCTCCTCGCGGCCGCGCTGGCGGCCCTCGTCGTCGCGTCCTCCGCCCCGGGCGAGGAGCCGCCGCCGAGCCCGTGGAGCGAGCTCCTCCGCGCGGAGGGGCTGACCGAGGCGGACATCCGCCTCTCCAAGGACCGCTGGCGCGGAGGCGGCGCGCGCTCGCTGTCGGCCTTCGAGCGTGCGTGGGACGACTGGAGCTCGATCGAGAGCTCGTCCCTCGGCGCGGCGCACGCGTTCGCCGCGGCGGCGCCCTCCTTCGAGCGGCTGCTCCTCGCCGGCGCGGCGCTCGCGGACGTGACGACGGCGCTCGACACCCGTTTGCCCGAGTCGAGGGCCCGCTCGAGCGCCACGCTCGTGGCCACGATCGCCGCGCTCGAGGCGCGGCTCGGCGAGCCGCTCGACGTCCACGAGCAGCACGAGCTCGAGATCCGCGCCGCGCGCGTGCCCGCGGACGTCGCGGCGCGGGCCGCGCTCGTCCTCGCCGCGATCCCGGGCGCGCTCGACGCCCTCGACGCCTCGCTGGCGCGCTTCCAGCCGCAGGACGTCGCCGCGGACAAGCGCGTCGCGGCCGCGTACGACCGCGCGCTCGACTTCGCGCGGCACTACACGGTCGACGCGACGACGCTCGCGCTCCTCGACTCCTTCGATCGCGACGAGCTCATGCGCGGCGCGCGAGCGCTGGCGCGCGCGCTCGACGCGGCGGGCGCTCCGCTCGGAGGCGCTCACGGCGACTTCCACTTCGAGTGGCCGACGCGGATCGGAGCGATCGTCCTCGGCGGCGACGGCACCGACTACTACGAGGGCGGGCCGTACCTCCTCGCGATCGACACGGGCGGCAACGACTCCTACCGGCCGATCCTCCCCGACAAGCTGTCGGACTTCCCGCTCGCGATCTCGATCGACTTCGCGGGCGACGACCGCTACTCGGGGCCGGGGCTCGCGTTCGGGGCCGCGATCCTGGGCTACGCGTTCCTCCTCGACGTCTCGGGCGACGACCGCTACGAGGCGGACGACGTGGCTCCCGGCTCGGGGATCTTCGGCGTCGGGATCGCGATCGACCGCGCGGGCGCGGACCGCTACTCCGTGCACGTCTTCGGCCAGGGAGCGGGCGTCTACGGCGTCGGAGTCCTCGCCGACCTCGCGGGCACCGACGAGTACCGCTGCGTCTCCCTGTCCCAGGGCTTCGGAGGGACGCTCGGATGCGGCGTCCTCGTGGACCTCGCGGGCGACGACCTCTACGTCGCGGACGACGAGAAGATCACGCGCCCCTCGCCGCAGACGGCCGAGCACAACACGAGCCTCTCCCAGGGCTGCGGCTTCGGCCGGCGCGCGCACCCGGGCGACGAGAGGTCGATGGCGGGCGGCGTCGGGCTCCTCGTCGATGCGTCGGGTGACGACCGCTATCGCTGCGGCGTCTTCGGGCAAGGGACCGGCTACTGGTACGGGCTCGGCGCGCTCGTGGACCTCGCGGGGCGAGACGACTACCAGGGCTTCTGGTACGTGCAGGGGAGCGCCGCTCACTTCGCGGTCGCGGCGCTCATCGATGCGCGCGGCGACGACCGGTACCGCGCGAGCACGCAGAGCCAGGGAGCCGGACACGACGCGAGCACGGGGCTCCTCGCCGACCTCGCGGGCGACGACGACTACGCGTGCCCGGGGTGGGGCCTCGGGCAGGCGCACTGGAACTCGATCGGGCTCTTCCGCGACGCGGGCGGGCGCGACCGCTTCGCCGGAGGGGGCAGCTCGTTCGGCTGGGCGGAGAACTCCGCGGCGGGCATGACGACGTCGGCGCTCTTCGTCTCGGAGGGCGAGGCCACCTTCGCGCCCGCGCGGCCCGAGCGCGTGAAGGAGCAGCCCGAGGGTCTGCGGCGGTTGAGGCTGGTTCGTTAGCGTCTCGACTCGCTGCGCTCGCTCGACGACACGGGATCAGCGGCGGTCGCTCGACGACACGGGAGCCGTCGTCGCGAGGGCCCAGTCGGGGACGGGCCGCACGTCCACGCCGAGCGACTGGGCGTAGAAGGCGACGCTCTCGGCGCGGCCGGCCTCGATGCGGCGGGCGACGCGGGCGTGAGGCGAGCAGCGAGTCCCGCCTTCGAGCTCGAGCTCGACGCCCGCGGGCGCGCTCGGTGCGGCGACCCACGAGCCGCCCTTCGCGCGGCGGATGACCTCGCCCGCGTAGGCGCCCAGCTCGCGGAGCTTGACCTCGCGCGTGCCTTCGCCGGGGGCGCCGTCCTCGAGGAAGCGGTCCACGTCCCAGAGGCTCGCGGGCGCGAAGTCCGCTCGTCTTCCGTGAGCCGCGAGGAGCCTCTGCGCGGCGGCGGCGTCCTCGGGCACGACGTGGACGGGCTTCCGCTGCTCGTAGGTGACGACGCCGATCAGGACGAGGGCCCCGATCACGATCGCGGCGAGCCTCACGCGGCGGCGCTTCGACTCCTCCAAGCCTAGGGCTTCTCCTTCATGACCGACAGACGATAACGCCCATCCGGCCGGTCGGCCCAGAGTTTCACGTCGGCGCGCTTCGCGGTCGGGCGGAGGAAGCGGTCGTACTCGCTCTGCCGCAGCCAGAAGACCTCCGTCACCTCCGCCTTCGGGTGGCGGCGCTCGTTCACGTCGCGGTCGAGCCGCACCGAGAGCTCGTCGTCGGCGGGGCCGTCGAGGAAGAGCGCGAGGTCGTACCTCGTCTCGATCTCCGGGTAGAGAGCGACGAGCCCCTCCACGATCACGAGAGGCCGGGGCGCGAAGTCCTGCTCGACGCTCTTCCGCCCCTCGGGCGTCTCCACGCGGCCGAGGATCCTCGTCGTCTCGCCGCGCGCGACCGACGCCACGTCGCGCGCGAGCCGGGCCATGTCGCTCGCCGCGGGGTTCGGGCCGGTGATCCGTCGTCGCCGGCGCTCCTCGCGCACGAGCATGTAGCCGTCGGTCGGGAGGATCCCCGCGGGGACGCCCGACGCCTCCGCGAGGCGCCGCGCGAGGGTCGTCTTCCCCGTCGCCGACGTGCCGCCGATCCCGACGAGCGCGAGCGGCGGACGGCGATCGGTCGCGCGGGCTCGGGCGAGGAGCTCCTCGATGCGCCGCGCGAGGAGGGCGAAGACGGCCTCCGTCTCGGGGTGGGGGACCAGCATGGGCATCGAACAGGGTGCACGAACGGTGCCTTCGTGGCCATACTGGCGGTCATGCGTTCGATCCTCGCCCTCCTCCTCGCGGCCTCCCTCGCCGGATGCGTGACGACGACGCGCGAGGTCGGTCGCGCGCCCCGGCTCGAACCGCCGCCCGCGCGCGGGGGCGAGCCGCTCACCCGCGAGCAGGCGCTCGAGCTCGCGCGGCAGGACGACGTCGAGGAGGCGATCCGCCGGCTCGACGACTCGCGGTTCGCGTTCGTCCTCGACGCGGGCACGATCGGCTGGTTCGAGCGCGGAGGCGCGACGCCCGAGGCGCTCGACTACCTGAACAAGCGCCGGCGCGTGAACTGGGAGGGCCTCCGCGGCGACGTGGACCCGAGGACGCCCGAGTCCGAGTACATCGACCCGCGGCGCGGCTTCGACGACTGGGCCGGCTTCGGACGGCGCATGAGCTACGCGAGCGACTTCAGGTCCCGCGATCCCTTCGGGCGCTAGAGCTCAGAGCTTCTCGACGGCGGCCCTCAACGCCCGCACGACCTCGCGCGCCTGCTCCCACGCCTTCTCCGCGACGAGCACGGGCGGCACGACCGGCGGGCCGAACGAGATCTTCATGGGCTCCTTGCCGAACCGGGGCGTGAAGCTCGGCATGGTGCTGTGCCGCGGGAAGACCTCGAACATGCCGCGGAGCCGGAACGGCACGATCGGCTTCTGCGCGAGGAGCGAGAGGAACCCGACGCCTGGCTTGAAGGCCATCATCTGCCCCGCGTGCGTGCGCGCGCCCTCGGGGAAGATGAGGACGACCTTGCCCGCGTTCAGCTCGACGAGACCCGCACGGATCGCGGCCTGGAAGCTCCCCATGTGGTCGATCGGGATCGTGTCCATGGTCGCGAGGAACGGCCGCGTCCACCCGGGCGCGCCGGCCCAGTTGTAGGCGACGAGCCGCGCGCGGAGCGCCGGGCTCACGACCTGACGGAGCCACGCGGGGTCGAGGTAGCTCTGGTGGTTCCCCGCGATCAGGAAGGCATCGGAGCGCTCGAGGTGCTCGAGGCCCTCGACGCGGAGACCCCAGCAGGCCTTCGTCGCCGCGCGGAGGATCCCGAACGCGAAGGGCGCGGTGAGCGGCGGCTTGAAGGTGCCGCGCGAAGGCTGGCCCGGAGCGAGGAGCTCCTTCACGAGGAGCGACGACTCGGCGCCGGTGTCCGCGTCGGCGGGCGCCTGGCCTTCGTGCTTCTCGAAGAGCGCCTGGACCTCTCCGAGCGTCTGGCTCGCGCTGAGCTCGTGCTCCGGCACCTTCGCCTGGAAGAGCTTCCCGAGCTGGAGGAAGAGCTCCACGCGCTCGAGCGAGTCGAGCCCGAAGCCGTCCATGCGGAGCTCGGGCCCGAGCACGACGGGGAGATCGGGCCGCACGCGCTTCAACGCCTCGGCGAAGCGTGGATCGACCGAAGCGCTCTCCTGGCTCGGCCCCTCGACTCGAACGCTCGTGGCACTCGCGTCCTCGCTCGGGGATGCGGTGCGGGAGGACCGGCGGCGGAGCTTGTGGCCGAGCTGCTCCCAGCCGAGGCGGAGCTTGAGGAGCGTCGAGCCGACGCGCCCCGGCGGCACGAAGGCGGCGAGCTCGCCCTTCGCGTAGGCCTCCTTCACGAGGCCGCGCTGGAGCTTGCCGCTCGACGTCTTCGGGATCGAGCCCTGGGGGAGGAGGACGACCTCGGCGAGAGCGAGCTGGTACGCGCCCGAGATCGCCTCGATC
>CAZYLP010000313.1:0-9226 GCA_964648345.1 uncultured Planctomycetota bacterium
GACGAGGAGGTGAAGGCGGCCGCGGAGGCCGCACAGGCACACGACTTCATCGAGAAGCTCCCGCAGGGCTACGCGTCGGTCGTCGGCGAGCGCGGGGTCAAGCTCTCGGCGGGCGAGCGGCAGCGGATCGCGATCGCGCGCGTCTTCCTCAAGGACCCGAAGATCGTCGTCCTCGACGAGGCGACGAGCTCGCTCGACGCGGAGAGCGAGCACCTCGTCCAGCGCGCGTTCGACCGGCTGCTCGTCGGGCGGACGACGATCGTCATCGCTCACCGCCTCGCGACCGTGAGGCGCGCCTCGAAGGTCGTCGTCATCGAGGCGGGGAAGGTCCACGGCGAGGGGCCGCACGCCGAGCTCGTCGAGCGCGACGCGCTCTACCGGCGGCTCTGCGAGCTCCAGCTCCTCACTGCCGCGCCGTGAGATGTCATCATTCCGGCCATGGACGCGATCGAGCTCGAGGTCATGAAGCACCTCCTCCAGGCGGTGCCGCTCGAGATGGGCGAGGCGCTCGCGCGGAGCGCGTTCTCGCCGAACATCCGCGAGCGCCGCGACCTCTCGTGCGGGATCTTCGGCGCGGCGGGCGAGCTCGTCGCGCAGGCGGCGCACATCCCCGTCCACCTCGGCTCCACGCCGCGCTCGGTCCGGGCCGCGATCGAGGCCGCGCCGCGGATCGCGCCGTCCGGGCTCGAGCCCGGGGACGTGATCGCGCTGAACGACCCCTGGGCGGGCGGGACGCATCTCCCCGACCTCACCCTCGTGACGCCCGTGTTCGTCGCGGGCAAGCTCTCCTTCTTCACCGCGTGCCGCGCGCATCACGCGGACATAGGCGGCGCGAGCGCGGGGAGCATGGGGCTCGCGCGCTCGATCTTCGAGGAGGGCCTGCGCCTCCCGCCCGTCCTCCTCGCGCGGAGGGGCGTGCTCGATCCGTCGCTCCTCGCGGTCTTCCTCGCGAACACGCGCGGCGAGGCCGAGCGGCGGGGCGATCTCCTCGCGCAGGTCGCGGCGAACAAGCTCGGCGCGGCGCGCCTCGAGGAGATCGTCGGGCGCGTCGGCCACGCGAAGGTCCTCGAGGCGATCGAGGCCCTCGCGCGCTACTCGGAGAGCCTCCTCCGCGCTCGGCTCGCGACCGTCCCGGCCGGGCGCTACGAGTTCGAGGACGCGCTCGACGACGACGGCCTCGGAGCCGGGCCGGTGCCGATCAGGGTCGCGCTCACGTTCGAGGACCAGGGCGACCGGAGGGAGCTCCGCGGTGCTCCGTCGGTGACCGTGGACTTCACGGGCACGGCGTCCGAGGTCGAGGGGCCGCTCAACGCGAACGAGGCCGTGACGGCGTCCGCGGTCGTCTACTGCTTCCGCGCCCTCCTCGACCCGGAGTGCCCGGAGAACGCAGGCCTCGAGCGGCCGATCCGGATCGTCGCCCCGGAGGGCTCGGTCGTGAACGCGCGCTTCCCGCGTCCGGTCGCCGGCGGGAACGTCGAGACCTCGCAGCGGATCGTGGACTGCGTCCTCGGCGCGCTCGCCAAGGCGCTCCCCGATCTCGCCCCGGCGGCGAGCCAGGGCTCGATGAACAACCTCGCCATGGGCGGTGTCCGCGCCGACGGGACGCCGTGGGCGTATTACGAGACCCTCGCCGGCGGCGAGGGCGCCTCGCGGGGGCACGCGGGTGTCTCGGGCGTGCACACGCACATGACGAACACGCAGAACACGCCGATCGAGGTCCTGGAGCAGTCCTATCCGCTCGTCGTCGAGCGGACGACCATCCGCCGCGGCTCGGGCGGAGCGGGGCGCTTCGCGGGGGGAGACGGCGTCGTGCGAGAGCTGCGATCGCTGGAGCGTGCCGAGGCGAGTCTGCTCGCGGAGAGAAGGAGATGCGGCCCGTGGGGTCTTGCCGGAGGAGGTCACGGAGCGCCGGGCAGAGACCGGGTGCGCAGAGCCGATGGGAGAGACGAAGGAATACCGTCGAAGAGTCGGATCGTGCTCGAGGCCGGAGATTCACTGAGGATCGAGACTCCTGGAGGAGGAGGTTGGGGTGCTCCTTTGAACGTGGATGAGCGTTCCGAGCGTCTCTGAAACGCAGAGGATTGCTTCACCACGCTCGTTTTCAGATAAGGTTCTGGTCTGAAGGGAGCTCCCATGCGCCGTCTTCTCAGCGTGCTCGTCGTCCTCTGCGCGCTCTCCTCCGCTTGCCGCGGTCCGTCGGTGAGCGGCCCCTCGCTCTCCGGCCCCTCGATCAGCGGCCCCTCGGTGTCCGGTCCCTCCGCGTCCACTTCGGGCGTCTCCGGCCCGTCGGCCTCGGGCCCGTCCGCGTCCGGGCCGTCGGCTTCCGGGCCCTCCGCCTCCGGGCCCTCCGTCTCGACGCCGAGCGCTCCTTCGGCTCCGAGCGCTCCGACCCCGCCGCGCGCGCCGACGGTCTACGTCTGCCCCGCGCACGGCGAGTCGACGACGAGCACCTGCGGAACGTGCCACGCGACGCTCCAGGTGAAGTAGGGCGATCGGATGAGGCGCCGCAAAGCGCTGACTCTCGCGCGCTTGAAGGAGGAGGCGTCCATCGCCGTGCGCGACCTCGAGCGCGCGGGCGAGGAGCCGTCCGCCGAGAAGCGCGCCGCGCTCGCGGAGCGGCTCGCACCGAGCGACGAGGACGAGCTCTTCGCGCTCGGCCGGCACACGCCGCAGCTCAGGCCCGACGTGCGGGCGGGAGTGCTCGCGGCGCTCGCGCGCGTGATCGAGGCCGAGCTCCACGCGATCGAGAAGGGCGGGGCGGCCTACCTCGAGCTCATGGACCGCGACCGCTGCTGCGGCGGTTAGCTACTCGAGCAACTTCTCGACGACCTTCTCGAGCGACTCGTAGTTCCGCAGGCGCGAGGCCGTGCCGCGGACCTTGCCCTTCTTGTCCACGAACCAGAGCTTCGTCTCGCCGAAGGTGCGGTTGTACGGCTCGAGCGCGGGGTCCGCGGCGCGCACGCCCGCGAGCTCGTACTTGACCTCGTTCTCCTCGACGAACTTCTCGAGCCAGGCGGCCGCATCGGCGGCCGGGCTCGGGTTGATCGTGATGCCGATGACGACGACGCCCTTCTTCTTGTAGTCGTGGTGGAGCTTCACGAGCGCCGCCACCTCGGGACCGACGCCGTCCTCGGAGTAGGGCGTGAAGGCGTGGAAGACGACGACCTTCCCGTTGAGGTCGTTCCGCGAGCGCTCGTCGCCCTTCGTGTTCGTGAAGGAGAAGTCGTAGCCCTTGGCGGGCGTCCGCCTGAGCGCGAGGTTGCTCGTGACCTGGGCGATGAGCCGCTCCTCGTCGGCGGCGTAGGCCTCGGCCTCCTTCTTCTTCCACTTCCTGACGGCGGCGACGAAGGCCTCCTCGGCGCGGATGTTGTCGAGGTCGGTGTCCTTCTTGATGTGCTTCCAGCCCCAGAAGCCGAGCTCGAGCGACTTCTCGAACTCCTCGATCGCGGGCTCCGTCTGGCCGTCGAGCGAGTACGTGCAGGCGAGGTTGTAGTGCGCGTAGCTCTGCATGCGCTTCTTCGTGGGCTCGTTCACGACCTCGTCCTGATCGAGCTTCGCGATGAGCTTCTTGTAGCGGCGCTCCGCCTCCTCGAAGTCGCGGGCCTGGAGCTTCTGGATCGCGGTCGTCTCGAGCTGGGTGAACTTCGCGATCGTCTCCCGCTCGTCCTGCGAGAGGTTGAACGGGTTCCCGTCGTCGCCCTCGGGCATGTCCTCGTCCTGCGCGCGGGCGGGAGCGGCCGCGAGGAGGGCGAAGAGGAGCGCGAGCAGGGCAGGCCAGCGGAGACGGCGCATGGCGACCTCCGGGAGCATTCTACTTGGTCTTCTCGCGGGTCTTCTTCAGGAACTCCTCGTACTCCTTGAGCGTCTTGAAGCGGCGGAGCGCGTCGAGGTCCGCCGGCTTGGGGAGGAGGTCCTTCTCGAGCTGCATGGTGCTCAGGCGCGTGATCCCGTTCAGGAACTTGTGCGTCATGGGGCGCTGGACCCAGGAGTCGGTCCGGTCGCGCATGACGTCTTCCTTCGTGCGCCGCTCGTGCCCGCTCGGCGACCACTCGATCGCGGCGCGGAACGCCTCGAGGCGGACGCGGTCGCAGAAGAGCCGGTAGATCTTGTCGAACGTCGCCGTGCCCGGGAGGGGCGCCGTGCTCTCGCCGGCCGTCGCGAGGGCGAGGGACGTGTAGTTCGTCCCGTTGTCGTCCGTCGGGTCGATGCGCTCCGCGAAGACGCGCGCGCGCTCGAGGTCGAGCGTCGCGCAGGCCTCGCCGAGGACGCCCGGGATCGCGAAGCGGAGCGCCCGGGCGCGGAAGATGATCCCGGTCGCCGGCGCGAGCGCCACGAGGTCCTGGATGAGGACGAGCGCCTCGAAGGCGAGGCGGGCGCGGTCGGCCTCGGGGAGGGACGTGCCCTGGTCGGCGAGCCGAGCCATCTCCTCGAGGCGCCGGGCGGCCATCGCCGAGCGGAGCGCGAGCGGCACGAGCCGGGCGAGCTCCGGCTCCGCCGCGGCGAGGGCGAGGAGGCCCAGGTCCCGCCGCGCGTCCTCGAGGAGGAGCTGGTCGAACTGCTCGCACGCCGCGCGCCCCTCGAGTGCCGGGGGCGGGTCCCAGGGCTTCTCGAAGAAGTAGTCCGCCGAGCCCGAGTCGACGCGGCTCAGGCGGCGGTTCTGGCTGAAGACGAAGGCGAACATGTAGGAGCCGCGCGACGTGCTGCGCGCCCAGAGAGCGCGGAACGCGCCGGTGGTCGTCGTCTTCCGGGCCGCCTCGGACGCGGCCTTGTAGAGGAACACGTCGTCGGGCCAGCCGGAGAACCCCTGGTGGAGCAGGTGCTCGTAGCGGGGGAGGTGCTCGTCGGCGAGCTTCTCCATGTCGAGGCGCAGCTTCTCGTCGTCGGACCTGAGGATGTCGGTCTTCCCGGGCGGGCAGAGAGCCGTGCGCCGGCTGTCGAGCTCGCCGTGGATGTCGCCCGGGAGGACGCCGTGCCGCTGGTGGTAGTCGAAGCAGCGGTAGTCGTCGCGGGCGAGGATGCGCTCGATCGCGGCCCCGGTCGGCGCGAAGGCGAGCTCGGGGCGCTCGATGAGCGCGGGCCGTCCGCGCAGGGCCATCGCGCGCGAGAGGACGAGCGCCTGCGACGGGACCGCCGCGATCCCGGGGACGATCCGGCTGAAGACCTCGAGGTCGCTCCCCTCCTCGGCGAGCGCGCGCTCGAGGATCGGGGCGGCCGGGTCCTGCGGGGCGAGCTTCTTCGCCGTCGCGAGCGCGGCCGTCGCGGCCTCGCGGTCCCCGGCGAGGCAGTGGAGGTCCACGAGGAGCCACGCCGCGCGCGCGCCGGCGACGCCCGGGAGCGCCGTCGCCGCCTCGAGGTCCGCGCGGACGGCGGCGAGCGCCTCGGGCGCCCCATCGAGGCGCTTGCCGTCGAGCGCGCGGCACGGGGCGCCGCGCGCCGCGAGCTCGAGGTAGGCGTCGAGGGCCCGCGCCGCGACCGGCGCGATCGGGCGCGCGCGCTCGACGACCGTGCTCCGCTTGTTCCGGACGAACTCCCGCACCACGTCCGACCGCTCGACGGCCGTCTCGCCCTTCCGGACGATGACGGGCGGTGACTCGAGGAGGTCGTCGACGCGTTCGAGGAGCGTGTCGCCGAGGATCACCTCGCCCTTGCCCTCGCCGACGAGGTTCAGGCACTGAGCGGTGATGGAGTCATCGAGCGCCGTCCTGAGCTGCTCCTCCGACAGGTTCCGCATCCCCTCCGCTCGGAGGAGACGCGCGAACGTGGCGAGGCGCTCGAGCGCCTCGCGCTCGGCCCTGGCCGCGAACTTCTTCGCCTCCACGGCGTCGCGCTCGGCGTCGATCCTCGTCTTCACGAACGCGGCGACCGCGACCGCGGCGACGAGCAGGACGCCCGCGGCCATGAGCGCGAGCACCTTCTTCTTCTTGCCGAGCGTCCGGCGGAGGAGCTCGATCTGCGTGGGGACGCTCGCGAGGACGGGCTCGCCCGCGAGGAAGCGGTCGAGCTCGTCGCGGAACTCGGCGGCGTTCGCGTAGCGGCGCTCGGGCTCCTTCTCGAGGCACTTGAGGCAGACCGCGTCCAGGTCCATGGGGACCTTGTCGGAGACGCTGCTCGCGTGGGGCGGCGGGTCGAAGAGGACGCTCTTCGTGAGCGCGTTGCCGGACGAGACGAAGGGAGGCCGGCCCGTGAGGACGAAGAAGAGGATCCCGCCGAGCGAGTAGACGTCGGCGCGCTCCTTGGCGAGGTGAGCGCGGCCGTCGATCTGCTCCGGGGCCGCGTAGGCGGGCGTCCCGAGGAAGGAGCCCGAGCGCGTGAGGCGCTCGCTGTCGGCGACCCGGGCGAGGCCGAAGTCGCAGATGCGCGGTTTCCCCGTCGCGCCCTCGATGAGCACGTTGTCGGGCTTGAGGTCGCGGTGGACGACTCCCTGCGCGTGCGCGTGCGCGACGGCGTCGGCGATCTCGCGGACGATCTTGACGCCGTCCCGCGGCGCCAAGGCCTGGTCCTTGGCGAGCCCCTGGAGGGAGCGGCCCCTCACGAGCTCCATGACGATGAAGGGCCGGTCGCCCTGCTGGGCGAAGCCGAAGATCTTGACGATGCCGGGGTGGTTCGTGACGGCGACGAGCGCCTCGATCTCGCGCCGGAAGCGCGCGTAGGTCGTCGCGTCCGGCTCCTCGTCGCCTAGGAGGACCTTGACCGCGAACTCGCGCCCGGGGAAGCGGGGATGCGTCGCGCGCCAGACGGCTCCCATGCCGCCGGCGCCGAGCTTCGTCTCCAGCCTGTATCCCCCGAGCTCCTGCACTCGTTCTCGTTCTCGTTCTCGTTCTCGGTTTCGCCTACTCCGCGACGTAACTCAAGGACGCAAAGTAGCGCATCAGGTCGGAGAGCTCGACATCGAACACTCCCTTGGTGTCGTCCTTCTTCCCGTCCACGGCCGACGCCACGAGCTCGTCCCCCTTGCGCTCGTAACGCCTGGAGAAGTGATGCCACGGGTTCATGACCTTGATCCAGCCCAATCTCCTCTCGTCGGTCCGTGTCCCGACGACCATGTACTCGTGGGTGCTCGCGAGCCCCGCGACGAGCTCGATGTTCTCTCCGCCGCTCTGGCCCGTCCCGGCCTTGCCCCAGGCCTTGGTGCCGAGGCACATGGGGCGCTTCTTCTTGTCGGTCTCCTCGATGAGCGCGAAGACGTTCTTCGCGGCGGGGCTGTAGCGCGCCGAGCCGAGCGGCCCCTCGACCCGCTGGCGGTAGAAGGCCTTGAGCTGCTTCTCGCCCTCGGGGGTGAGGAGGTCCACCTTCCCGATGAGCTTCTCGATGTACGCGAAGTCGCGGCGGCGGGTCGGGTGGTTCACGAGGTCCGCGGCCTCGTCCTTCCAGTAAGGAGTCGCGCCGAACGCGACGATCGCGTCGCGGTCGGCCTTCGTCATCTGCGGCACGTCGGCCTTGAGGCGCGTCGCGCCGATCTCGCCCGGGAGCGGCAGCGGCCAGGTCATCCACCGCGCGGGCTTCCCGAGGATGACCTCGAAGACGTCGTGGGCCGCGCCGTACTCGATGTTCCGGTAGTAGCCCTTCCCGCGCCACGCGGCGAAGGCCTTCTCCGCGAGCGCCGGCCAGAGCTGGCCGCCCTCCCCGATCGTGTAGTGCGAGCGCCCCTTCTCGTCCACGACGATCGTCTTCTTCACGCGGACCCAGTGCTCGACGTACCGGCCGTGCTCGTCCTTCACGTGGAAGCGGACGCCGACCGTCTGGTCCTTCAAGTCGCGGAACATGTTCTCGACGAGCGTCGGCCGGTTGTCCGCGACCGCCATGAGCGCGGCGTCGAAGTAACAGGTCGCGAGGTCCTTCTGGACGATGCTGTCCGGGCTCGGGCGCTTCCCGGGGAGGAAGACGGGCGCGTCCACGGCCTTGTACTGGAGGCGCGGGTTCAGGTCCTCGGCCTTGAGGAAGCCCGTCCACTTCTTCTTCCCCTCCCTGAAGGGGCCGACGACCCAGAGGTCGCCCTTGCGCCCGCAGACGTGGACGAGCTCGTCCTTCTTGACGGCCTTCCCCTCGGGGCCATCGGGGCCGAGGAGGATCTTCGTGTCCCGTGTCGCGCGGAGGCTGTTCGGGACCGGGTCCGGCTCGATCGGGAGGCGCTGGAGCTCCTGGTTCGAGACCGTGCCCGCCGTCTGGACGGCGGCGCGCTTGCCGCGGTCGATGACGCCGGAGGAGAGCTTCCCCTCGACGACGCCCTCCGCGCCGAACGTGTAGGTCGCGGTCGGGCCGCCGTTCAGGACGAGCGTCGAGCGCTTGAACGTCTCCGCGCGCGAAGCGAGCGTGAGCCCGTCGGGCGTCAGGGAGTAGACGACCGCGACGCCGTTCCGCTCGCCGCGGAACGTCATGACCGTGAGCGTCCCGCCGAGCTCGACCGCCGGCAGCGGCTCCTTGTCGTCCACGTCGCTCGGCGTGAACGTCGTCGTCCAGCGCTCCTCCGCCCGAGTGAAGGTCGCCGTCCCGCGGTAGCGCCCCGTCGCCCCGGCGTCGCCCGTGACGGTCCAGTCTCCCGACAGGTCGTGCGGGTCGCCCTTCCCCGTGAAGGTGACCGTGAGCTTGTCTCCGTCGAGCTTCCCGGGTCCGAACTGCGAGCGGACGGTCTTGTCGGGGAGGAGGACCCGCCGCCTCACCATCAGGTCCTCGCGGACGTAGAGGAAGCCCTTCAGGCCCTCGCTGGTCGCGATGTCGTAGGTGCCGGTGACGTCGCCCGCGCCGCTCGCCGTGAGGGCGAGCGTCCCGAGCAACGCGAGCGTCCCTGCGACGACGGCCCCCCGCTTCACGGCCCGGAGATTAGCTCTCCCCGCAAGCATTCTCAACACAACCACTTGCGGACTAGGCTGCGCGGGGCCGGCCCGGCTCCGTGTTCTCTCCCCGGAAGGCACAATGCCCGCGGTGGCGAGCGGCATTGAGGACGGCGAGCTGGTCCGTCGCGCCCGCGCAGGGGGCGATGAGGGCGAAGCTTCGTTCAAGGAGCTCTACGAGCGCCACTCGAAGCCGGCGTGGGCGCTCCTCAAGGCTCTCCTCCGCGAGCCGTCGCGCATCGAGGACGCGCTCCAGGAGACGTTCTTCCGCGTGTTCCTCGCGCTCGACCGGGTCGATGAGTCGCGGCCTCTGCGCCCCTGGATCCTCCAGGTCGCGCGGAACGTCGCGATCGACTCCCTGCGCGCGTCTACACGCACCTCGCGCCGGGCACGAGCGA
>CAZYLP010000314.1:0-9222 GCA_964648345.1 uncultured Planctomycetota bacterium
AAGGAGGCCGCCGCCGCGGCCGAGAAGCGCAAGAAGCAGCCGGCCCAGAAGGCCGCGGCCGCGGAGGGCCCGAAGAAGCTCACGTGGAAGGAGCTCCGCGAGCTCGAGGAGCTCGAGGTGAAGCTGCCGGCCGCCGAGGGCGAGGTCGCGGCGCTCACCGCGAAGCTCGAGGACCCCGCGCTCTACTCGAAGGGCGCGAACGCCGCGCGCGAGGTCGGCGACCAGCTCAAGGCCAAGCAGGACGAGGTGGCCAAGCTCTACGCTCGCTGGGAGGAGCTGGAGTCGCGGCGCGGGTAGACGAGTTTCGGAAGGCCCCCGTGCGCAGCGCGCACCAGCGTCACCGCAAGTCGCGCTTCCACCGTCGGGCAGTCGGTGGACTCTCTTGTGTTCCTCGAAGTGGACGCGAAAAGGCCCAGCTGGTGGGCCTTTTGGGGACCACTTCGATGAACACCACTCATCCCGCCGTGTTGTCGTTGTTCAGACGTCAGCAGGGCGTCGCCTCGCGGAAGCAACTCCTAGCCGTTGGAGTCAGCCGCTCTACGATCGCGCGCGCCGTTCGAGATCGGAGGCTCCTCGACACTTTCCCGGGCGTCTACCGCCACGCCGCGACTCCGGAGTCCGATGAGCAACGGCTCTTCGCGGCAACGCTCGCCGTCGAGGGTGCCGTCGTCTCGCATCGGGCTGCGGCCTGGTTGCACGACCTCGCCGGATTCAAGCGCCTCGACGCCGTCGAGGTGAGCACCGTCTCCCGCCAGCGTGCGGTCGGCGTGACCGTCCACCGTAGCTCCGATCTCGGACCGCTCGACACGACGACCGTGCGCGACGTCCCGGTGACGCAGCCCGGCCGTACTCTCCTGGACCTCTGCGAGCTCGAGCCCGCATGGAAGGTGGCGCGTGCCCTCGACGATGCTCTGCGCCGGCGCCTCGTGCGTTACGAGACGCTCGTGCGGTTGGCATCGGAGCGCGGCCAGGGCCACCGAGGCGCGCGGATGATGCGCGACCTCCTCGCGGAGCGCGGGCCGGAGGATGCCCGCGCCGTGAGCGAGCTCGAGACGCGCTTCCTCAGGCTCCTGCGCCGCGCGAAGCTCCCGATGCCGCCGCTCATCAACATCGCTCACCACGACGAGCAGGGCGACTACCTCGCCAAGCCCGACTTCGCGTGGCGCAGGCCGCGTCTGGCGGTCTTCCTCGACGGCCGTCAGTTCCACGGCGACGCGAAGGCATTCGAGAACGACCGCGGTCAGTCGAACGCGCTCGCTGACCGCGGATGGCACGTCCGCCGTTACACGTGGCGGCAGGTCAACGACGAGGAGGCCAGCATCGCGAGAGCGCTGCGGCAGCTCCTCCGCCCGAACGCTCCGGCGGCTACAGCTTCTGTGTGAGCTGGATCAGCGGGCTGAACAACGCAACGACCGTCAATCCGATGAAAGCCGCCGTCAGCCAGAACGACGCGTGAAGGAGCGGCGCGAGCCACCTTGTCCTTCGCCACCGCCTGAAGCCGACCACCGAGAGCGGGAGACTCGCCCCGATCACCAGGGCGCCCGGCCACGAACACGCGAACCGCGAGAGGTTGACGAGACCCTCGGTCGGCCCCGGAAGCGACAGGCCCGTATCGGTGAACATCTTCGTGAAGGCCGGGACGATGAGCGTGAGGATCCCGAGCACCGTCGCCGCACTCGTGAGGGCAAGCCCGAACAGCCACCACGATGCGACGACGACGCGCGGGAAGATCCGGATCCGCGCCCCGAACGACGACCACGTCGCGCACCCGAGCGTGGGGCAGATGCCCGCGTCTTCCCAGCACTCATCGTGGAGCGCCGTGAAGCACGCCCGGCAAGGCCGCGGCTCCTCGGTGAGCTCTCCGTGGCAGAACGCGCAGCGGAGGTCGCTCGAAGGACGGACGGTCACCTTCACGCGCGTCATACCCAGCCGATACGTGCGCCGACGCCCGGCGGTTCCGCCCGGACGTTAAGCTCGTGCGAGGAGTCCCGCATGTCCGCCCGCCTCCTCGCCGCGACGATCCTCGCGTTCATCGCCGGCTGCTCGACCACGGAGCAGCTCGAGGGCATCCCCGACTCCGTGCCCTCGACCTTCTCGATCGCGGCCGTGGACACGCGCACGGGCGAGCTCGGCGTCGCCGTCCAGTCGCGCTTCATCGCGGTCGGCGCCGTCGTCCCGTGGGCGAAGGCGAAGGTCGGCGCGATCGCGACGCAGTCCTTCGCCAACACGACCTACGGCCCCGAGGGGCTCGACCTCCTCGCGAAGGAGACCTCGCCCGCGGACGCGATCGTGAAGCTGACCGAGAAGGACGCCGCGCGCGCGAAGCGCCAGGTCGGCATCGTGAGCGCGTCCGGCGACGCCGCCACCTTCACGGGCGAGAAGTGCATGGCGTGGGCGGGCGGCCTCCGCGGCGAGGGCTTCTGCGTTCAGGGCAACATCCTCGCGGGCGAGAAGGTCGTCTCGGAGATGGCCCGCGCGTTCCGTGAAGCCGAGGGCGAGCTCGGCGAGCGGCTCGTCGCGGCGCTCGAAGCGGGGCAAGCGGCCGGCGGCGACAGGCGCGGCCAGCAGTCGGCCGCGGTCCTCGTCGTCCGCGAAGGCTGGGGCTACGCGGGCTTGAACGACCGGTATCGCGACCTCCGCGTGGACGACCACCCGCGGCCCATCGAGGAGCTGAAGCGCGTCTACGAGATCCACAAGCGGGTCTTTCCGCGGCCGAAGGAGTGATCACGTCGCGACGAGCTTCTCGACGATGAGCCCGAAGAACGTCGTCGGCCCCTCGTAGCGCCAGCCGAGGTGGGCGCCGCACTTCGCGCAGTTCGCGAAGCGCCACGCGTGCTCGGGGAACCAGGTGTGCTCGAGGATCGCGGGCCCCTCGACGGCGCAGCCCGGGGCCTCGGCGAAGCAGCCGAACTCCCAGACGTAGCCGAACGGGTTCAGGCGCGTGTGCATGTGCGAGCCGCCGCGGACGACGCGGGCCTCGTCCTTGGTGATCGCGTGACTACACGCGGCGCACACGAGCGCGTGCGCGAGCTCGGTCTCCGAGACGGTCTCGGTGAGGGCCTCGGGGGTCGTGATCACGACCGCATTGTGCATCGCGAGCGATCCGTTCTCAGCTCCCGCACGAGAACGTCGAGCGCGAGGCTGGGCATGACCGGTTTCTCGAGCTCACCCGCGAGCCGCCTTCGCCACCGCTGCCCGAGGCGATAGAAACTCCGCGCCATGCGAGCCGCCTCGAGGTGCTCGGCGTCCATCGGCGCCCATCTCGCGCCCTCGTAGCCCCAGTCGATGGGCCCGTAGGACTCCGTGGTCTTGAGCTGCTCCTCGCCGAGGTAGCGCCAGAGCTTCCACGGGATCCGGAGAGACCGGAACTGGAACTGTCGGAGCGGCGCCGTCCACGCGTGATTCTCGGGCCGCCACCGCTCGCGGTTCGGTTCGTCATGCGCGACGACGCAGACCCACCGGAGCCGCTCGCGCAACCGAGGCCATCGAGCTTCATCGTCGAGCCAGAAGCGAAGGAGAGCGGACAGGATCCTGAAGGTGTGGCCGCTGTAGACGAGATCCGCGAAGGCGACCGGCCGGGACCGAGCGAGGATCTGGGACGGAGTGAGCTCCAGGCTCTCGAAGTAGGGCCAGAGCTTCTCGAGCGCACCCGGGTAACGATGATTCAGACGTCTCAGGGAGTCGAATCGCAGAGAGAGCTGGAGGTGGTGGAGACGCCTCCGCGCGCTCGTCCGCAGGAGCGCCCCCGAGAGGAAGTCGTGGACGTTCTCGAGCGACCGCCCCACGAAGTAGATGTCGGCGTCGTCGGCCCCCCGCAGGATCGCCGCCGCGCACCGGAGGACGTTCTCGTGGAGCTCCAGATGCGCCGGGGGAGCGGGCGCTCGCTCTCCGCCGATCCGGCGCCAGAGCCTCGGGTTACCGAAGTTCCATCGGAACGGGACCACGCCGCCACCGACGCGCTCCGGGCCCTCGACTGTCGCGCCCGGGCGAGCGATGATGCGCCCCATGCTCCGCCGCCGCTCGCTGCTCCTCCTCCCGGCCGCGCTCGTCGCGCTCGCGCTCGCCGACCTCCGCGGCGAAGAGCCGCCCTCGCTCGGCGACGAGCACGCGAAGGTCGCGGCGCCCTTCTTGAAGAAGCACTGCTTCCGCTGCCACGACGAGAAGGAGCGCTCGGGCGACGTCGTCCTCCTCGACCTCTCCGACTTCAAGACCGTCGCGGAGCGCCGCGCCCTGTGGCGGCGCGCCGCGCGGCAGGTCGCGGCGAAGGAGATGCCGCCCGAGGAGGAGCCGCAGCCGGACGCCAAGGAGCGCGAGGCGTTCGTCGCGTGGGTGAAGCGAGCGATGAGCGAGCTCCCCGTCACCACGTCCGATCCGGGGCGCGTGACGGTCCGGCGCCTCAACCGCGCGGAGTGGGCCTACACGATCGAGGACCTCCTCCGCGTGAAGCCGCAGGCCGAGGACGACCTCCCGGCCGACGACACGGGCTACGGCTTCGACCGGATCGGCGACGTCCTCTCGATGCCGCCCCTCCTCCTCGAGAAGTACCTCGCGGCCGCCGAGCACGTGGCGAGCATGGCGATCCTCGACTGGAAGGCGGCGAAGACGCGCGTCCCGGCCGCCGAGCTCCAGCTCAAGGACACGGGCGGGGGCGACTCGGGGGCGTTCAAGGTCATGTGGTCGAACGGCCGCGCGGAGGCGACGGTCAAGGTGCCGGCGACCGGCGAGTACGTCGTGCGCATCCGCGCCTACGGCGACCAGGCCGGCAGCGACAAGACGCAGATGGCGTTCGTCGTGGACCGGATGCCGGTCGCGAACTGGGAGGTCGCGGCCACCGCCGCGAAGCCCGAGGTCTACGAGAAGAAGGTGAAGCTCGAGGCCGGCGAGCGGAAGCTCGGCGCCGCCTTCACGAACGACTACTACAAGCCGAACGACCCGGACCCGAAGCAGCGCGACCGGAACCTCGCCGTCGAGTGGATCGAGCTCGACGGCCCCACGGAGCGCCCCCCGCTCCCGTGGGCGCACCAGAAGTACTTCAAGAACACGCCGACCGCCGGCATGAAGCCCGCGGAGCGGCGCGGCCTCCTCAACTCGCAGCTCTCGCCGGTCGCCGGCCTCGCGTGGCGGCGGCCCGCGACCGCGGTCGAGCTCGAGCGCCTCGGGAAGCTCGTGGACAAGGTCCTCGCCGAGGGCGAGAGCTGGGAGCGCGCGCTCCAGCACGCGCTCCAGGCGATCCTCGTCTCGCCCGCCTTCCTGTTCCGCCTCGAGCTCGAGGCGACGGCGCAGGGCGACCTCGAGCTCCTCGACGAGCGCGCCCTCGCGACGCGCCTGAGCTACTTCATCTGGTCGAGCCTCCCGGACGACGAGCTCATCGCGCAGGCGCAGGCGGGCACTCTCAGGAAGAACCTCGACGCGCAGGTGAAGCGCCTCCTCGAGGACCCGAAGGCGAGCCGCCTCACGGCGCAGTTCGCGGTCCAGTGGCTCCAGCTCCGACGCCTCGAGTCGATCGCGCCGGACACGGCGACCTATCCGTCGTACGACGCCGCGCTCCCCGGCCTTGCGCGGCAGGAGACGGAGAAGCTCTTCGAGACGGTCCTCCGCGAGAACCGGAGCGTGCGCGACCTCGTGGACGCGGACTTCACGTTCGTGAACGGGAAGCTCGCGCGGCTCTACGGGATCGACGGCGTGAGCGGCGACGAGCTCCAGCGCGTGAAGACGCCCGAGGCGCGCCGCGGCCTCCTCGGCCACGCGAGCGTCCTCATGGCGACGAGCAACCCGACGCGCACGTCGCCCGTGAAGCGCGGGCGCTGGGTCCTCGACGTCCTCCTCGACGACCCGCCGCCGCCGCCGCTCCCGGGCGCCGACTCGCTCAAGGAGGAGGGCGCCGCGAAGAGCGCGAAGACCCTCCGCGAGAAGCTCGAGCAGCACCGCGCGAAGAAGGAGTGCGCCTCCTGCCACGCGAAGATGGACGCGCTCGGCTTCGCGCTCGAGCGCTTCGACGGGATCGGCAAGCACCGCGACCGCGACGGCGAGGACGCGATCGACGACGCGGGCTCGCTCGCCGACGGGACGAAGCTCGCGGGCGCGACGGGGCTCCGCGAGTGGCTCGGCCGGAAGACGCCGCGGATCGCGCGCGCCGTCGCGAAGAAGCTCATGATCTTCGGCCTCGGCCGCGGCCCGATCGCCGCGGACGAGGAGGCGCTCGACGCCGTCGTCGAGAAGTGCGCGCCCGACTACAAGCTCCAGGACATGATCGTCGAGCTCACCAAGCTCGACGCGTTCCAGAAGCGGCGCGGAAAGGGGAAGCAATGGAGATGAACCTGACCCGGCGCGCCCTCCTCCGCGGAGCGGCCGGCGCCGCGCTCGCGGTCCCGTTCCTCGAGAGCTGGCCGTTCGCGGACCTCCTCCCGCGAGCCCTCGCGGAGCCGGCCGACAAGACTCCTCTCCGCGTCCTGTTCATCATGGTCCCGAACGGCGTCCACGTCCCCTCGTGGAAGTGCCAGGGCGAGGGCTCCGACTTCGAGCTCTCGAAGACGCTCCAGCCGCTCGCGCCCTACAGGCGGGACCTCATGGTCCTCTCGGGGCTCGCCATCGACGGCGCGCGGCCGCACCAGGACGGGCCCGGCGACCACGCGCGCGCGGGCGGGGCGTTCCTCACGTGCACGCACCCGAAGAAGACGGGCGGCTCCGAGATCCAGGTCGGGATCTCCGTGGACCAGATGCTCACGAAGACGCTCGGCGAGGGCGTCCCCTTCGCATCGCTCGAGCTCGGGACCGAGCCGAGCGCCCAGGCCGGGAGCTGCGACTCGGGCTACTCGTGCGCTTACTCCTCGAACATCTCCTGGTCGTCGCCGTCGCTCCCCGTCGCCAAGGAGATCAACCCGCGCCGCGCGTTCGAGCGGCTCTTCATGGACGGCGAGGGGCTCACGCCCATGGCCCGCGCGAAGCGCGACCGGCTCCGCGCGAGCGTCCTCGACGCGGTGAAGGGCGACGCGAAGGACGTGCGCGAGAAGCTCTCGGGCACCGACCGCCGCAAGCTCGACGAGTACCTCGACTCGGTGCGCGCGCTCGAGAAGCGCCTCGAGGCGACGACGAAGGACAAGGCCGCGAACGCGAAGGGGAAGGAGCCGCCGCGCGGGATCCCCGGCGACTACGCGGAGCACATCCGCCGCCTCCACGACGTGATCAAGCTCGCGTTCGAGACGAACACGACGCGCGTCGCGACGCTCATGGTCGGGAACGAGGGGAGCAACCGGAGCTACCGCTCGATCGACGTGCCGGACGGACACCACGACATCTCGCACCACGGCAAGGACGAGCAGAAGACCGCGAAGATCGCGAAGATCGACCGGTTCCACGTCGAGCAGCTCGCGTATCTGATCGGGCAGCTCAAGTCGGTCAAGGAGGGGCAGGGCACGCTCCTCGACAGCACGATCGTGGTGTACGGGAGCGCGATCGGCGACGGCGACGCGCACAACCACGACGACCTCCCCGTCCTGCTCCTGGGCGGCGCGAAGGCCGGCCTCGCCCTGGGCCGACACGTTCGCTACCGGCACGACACGCCCATGGCGAACCTCTATCTCGCGCTTCTCCAGCGCGCGGGCGTGAAGGTCTCGAGCTTCGCCGACTCGCGGGAGCCGCTGCCCGGCATCTGGCGCTGACCGGAATCGGGACGGGCCGCGCGTTGCAGGGCGGCGCGGCATGAAGAGCGCTTCTCGAAGCGTCGTCGCCCTCGTCTCGACGGACGACACGCCCAAGGGTCTCCGTCCCGCCCTCGAGCAGGCCGGGTTCGAGGTGCCGCAGACCTACGCGGGCGACCTCCGTGGCGCGCAGACGGCGCTCTCGACGTTCGTCGAGACCTACAAGCCCGACGTGATCGTCCTCGACAGCCACGGCCCGGCCGACGAGGCCGTGAAGGACATCCTCTCGCTCAAGAGTCTTCGCTCCGCGCGCGGGACGCCGGTCGTCTTCGCGTGCAGCTGCGCGAAGACGTACCCATCGCTCCCGGAGAACGTCGGCGTGCTCCGCCTCACGGACGGCACGGTCGGCGCCGTCCTCTCGGCCGTGAAGGACGCGCTCGCGAACCGCGCCGCGGCGTAGGGCGCGGCTAGAATCCGGGGCGTGTCCGTCTCGCTCGTCCTCAACTACCGGAAGACCGGAAAGTTCGCGATGCACGCGCTCATCGGCGCGCTCGAGACCGACGCGCGCGTCGCGGACGTGCCCGTCGTCTTCGAGTCCCGCGACCTCGCGCGCGCGATCCGCGCGCGCCTCGACGCGGGCGACGAGCGCGTCCTCGTCGGGTGGTCCTTCTATTCGCCCGACTTCGGGGCGCAGTCGGCGGCCCTGACGAGGATCAAGGAGTCGGTCCCGGACCCGCGCGTGATCCATGTGGCCGGCGGTGTCCACGCCACGGCCGAGCCCCTCGCGACGTTGAGAGCGGGCTGGGACCTCGCCGCGGTCGGTGAGGGCGAGGAGACGATCCGTGCCCTCGTGCGAGTCCTCCGTGAAGGGGGAGACCTACGCTCCGTGCACGGAGTGGCGTCGAGCGCCGGGGTGAACGGCAAGGGCGCGTTCATCGATCTCGACGAGTTTCCTCCCTTCGCGCCCGCGCACGATCGACTCGGGCCGATCGAGATCACGCGCGGCTGCATCTACGCGTGCCGCTTCTGTCAGACGCCCTCCATGAATCGCGCGCGCTTCCGGCACCGGACCCTCGAGAACGTGAAGCACTGGGTCTCGTTCCTCGTCGCGCGCGGGTTCCGCGACTACCGCTTCCTGACGCCGACCTCGTTCAGCTACGGGACGCAGGACGAGACGCCGGACCTGGGGGCGCTCGAGGCGCTCCTCTCCTCCGTGCGCGCGCTCGCGGGCCCGAAGGCCCGGGTCTTCTACGGCACGTTCCCGTCCGAGATCCGCCCCGAGCACGTGTCGCGCGAAGGCCTCGAGCTCCTCGCGCGCTTCGTGGACAACCGCTCGATCATCATCGGCGCGCAGTCGGGCTCCGCGAAGGTCCTCGAGCGGAGCCGCCGCGGCCACGGCGTCGAGGAGATCGAGGAGGCCGTCGCCACGGCCGTCGCGTGCGGCTTCGAGCCCCACGTGGACTTCATCTTCGGCCTCCCGGGCGAGGAGCAGGAGGACGCGTCCGCGACCCTCGCTCTCATGGAGCGGCTCTCGGCTCGAGGCGCGAAGGTGCACGGCCACACCTTCATGCCGCTCCCGGGGACG
>CAZYLP010000315.1:0-9211 GCA_964648345.1 uncultured Planctomycetota bacterium
GTCGCCCGCGTCGCGCTCGACGACGCGCGCGCCGGGCGCGCGCGCGAGCCGGCGATAGAGGCGACCCTCGAGGCCGGCCCGACCGACCGGCATGGAGCGGAGCCGCGCATCCTCGGGGAGCGCCCGGATGAGGCCGAGGAGGAGTCCGCCCGCGTCGTCGGACTCGTCGACGAGGTGGCCGGACTTCCTGAGGCTGGTCGCCTCCGTGTCGGAGACCTTGCCGAGGAAGCCGACGACGTGTGCCGCCGCGACGCCGCGCGGGTAGGTGCGCACGAAGCGCCGCACGACGGAGAAGCCCGGCGTCTCGGCGCTCGCCTCCTCGAGGGCCGCGGCCTCGTCGAAGCTCACGTCCTCGGCTATGAGGAGCGGCTCGCCCCACGCCTTGAGCCGCTCGTAGCGGCCCTTGCCGTCGGGGCCGTTCGGGATCGCGCGGATCTCTTCCTCGCGGCTCTGGACGACGAGGCGGAGCAGCGCCGGGTCCTGGCCGAGGAGCGCGGCGAGACGCGCGAGACGCTTGTCGCGGAGGCCGACGATCGACGCCGGCGCGACGACGCTCCACCCGCCCGCGGCGCGCGGCACCGCGACGAGCCCCGGGAAGCGGCGGCCGAGCCGCTCGATGCGCGCGCGCGCGGCCTCGTCGAGGGCGACGCCGACCTCGGCCGCCGCCGCGCCTTCGCGCACCTTCTCGCGCGCGGAGCGCAGCAAGCGCGCGACCTCGTGGAGCGGCGCGCGCGTCGCGCGTCCGATCGCGGGCACGAGGTCGAGGCCGGGGTCGAGCTCCGTCAGCTCGACGACCACGTCCTGCACGGCGCGGTCGAGGGCGAGCGCTCGTCCGGCGCGGTCGAGGATCTTCCCGCGGCGCGGCGGCAAGAAGTCGATCCGGCGCCGCCGCCGCTCGGCGCGCGTCTTGAACTCCTCGGTGCGCTTCACCTGGAGGGCGTAGAGGCGCGTCGCGAGCCCCGCGAAGGCGAGCCAGGCCATGAGGACGAGGAGCTTGACCCTGTTGCCCGTGCTCATCGCCCGGCACCGAACGCGGGCTTCGCCCCGAGCGCCGCGTGGAGGGACTGCCCGACGGGCCAGAGGAGCGGGACGAGGAGGAGCGTCGCGAGGGAGTCGAGCGCTCCCTGCCGGAGGAGCGCTCGGAGCGGCACGTCGCCGGTCGCGTCGAGCACGATCGCCGAGAGGGCCCGGTCGAGGAGCGCGCAACCGAGGACGAGGAGCGTGGGCACGAGGGGCGCCGTCGCATCGAGCTGCCGGCGGATCGACGCCACGAGCGCCGCGACGAGCGCGAGGCGCGCGCCGCCGAGCCCGAAGGGCGTGCCCGCCGGCACGTCGTTCAGGAGACCGGCCGCCGCCGCGAAGAGGCACGCGGGCTCGGGCTTCCAGCGCACGGCCGCGAAGACGACGGCGACGACCACCGGGTCGGGCGCCGCGCTCTCGAGGCCCAGGAGCTGAGGGAGCGCGCGCTTGAGCTCGACGAGGAGGAGCGGCGCCGCGTAGAGGAGCGCCGTGACGAGAGCCTTCACTTCGCGCCCTCCGCCGGGAGGAGGCCGAGCGGACCCTCGGCGCGCACGACGACCGCGCGCGTGAGGCGCGCGACGGGCGCGGCCGGTGTCACGATCGCGCGCGTGCACGCCTCTCCCGGCGTGCGCTCGACTTCACGGATGACGCCGACGACCGCGGCGACCGTGCAGATCGTCGAGGCCCGCGACACGACGAGCACGTCGCCCGCGCGGAGCCCCTTGCCCGGGTCCTCGTCGCCCGAGGGCGCGGGCGTGAAGACGAGCGTCGGGCCGCCCGTGCCCGCGAGCACTCCGTCGAGCCCGGCCCGCGACGCCGTGACGCGGAGGCGGAACGTCGGGTCCGTGAGGAGCCGGACCTCGCACTTCTCGCGCGTCGCCTGGGCCACGAAGCCCGCGAGCGCCGAGCCCGCGAGCACCGGAGCGCCCGGCTCGACGCCCTCGCGCGTCCCGCGCCCGAGCACGAGCCGCCGCACGAGCTCGCCCGGGCCCGCGAGCGGGAAGGCCTCCGCGGGGATCAGCCTCAGGTCGGTTCGCGTGGCGGTGATCTCGCTCGCCGCCTTGAGCTCGTCGAGGGCGCGCTCGAGGTCCGTCCGTCGCGCGCGCTCGAGGGCTAGCTGGTTCGCGAGCTCGCGCTCCCGTGCGGCGGGCGGAGCGCTCTCCTCCTCGCTCTCGCCGCTCGTCCGCGTCGTGAGGTCGAGGAGCTTGCCGCGCACCCCCTCGCGGAGGCGAGGCGGACAGCACGCGATGGCGACGCACGCGAAGACGATGAGCCAGTGCCGCCCCGGGACGAGATCGCGGGCCACGGTCCCCCTCGACCCAAGTTATCGGCACTTTCGGGGGTCAGACCGGAGCGAGATCGATCGCGAGCACGGCGCCCAGCACGGCGAGGAAGAGCGCCCCGTCGAGGGCGCCGAGCCGCGGCGCGAAGACGGTCGGGAAGCTCCCCGTGAAGCCCCGCGCCGCCATGGAGGAGTGGACGCGCTCGGCGCGCTCGAAGGTCCGCACGAAGAGCGTGCCGACGGAGTGGCCCATGGCGCGGAGCGCGAGGCGCGGCCGCCACCCGAACGTCCGGAGCTCGCGCGCGAGCATGACCCGGGCGCCCTCGTCTCGGAGGAGGACGAGATAGCGGAGCGTGAAGTGCATCGTCACGACGACGGCGCGCGGCACACCCAGCGAGCCGAGGGCGCGGACGAGGTCGGAGAGGTCGGTCGCGGAGCCGACCGCCGCGACGACGAGCCCCGAGATCGACGCCCGCGCGACGATGTCGGCCGCGTGCCGCCACCCGTCCGGCTCGACGAGGGGCAGGAAGATCGAGCCCATGACCGCGAACGGCAGCACGACGGCGGCGCGGAGCGCGACGCGCCAGGGCGGCGTGGCGCCGAGGCACGCGAGGAGCACGGCGACGCCCGCGAGCGCCCCGAGCCGCCGCGCGTCGAGCGGTGCGAGCACGACCCCGAGCACGAAGGCCACGGCGACCGCGACCTTGGCGCGCGCATCGCGCCGCTCGAGGAACCCGCTCGCGGCGGGCAGGACGGGCAGCGAGTGGTCGTGGAGGCCGCTCACGGGGCGCCGAGTCTACACGGCGGCGACGCGGCGGAGGACCCGGACCGCCTCGGCGAGCTCGTCGTCCGTCGTCGTCTCGCCGAACGAGAACCGCAGCACGCCCCTTGCCGCATCATCCTCGACGCCCATCGCCGCGAGGACGTGCGAGGGCTCGAGGGCCCCCGAGCTGCACGCCGAGCCGGCGCTCGCGCGCACCCCCTCGAGGTCGAGCGCCGCGAGGAGGTCCTCCGAGCGCCGCCCAACGAGAAGCACCGAAACGGTTTGCGGCAGCCGCTCCGCCCCGGCCCCCGCCAGCATAGTGAGCGGGATATCCCGCTGGATATGCGCCACGAACCGGTCGCGCCGCGCGCGGAGGTCGGGCTCGCGCGCGGCTCGCTCGGGGACGAGTGCGCAGGCCGCACCGAGGCCGACGATCGCGCTTACATCCTCGGTGCCAGCTCGGTGGCCGAGCTCCTGGCCGCCTCCGAGGAGGAGCGGCCGCGGCGCCGGCGCGTGCTTCCTCCGGACGAGAGCCGCGGCGCCCCGGGGCGCGCGCATCTTGTGCGCGGAGAGGACGAGGTAGTCCCAGCCGGCCTGCGCCCAGTCCCGGTCGATCCGGCCCACGGCCTGCGCGGCATCGACGACGAGGTGCGAGCCGAGGCCGCGCGTCACCTCGTGGAGGCGGTCGATCGGCTGGAGGACGCCGGTCTCGTTCTGCGCGGCGAGCACGGCGACGAACGCCGTGGCGGGGCGGACCCGCGTCGCGAGGAGCTCCGGGCTCACGACGCCGTCCCGATCCACGGAGAGGAGCTCGAGCGCGATCTCACCCTTGCGGGCCTGGAGCGGCTCGAGGAGGGCCTTGTGCTCGACCGCGGAGGCGACGACGTGCGCTCCGCGCGGCGCGAGGCCGGTCGCGACGAGGTTCAGGGCCTCCGTGCCGGAGGAGCAGAAGATGACTCCGCCCGGCTCCACGCCGCAGAGCTTCGCGACCTGCTCGCGGGCCTCCTCGACGGCGGCGCGAACGGCACGTCCCTCGGCGTGAGGGCTCGAGGGGTTCGCCCAGAGGTCTCGCTGGGCTCGCTCGACGGCCGCCAGGACTCGCGGATCGGGCGGAGTCGCTGCGTTCCAGTCGAGATAGGTCGTCACGCCACGATCCTACTCGCGTGGGACTCATCTGGGGCGCAAGGCCGAACCGTCTCACGGCGCCCGCGTACAACTCATGATGCGGCAAAGGGTCGCGCCGTGAGGGTGTGCCGATGGGACGGGTCGATCATTTGCACGGAACGGGCGCCGGAGACGGAATGTGATCAGGGCTCTCGGGTCGTGCCTCGTCCTCGCCGGTGTGCTCGCCGCGTCCGCGGCGCTCGCGGACGACGGGAAGCAAGCCAACAAGGGCAAGCAGCTCGGCGTCATCGACATCCTCGATGGCAAGCGCGGCGGCGGCGCGGGCTCGGGCCTCAACAACCACGCCCTCGGCGCCGACACGGCGCCCGTCCTGTCTCGCGTGACCCAGGAAGCCCTCGGTCTCATCGCCGCGAACCAGCTCCGCCAGGACGCGCAGACCGACATAGCACCCCTCACCTCCGAGCAGCAGCTCCAGGCGATCGAGGAGTACCTCCGCCGGCTCGGCACGAAGGACTCGATGCAGACGGCGGCCGAGATCTACACGATCGAGCGCCTCGACAACGACGCCCTCCGCCGCCTCATCCAGGCGGGGCGCGACCCGAACGCCCCCGAGTGGCTCCAGCGCCTCGCGCGCCTCGCGCGCATGGAGGCGGCCGCCCGCGGCATGGACGTCCAGGGGATCCTGAACGAGCCGCTCGGCGAGCAGCAGGGCCAGGGCCAGCAGTCGCAGGGCAGCGGCGGCCGGGGCCAGGGCGGCCCGAACGGACCGCACGCGGCGCCGATGGGCGACCACCTGAACGGCTCCTCGTCGCCCATGGACGTGTCGTCGAGCGACCTCGAGGTCCTCGCGCGGATCGTGAAGGGCGAGATCCCCGAGAGCGCGCCTCCCGAGGGTCGGGTCGCCGTCGCGGCCGTCGTCCTCAACCGCGTCCGCGCGGGCGGCTACGGCCGAACCGTCGCCGAGGTCGCGCACGCGCCCTGGCAGTTCAGCTGCTACAACCCGGACCAGCGCGACCGCCTCTACTGGGGCCCGATCCCGGAGTACGCCTGGGCCGCGGCGCGCGCCGCGCTCGCGGGCGAGAACCCGGTCCCGGGCTGCTGCCACTACTTCAACCCGTACCTCGTCTCGCCGAGCTGGGCGAACTCGATGACCCTCTACCGCCGGATCGGGACGCGGCCCACCGACACGCACGACTTCTACCGCAAGTGATCCTGCGACGAAGAATGCCTTGATTCAGGCCACGGGACCCGTAAAATCCGCCCTCCCCGCGAAAGACGGGGGTTGGAGGAAGAGGACCGTGCCCGCGAAGATGGCGAAGCCCGAGAAGAAGACCGGCGCCAACACCAGCACGAACTACGACATCGCGAACCCCGCTCTGGCCGACGAGGGCAAGAAGCGGATTCTCTGGGCCGACCGGGACATGCCCGTGCTCACCAGTATCCGCGAGCGCTTCGCGAAGGAGAAGCCGCTCAAGGGCATGAAGATGGCGGCGTGCCTCCACGTGACGAGCGAGACGGCGAACCTCTGCCGCGCGCTCGTCGCCGGCGGAGCGGACCTCGTCCTCATCGCCTCGAACCCGCTCTCGACGCAGGACGACGTGGCGGCGAGCCTCGTCCGCGACTTCGGCGTCCGCGTCTACGCCAAGCGCGGCGAGGACACGAACACCTTCTACGCCCACATCAAGGCGGCGCTCGAGCACGAACCGACCGTCACGATGGACGACGGCGCCGACCTCGTCTCGACGATCATCTTCATCTCGAAGGGGATGTTCGACAAGGTCCACGAGAGCATCCGCCCCTGGGCGCAGAGCCTCTCGAAGGAGCAGCGCGCGGCCCTCGCCAAGCGCGTCACGGGCTCCATGGAAGAGACGACGACGGGCATCATCCGCCTCCGCGCCATGGAGCGCGACGGCGTGATCCCGTTCCCGGTCGTCGCGGTGAACGACGCCGTCGTGAAGCACTTCTTCGACAACCGCTACGGCACGGGCCAGTCGACCGTGGACGGGATCGTCCGCGCGACGGACCACCTCATGGCCGGCAAGAGCTTCGTCGTCGCCGGCTACGGCTGGTGCGGCCGCGGCGTCGCGACGCGCGCGCGCGGTCTCGGCGCGCAGGTCACGGTCTGCGAGGTCGACCCGGTCCGCGCGATCGAGGCCGTCATGGACGGCTTCCGCGTCGTCCCGATGGCCCAGGCCGCCAAGGAAGGCTCCGTCTTCTGCACGGTCACCGGCGACCGCGCCGTGATCCGCAAGGAGCACTTCGCCTCGATGCGCGACGGCGCCGTGCTCTGCAACTCGGGCCACTTCGACGTCGAGATCGACCTCGTCGCCCTCAAGGACATGTCGAAGAGCGTCGAGACGGTCCGCGAGAACGTCCAGGAGTACACGCTCAAGGACGGCCGCCGGATCTACGTCCTCGGCGAGGGCCGCCTCGTCAACCTCGCGTGCGCGCACGGCCACCCCGCGAGCGTCATGGACATGAGCTTCGCGGCGCAGGCCCTCGCGACCGAGCACGCGATCAAGAACAAGGGCAAGCTCGACTCGAGGGTCCACGAGGTCCCGAAGGAAGTGGACGCGTGGGTGGCGAAGCTCAAGCTCGAGACGATGGGCGTCGAGATCGACACCCTCACCGACGAGCAGAAGCACTACCTCTCGAGCTGGGAATCCGGCACCTGAAAGCGGCTACCATGACCCCCGATGCCGGGGGGTGATGGAGACCGCCGTCTCGCGAGCGCGCTGTTCCGCGCCGGGCTCATCGACGAGCCCACGCTGCGGACCGCGCTCGCGGACTGTACGGCGGGCGCGCTCGGCGAGCATCTCGTCGCGGCGGGCCTCGTCCGCGCCGAGGACCTGAGGCGGGTCGCGGCCGCCGCCCTCTCCGGGTCTGCGAGCTCGTTCGCCACGCTGCCGACCGTCACGCCCGCGCCGGTGCCACCGGGCCCGGCTCCGCGCGCGAAGTCGCCGCTCGAGGCGCTCCTCGCGGCGGCGAAGCCGGGCGCGGAGCTGCCGCCCGGCTCGAAGCTCGGCGCCTACCGCCTCGAGAAGCTCATCGCGCGGGGCGGCATGGGCGCCGTCTTCGTCGCCTCCCACGAGCAGCTCGGGCGGACCGTCGCGCTCAAGGTCCTCCTCGCCGCGGAGGGGGCGACGCAGGACCAGGTCGCGCGCTTCCACGCCGAGGCGAAGGCCGCATCGCGCGTCGCTCATCCGAACGTCGTCCCGATCTACGAGGTGGGCGAGGCGCTGGGCGTCCACTACCTCACGATGGAGCTCGTCGCGGGCCCGAGCCTGAAGAAGGTGATCCGCTAGGGCGGCCCGCTCGAGCCCCGCCGCGCGCTCGCGCTCGTCGAGCAAGTCGCCCGCGGCGTCGCGGCCGCGCACGCGAGCGGGATCATCCACCGCGACCTGAAGCCCGAGAACGTCCTCGTCGCGCCGGGCGACGTCGCGAAGGTGATGGACTTCGGGCTCGCGAAGGAGACCGACGCCGAGAGGGGCCTCACCGTCTCGGGGGCCGTGCTCGGGACCCCGCAGTACATGCCCCCGGAGCAGGCCGCCGGCGAGCGCGTCGGGCCGCTCGCCGACGTCTGGGGCGTGGGAGCGATCCTCTACGACTGCCTCACGGGGAAGCCGCCCTACGAGGGGCCGACCGTCGCCAACATCCTCACGCGGATCTTCAACGAGGACGTCGTGCCGCCGAGCCGCCACCGCGCCTCGCTCAATCGGGACGTCGAGACGATCTGCATGCGCGCGCTCGAGAGGGCGCCCGAGAAGCGCTACCAGAGCGTCGCGGCGCTCGGCGACGACGCGGCCCGGTGGCTGAAGGGCGACGCGATCGTCGCGCGGCCCCCCTCGGCGCCCGAGCGGCTCGCGCGCTGGGCGCGTCGCCGGAGGGGCGCGGTCGTCGCCGGCTCGCTCGGGGTCGTCGCGTTCGCGGCGGCCATGGTCTGGTTCGCGTACCTGAAGGAGGACCTCGCGGAGAAGGCGCGACGCGCCGCGACCGACAGGTTCGACGCGTGCGTCCGCCGCGAGGTCGCCCTCGTCGCGTCGAGCGCCGCCGTGGTCGACGCCGCCGTGAAGCGCGTCGTCGCGGCCCGACAGGAGCTGCACGACGCATGGGCCAAGCGCCCCCGGGAGGAGTGGCCGGCGGCGATCTCGTCGCGGACGGCCGAGGCGCGGCTCCACGCGGCGGCGGCCGGCGCGCTCGGAGACCGCGACGCCGACGCGCGAGAGGCGCGACGCATCCAGTGGGCGAAGGCGTTCGCGGAGGAGCCGGGGTGCCCCGAGGCGCTCGCGTCGCTCGCCCATCTCGTCGCCGAGCGCGAGGGGCTCCCCGGCCTCGAGAAGGTGGACTTCCTCCTCCGCAAGGAGATGCCGCCCGCGACCATCGCCACGCTCCGCGTCGCGCGCGCCCGGCTCATGCTCGAGGAGCTCGACTTCGCCCAGGCGGCCGCGGAGCTCGACGCCGCTCTCCCGCACGCCGACGCCGCCGCGAAGACGCGCGCGGCGCCGTTCCTCGAGCTCGCGCGGAGCCTGGCCACGGTGCGCACGGCCTCCACGACGTCCGGGTTCGTCTCGGTCGTGACGGAGCCCGGCGAGAAGAAGGCGCGGATCCAGATCGTCGACTCCTCGGGCGCGTTCACCCGCCTGCGCCACGAGGGCGGCCGCTTCGTCGAGGACATCCGCGGCGCGGCCCCGGTGCGCGCGGACGGCAAGGGGCCCGTTCTGGGCCCCGAGGACTCCTTTCGCTCGTCCGCGATCGCCGTCCGCGGCGGCGTGACGTACGCCGCGTACTTCGTCGAGTCCCAGGGCACCTTCCGCCTCGAGGTCGCGCGCGACGGACGCCAGCTCATGGCCCCGATCCACCGCCGGTGCTACGCCCACTCGCTCGAGGTCGTCGAGCTCGACGGCGACCCCTCGACGGTCGAGCTCGTCTGCATCATCGGCCCCAACGACGGCGACTCGTTCGTCCTCAGGATCGCCGGCGAGCGGGCGAGGTCGGGCAGGAACGCGCCGCGCCCGTGGCAC
>CAZYLP010000316.1:0-9209 GCA_964648345.1 uncultured Planctomycetota bacterium
ATCTCGTCCTTCGTGCGCGTGTAGAGGAGCTTGCAGTCGATGTAGGTGCCGTGGAAGGTGCACTTCCCGGTCTCGTCGTAGGCGAAGAGCTCGCCGTCGAGGCGGCCCTTCGCGTAGTGCGCCTTCTTGGCCGTCTTGCCGCTCGGGTGGAGCTCGAGCCAGTCGCCCGAGAGCTCGCCCGCCTTGTAGTGCGCCTTCACGTGCGGCGAGCCGTTCTCGTAGAACTCGGTGCAGAGGCCGACCCGCCGGCCCTTCTCGTCGTGCGAGTAGCGGACCTTCGGGCGGCCGTTCGGCCAGTGCTCGGTGATGTCGCCGCTCGTCGGACGCTCGGCGACCGTGTCGGGCTTGGGCTGCTCCGCGACCGGCTTCTCGGCGGCGACGGTGACGCCCTGCTCCTCGAGGTACTTCGCGAGCGCGCGCGCCTCGGGGAGACCCGGCGCCGCGCGGAAGTGAGCGAGCGCGAGCTTCTGCTCCTCGTGCGCGAAGCAGAGGACGCCGAGGCCGTAGTGGAAGCGCTCGTCGGTCGCGCGGCTCTTGAGGAGCGCGCTCAGCGCGCGCTCCGAGAGCTCGGCGAGGTCGAGGTCGCGCTCGCCGCCCTTCGCGACCCCGAGGACGATCGTGTGCCCCTCGACCTTCTGGAGCTTGCCGGTCGCCGGCGCGCCCTTCCAGAGAGGGAGGTCCACGTCGCGCCCGATCTGACGCGCGAGGTTGGCGAGCGCCGCGTCCGCCACGTCGAGCGCCGCGCGCACGTAGTCGGCCCAGAAGTCCGCCTGCTTCGAGCGGTCCGCGTCGCGGAAGCGGCCCGCCTCCGCGACGGCCTGGTCGAGCCCGGCGCGGTCGAGGCGGCGGAGCGAGTCGTCGAGCGCGACCTCGAGCTTCGCGAAGCGCGCCGCCTCGTCGTCCGCCTGCTGGGGCGGCGGCGTCTTCTTCGTGGTCCCGCCCCAGCGGACCCGCGCCTTCGACGCCTGCTGCGGCATGCGCGCGAGGAGCTCGTCGTTGAGCTTCTTGATCTCCTTCTCGAGGTCCGGGCCGAGCGCGAGCGGCATGTGCAGCACGTGGTCGGTGATGAGCTTGTTCGCCTCGGTGAACTTCCCCGCGAGCGCGAGCTTCCGCGCCTCGGGGAGCATCTCGAGCATCTTCTCGCGCGAGCGCTCGATGAGCGCGCGCCGCGCCGTGACGAGCGAGCGCCGCGCGTCGGGCGTCTTCGTCGTCTCGAGGGCCTTCTCGAGGATCGCCTCCGCGTCGAGCGGCTTCCCCGACTTCTCGAGCGCGCGCGCGTCGGCGATCACCGAGAACGCCCTCTCGAGGTTCGGGTCCTTCGGCTGCGGCCCCGGGTCGAGGGACGGCGTGATCGTCGGCTGCGAGGTCGCGACGACCGCGAGGTCAGGCTGGATCTTGTCGGCCGGCTTCGGCTGGGGCCAGAGGAGGAGCGTGAAGACGACGAGGAAGGAGACCGCCACGACGCCGAGCCCCGCGAGCGCGATCATGCGGTCGCGCTTCGCGGTCGGCGGAGGAGGGGCCGCCTTCACGCGGCCCTCGCTCTTCAAGCGCGCGGGTCTCGCCGTCGGAGTCCGCGATGCGCTCGGGGTGCGGGGAGGAGGCTCCTTGGCCTTCTTCTTCTCCTCGAGCGCCATCGCCGCGGCGGTGTCGAGGAGCTGCTCCTGGTGCGGCGTGAGCGCGCCGCTCGAGCGGACGAGGACGTGGAGCGACCAGCCCTCGCCCGTGCCGCCCTTCTCCTTCCTGAGAGCGCGGAGCCGCTCGATGGCCGCTTCGTCGGGGAAGCCGAGCTTCCTCGCGACCTCGACGAACAGGTCGTCGTCGAGCGTCGGAGGCGAGGGTTGCTTCTCGGAGTTCTCGTCCCACTCGACGTCATCGGTCTTCGCGACCGGCGAGGAGGGGACGGTGATCTCCTTCTCGCACGCCGGGCACGGGCGGCTCTTCGAGGCGTCCTTGCGCGACACCTTCACCCGGTGCCGGCAGAGAGGACACGTGAAGATGATCGGCATCCCGCCCCGCGCTCCGGCCTGGAGGTTAGCGGCGCGCGTCGAGGCGGCGCAACGTCAGGAGCGCGAGGGCGGTGCCCGGGCAGCGTCCGATCTGCGGGTTGTCGCAGAAGGACCCGTCCGCCGCGCGGAGGTGGAGCACGTCCTCGAGGAGCGCGGCCCGCACCGCCGCGCGCTCGACGTCTCCGACCTCGGGGAGCGCCTCCGCGGCGAACGAGTAGCCGAAGAGGAGGTAGTAGCTCGCGGTCGCCTCGGGGGCCGTGTGGCAGAGGCCCTTCCCGCGCTCCTTGCGGATCCTCGAGCGGTGCTCGAAGAAGGCGGCGAGGGACTTCGCGATCCCCGCGGCGTCTCCCTGCCCCGAGCGCGCGAGAGCGAGGGCGCAGAGCGGGCTCCGCGCCGCGCCCTCGATGCTCGAGACGGCCTCGTTCTTCCCCTCCATGTAATCGAACGTGCCGTCGGGGCGGCGGAGTGAGAGGACGACCTTCGCGGCGCGCTCGACGAGGGCGTCGGGGACCGGCACCTGCACCTTCTTCGCGTCGTTGAGAGCGAGGAGCGCCGCCGCGGTCACGAAGCTCACGGAGCGCGGGTCGCCCGCTCCCTGGAAGTAGGTCCAGCCGCCCGTGGGGAGCTGAGTCTTCTCGAGCGCGGTCACGACGGTCTTCGCGCGCGCGAGGACCTTGTCCGTGTCGCCGAGCTTCTCCTTCAAGCATCGCGCGAGGAAGCGGAGCGCGAAGATCCGCGCCCAGACTCCGTTGTCGAACGCGGCCGCGCTCCGCGGCCGGTCGAGGTCGAACGAGAGCACGAAGTCGAGCGCCGCGCTCGCGGCGGTCTTCGCCTTCGCGTCGCCCGGATGCTCGAGCGATGAGTGCTCGAGGAGCGCCGCGCCCGCGAGTGCGGCGATCGCCGCCTCGGTCGGCGAGCGTGCTCCGTGCAGCGTGAAGGGTGAGGGCCAGGAGCCGTTCGTCCGCTGGCTGGCGAGCAGGAAGGCCAGTGCTTCTTTCTCCGCGCGCGGCGCCTCGTCCGTCGAGAGGGGCGCGTAGGGCTTCGCGCGGCAGAGCTCGAGCGTCTTCTCCTCGGGCCAGAAGATCGGGTCGAGGCCCGTCATGACGCCGAGGCCGAGGAGGACCGCGGCCGCGCGCCACGCGGGCGGGCCGTCGCGGAACTTCGTGATCTTCGTGAAGCTCTCGCGCGCGCCCTCGGGGCCGAGCCGCGCGAGGCGCGCGAGGGCGAGCCAGTAGTCGGCCTCCGCGTCGATGTGGTTCTCGCACCAGGGGGCGAGGACCTTCTCCGCGGCGAGGGGTTGGCCGGTGCGGAGGAGGAGCTGCCCCTCGTCGGCCGCGAAGGGCGACCCGAGCTTCCGCGCCTCCGCGAGGGCGGCGAGGGCCTCCGCGCCCTTTCGTTGACGGCGGAGGAGGAGCGCGCGGAGGCGCCACTCCACGGCCGTCTTCGGTGCGTCGAGGAGCTTCGCCGCCGCGTCGTGGTCTCCGCGGCGGAGGAGCGCGACCGGGTCCTTCGGGTCGAACGCGGGTCCGCTCGCTTCGGGGTGCGCGGCGAGTGTCTCGCGGGCGAGCTCGAAGAGCGGCACGGGCAGGACCGACGGCGCGTCCGCGAGCACGCGGCCCGCGGGGGAGACGATGAGCGCTCCGTGGCCGAAGGTGGCCGAGCCGAGGCCGTAGATCTCGGGCTTGAGGAAGGGCGCGTCGAGCTCGCGCGTCCAGCGGAGCGGGACGAACCGCTCCTTGACGAGCGTGACGAGGTCGGCGTCCATGAAGACCGACGAGGGGAAGAAGCCCGAGGGCGCGATCCCTCGCGTGCGCTCGATGGCGACGAGGACGAGCTTCTTCTCGGAGGAGGCGCGCTCGGCGGCCGACTTCCAGTCGCGCGCCCAGTCGATGTCGCTCGCGCACTTCCGGGCCATGCGGCGGAGGTTGTAGAGCCCGCGGTCGGCGCCCGTGACCGTGAGCGACGCGAGGACCGCGTCGAGCTCCGCCGTGCGCGGGTCGCCCTCGGGCGCCCACGTGACGGCGATGTGGCAGATCCCCTTCTCGACGAAGTAGTGCTGGCGGAAGGCGAGTGTCCGTGGGCCGGCCTTCTTGGTGTACGCGAGGCAGGGTGTCGCGTGGCCGCCGAGAGTCTCGTCGCGAGCGACGAGGTTCGCGCGGTCCGGGTAGCGCATCTTCGCGTGCGCGTCGCGGGCCGTCTTCGCGGTGAGGAGGTCGGGGACCTCGGTGAGGTAGATCGCGAAGCCCACGGCGCCCTGGCCGCCTCTGGGGGCGAGCTGGAAGGAGTAGTCGGTGTCCGCCGTCCAAGGAGACTCGTGGCGCTCCCAGCCCTGGGGGATCGTGAGCTTGAAGCCCTCGGGGGTGTTGGTGAAGTCGTGGGGGGAGTCCTGGGCGGTCGCGGTCGCGAGCAAGAGGGCGAGAGCCACGAGGAGGCGCGACCTCACGAGTGCTCTCCGCGCGCCCACGCGCCGACCTCCGCGCGGACGACTTCACGGACCTGCTCGGGCGGGAGCCCGCGGTGGAGGACGCTCGCGATGAGCGACGACGCCGCCTTCGCGGGCGAGGAGTGCGCGAACATGACCTGGGTGAGCCAGCCCTCCCACGGCTGGCTTGCCGCCTCGATCGAGGTGATCGGGAGGGTTGCGTCGCCGCGGCGAAGCCAGTCGGTGACAGCCTCGACGCTCTTCGCGCCGCCCGAGTAGATGCCCCGGCGCAGGGCCTCGCGGGCGATCGCCAGCGCCGCGCGGGCGACGCAGGGGCGGCCCCAGGTCTCGAGGCCCTTCACCCAGGGGCCGACTTCGCCCGGCGCGTCGAGGTGCGCGAGGAGCGACGCGCGCGCCGCGGGCTCGAGGCAGCGGCCCATCGGAGTCAGCGCCTCGACGAGTCGCGTGACGCGCGCGGGCGTCCCGCGGCGCACGGCGTGGCAGATCGGGCACGGGCACGTGGGAGGCGCGAGGCGCGGGCCGTCCTCGTCCTCGATCGGCTCGCGGCCGAGCTCGGCCACGAGCTGCCGCTCCTCGGGGGTCAGGTCGCTCGGGGGGTGCGGTCCGTTCGCGACGAACGCCACGCCGCGGATCGGGAGGAGGTCGAGACGCCAGCCCGCGTGGGTCGCGAGCTCGACGGCGTAGAGGTCCGGGAGCTCCCAGCCCGCGGCCTCGAGGCGGCGGTCGAGCTCGGCGCGGTCGCGGCGGATCGCGACGGCCGCCCAGTGCGAAGCGGCCGCGGCCTTCGGGCGCTCCTCGGCGGCGCCGTCTCCGAAGCGGATCGTGAGCCCTTCCGCGTCGCCCACGATCTCGTGGTGCGCGTCGAGCCACTCGAGGAGCCCGTGCCAGGCAGGCTCGGAGGACCGCGAGGCGGTCTCGCGGATCCAGGAGAGGGCGAGGTCGCCCCAGAGTCCGCGGGCGAGCTCGTCCGGAGCGACCGCCTTCGTCCTCCGCGGACGGGCAGACAGCCGGAGCTCGAACGGGAGCGGCCTCGGGGGCCGGGGTCGCGCGAGCTCGCGGAGCCCCTCCGCGTCGTCTTTCTCGGACGGTGCGACCAGGTCCGCCTCCGCGAAGTCGATGTTACCCGGTGGAGAGGGCCGGGGAGGGTCTCACCTCCCCGGCCCGCCGCCTCTACGCGGCGATCTCCCCGCCTCCTCCGCCGCCGCGGCCGCCGCGGTTCCGCTGGCGGGTCGCCTTGGCCTTCGCGGCCGCCGCGGCCTTCTCCTCGGCGGTGCGCGGGCGGCGCTTCGCGGCCGGCTCGATGCCGAACTCGCGGAGCTGGGGGCTCGTCTCCCCGTAGTGGGCGACGAGGAACTTCCGCGCCAGACGGACGAGACGCGCGGTGTCCTCGCTCCGCGCCTCGCGGAGCGCGACCTTCTCCATGAGGAACGCGCGTGCGTCGCGCGCGTCCTCGTAGAGCTTCTCGTGCTCCTCGAGCTCCTTCACGAAGCCCTGGAGCGTGAAGGTGACACCACCGATCACGAGCCCCTGGTTCTTCGGGAAGAAGTTGCGGAAACCGTTCATGAGGTCCTCGAGCTCCTTCTCGGCCTTCTCGAGGTTGTCGTTGCGATTGCGAGTCATGATCTTTCTTTCCTTTCTTTCTGATCCCGCCTATTCGGGATCGAAAGGAAGGAGCGCACGCGCGGGACCACTCGCTCGTCGCGCGCGCGCGCGCCGGAACTCCGCGCACGCCAAGGCCACCGTCAACGGTGTTGACGGCGACTCCCTGTAAGGTGTCAACCCGCGAGTCTGGCGAGGTTTCCTGCGCACGTCGTGCACACTGACAATGTTGCGCGCGGGGGAACTCTTCGTGCCCTCGCGGGTGAGATCTGGCCCCGCCGGTCCGGGAGCGATCCAGGGCGGTCTGGATGGCATCCAGGGCGGTCTGGATGCGATCCAGGGCGATCGGGATGCGATCCAGGGTGGTCTGGATCAGTGCCGGGGGAGCATCACCACGAGCCCGGGCCCTCCCGGCAACGAGACGGGCGCGGTCGTCGTCTCGTGGCGGGCCTCCGTGACCGTCACGGAGGACTCCGTGAGCGGCATGTCCTCGAGCGTGAAGCGGCCGGACGCGTCCGTGAGCGTGCCGGAGGCGTCTGGATCGTCACCGGAGAGGCGCACGAGCGCGCCGGGGACGGGGCCCTCCGGATCCAGGACGACCCCGGACACGGTACGACCCGGTCCGGGATGGAGCGTCGCTCCTCCCCCCGTGCCCCGGCCCGTCACGGTGATCTCCCGGGACGTCTCGGTGCCGACCCCGGGCACCCTGAGCACGGCCCGGTAGATCCCGGGGCGAAGCCAGTCGAAGACGAGGGCTTCGTGCGTGAGCCGGCGCCGGTGCTCGGTGGCGGGGAGCCAGCGGCGGCCGACGCGTTCCTCGAGGAGGCAGCTCCACGTGTCCGGAGGCGGCTCCTTCCGGTCGGGGAGGAAGAGCGAGAAGTGGAGGACGCCGCCCGCCGGGACGCGGAGGACGAGGCGCTCGTCGCCGACGACGAACCGGTGCCGCTCCCAGTGGGAGATCTCCATCGTGTCGCCGCGGCGCAGCTCGTGGAGGGTGAACTCGCCGCGCTCGTCGACCGGGACGGAGCCATACCGCGTGCACACACCGGGGGCGTGCGGGACGCGACGGCCCTTCTCGTCCTCGATGTGGCCGCGGACGAGGGTCTCGCGTTCGAGGTGAACGTCGCGGAGGACGTCGCGCTCGGCGTGGGTCTCGACGCGCGCGAGGCCGGGGGCGCGGATCAGGACCCGCGTGAGGATGCTCCAGCCGTCGAGCGTCGTGCTCGCGACACCGACAGCGTCCGTGGTCTCGAAGGTCTCGTGGTAGCACTTCTGATTCGAGAGGAGCAGCCGCGCTCCCTGGCCCCGGCCGAAGGTGACCTTGGCGCCCGGGAGCGGACGGCCGCCGGTGAAGACGCGCACCGAGAAGCGCTGCGGCCCGAGGTCGTCGGGCGGCCACTTCGAGGCTGGGGTGCTGCGGCAGCCCGCGGCCGCAAGGAGCGCCACGAAGAGGACGCGTGCCGTCCGTCGAGGAGGCGAGCTCACGTCAGTCCGGATCCACGATCGGAGGGACCGTGTCCACCTCGGGACCGACCGGATCGGACCAGTTCGTGCCACCGACGAAGCGCACGGTCTCGCGCGGCACCCCCTTCACGACGAAGGTGCCGTCCTCGCGCGTGACGCCCGCGCGGCAGCGGTGGCGGCGCCAGCTGAAGGCGACCGACCAGCCCGCGCGAGGACGTCCGCGCGGATCGACGACGCTTCCGCGCACCTCGCGGCCCGGGACCGCCTCGAGCTCGATCACGTGGACCTCGCCGTCCGCCGCGACGGCGACGGACTTCGAGGCGAACGCCGCGCTGCGGCGCTCGCTCCAGTAGACGGCGCGGTACTCGCCCGGGAGGCTGCGCTTGATCCCCGTCTCGTGGTCGTTCGCGAGGTCGTGGACGTACTGCCACGTGCGGCTGACCGGGTCGAGCCGCTCGATCTCCGGGTAGACGCCCCGCTTCGTCTCGTCGTCGAGGACGAAGCTGAGACGCGCCGCCCGCTGGCGCTCGATGACGATCTCGAGGCTGGAGGCCGGTGCGAGAGTCTCGACCTTCCTAGCGCCGAGGATCGTCGAGCCGCGGTGATCGACCTCCGTCTCGACCTTGTAGGTCAGGCCGGGCACGAGGCGACGGAGCTCGAAGGAGCCGTCGCTCCGGGTCTTCTCGTACGCGCTCGACCGCTCGCGCCGGACGCCGTCGACGAGGGCCGGCGGGTCCCGCTGCTCGGCATTCACCTGGAGGTTCTGGATGGGGTCGCCGTCCTCGTCGACGACGCGTCCCGTGATCACCGCCTCGCGCTCGATCGGGACCTCGAGGTCGAGCTCGGCGGTCGCGATCTCGACGCGCTGGGCGACGGTCGTGAAGCCGTCCTTTTTCACCTCGACGTAGACCGACGTCGCGTCGACCCACGTCGAGATGGCGCCGATCGCGTCGGTGTCGGCCCAATGGCCATCGCGCTGGTGACCCGAGATCAGGCCCGACCAACCGATCCGGACGTTCGCGCCACTCACGGGCGAACCGCCGTGGGTCACGCGGACGCGAAGGTTCCTGCGTTCGAAGAGGCGAAGCGTGCCCATGTCGAGCACGTCCCCCTCGAAGCGGAGATGGTCGTACGAGTCGAGCTCCCGGCCCGGCCAGTGCACCCCGTCGTCGGGCGCGCCGATGCGGGGTCTCGTCGCGCGGAGGGCGAGGTTGACCGCCGCGAAGTCGACGGTGCGCGAGAGCCTCACCTCGAACGAGCCGTCGCCGATCGAGCGTCCCGTGCCGAGGCGGCTGCCGTCGCGACAGGAGAAGACATCGACCTTCACGAAGGGGGCGGCCGCTCCCTGCGCGTCGACGATGCGACCGCGGACGAGGTTCAGGACCTGGTGCTCATCCCCCGCGCCGCTCGCGGTGCCGGCCGACGACGGCTTCGCATCGGCGGACGGCGGAGCCGGAGTCTTCGTCGTCACCCCGTCCGGCGTCGAGGGCGCGGGCCTGATCGTGCCCATCGTCGAGGCCGGCGGCGCGGAGTCTTCCGGCCGAGACCCGGTCGTCGTCTCCGGCGGCAGTGACAACGTCGAGGTCGCGGTGGTCTCCGTCGCCTGCAGGCCACGAGGAGTGCGCCTCTCGGGCGGACCTTCGTGGAGGGTGCTGAACACCCAGAACCCGACGAGGGCGACGACAGCCAGGGCGAGA
>CAZYLP010000317.1:0-9192 GCA_964648345.1 uncultured Planctomycetota bacterium
CCTACCTCGGCCGCGGTCTCGCCGGTGAAGGGCCGCTTGCCCGTCGCGCACTCGTAGATGATGCAGCCGAGCGCGAAGACGTCCGAGCGCTGGTCGATCCCCTTCGCGTTCTTGTGCTGCTCGGGCGACATGTAGAAGGGCGTGCCGAGGGCGGTGTTCGTGCGCGTGAGCGAGACCTCGTCGTCCTTCACCTTGGCGAGGCCGAAGTCCACGACGCGGGGCTTCAGCTTGGCGTCGAGGAGGACGTTCTGGGGCTTGAGGTCCCGGTGGATGACGCCGCGCTCGTGCGCGTGCGCCATGGCGCGGCAGATCCCCTCGACGATCTCGAGGCGCTTCTCGACCTCGAGCTTCTTCTTCGCGAGCGCCTTCTCGAAGTCCTCGCCCTCGACGAGGTCCATGATGTAGAAGTCGAGCGGCCCCGCCCGGCCGTTCTCGCGGATCTTGACGATGTTCGGGTGGTCGAGCTTCTGGACGGCGCGCACCTCGCGGAGGAAGCGCGCGCGCCGCTTCTCGGCGCCCGGGCGGTCGCCGCCCGAGAGCACCTTCATGGCGTACTCCGCGCCGCCCCTCGTGTCCTTCACGCGGAAGACGGCCGCCATGCCGCCGCGACCGAGGAGGGCCGAGACTTCGTACGGGCCGACCTTCACGCCGGCTTGCGGCTCGCCGTTCGCCGCGAGCGTCCCCGAGAGCTCGAAGGTCGGGACGGCCCCCGGCTCCTCCTCCTCCTCCTCGCTGTCGTCGAGGTTGCCCTGGGCGAGGAGAGCCTGCACGGCCCTCTTGTCCTCGTCCTGCGTCTCCATCGCGCTCGCGCGGTGCGGGTCGTTCGAGGGCGGCCCGTCGTTGCTCGCCGCGTCGTTGCCTACGAGAGGCAGGCTCTCGTTCGCGTCGAGGCGCTGCGGCGGCGCGCACGGCTCGAGGTGGGAGGAGCCCGGGATCGCGAGCTCGAGCTCGTCGGACACGGCCGCGGGCGGTTTCGCCCTGGCCGGCGGCTGCGGCGTCTTGAGCGCCTTGTGCCGCGCCGAGCTCGAGTGGACCGACGGCGGCGTGTGAGCGGGGGGAGGCGGCGTGAGCGCGGCCGGCGTCGGCGCGGGCGTGTTCGCGGGCTTCGGCGTGAAGGCGGGGGGCTGCGGCGTCGAGAGGCCCGGGATCGCGGGCCGCGACGACGGCGTCGCCCCGCTCCCGCCGCCCACGCGCCGCTTCGCCGCGTCGGCGAGCTGCGCCTGGACGGCCTCGGGCGCGAGCTTCATGGTGACGCCACCCTCGTCCTCACCGTCGGCCGTCGGCGGCGGGAGCCGGGTCGTCCCGGCGAGGGAGTTCGCGATCCCGCTCGAGTTGGCGCCCGAGAAGCCTCCGGACACCCGGTCGCTCGGTGGCCGGCCGCCCGTGACCAGGGTGATCCGTTCCTTGTCGACGACGCCGCGAGCGACCAGGAGCTGCGCGAAGCTGCCGCGGACGCCCTGTTTACGGACGATCTCGACGTACTCGAAATACGCCTTCCGGACCGCCTCCTGGGAGGCGAGGCCACGAGCGACCACGTCGCGGGCGAGCTGGGTCGCCTGCTCCTCGGCCTGCTTCTGGTCCAAGCTCCTGGAATGTGGCCACAACTCCCCGCTCCCGCAAGGAGATCGATAGAATCGGCGGCCTATGATCCGTCAGACGAAGATCGTGGCCACCATCGGCCCCGCCTCCGCGGACGAGAGCATGCTCCGCGAGCTCATCAAGGCGGGCGTGAACGTCTGCCGGCTCAACTTCTCGCACGGCACGCACGACGACCACGACCGCGTCCTCAAGCGGATCCGCACCCTCGAGGTCGAGCTCGGCCGCCCGGTCGCCGTCCTCCAGGACCTGTGCGGCCCGAAGATCCGGACGTCGCGTCTTCCGAACGGACAGGTCGAGCTCGCGCCCGGCGAGGAGCTCGTCATCGTCGCCGGCACGGCCGAGGACAAGGGCTTCGGCTCGCACCGGATCGGCGCGACCTACGAGGACCTCGCGAGCGACGCGGGCCCGGGGGAGCGCGTCCTCCTCGACGACGGGCTCATCGAGCTCGTGATCCTCGCGACCGACCCATCGCGCCGGGAGATCCGCTGCCGCGTCATCTACGGCGGCGTCCTCAAGGAGCGGAAGGGGATCAACCTCCCGGACACGCGCCTCCGCGTGCCATCGGTCACGCCGAAGGACCGCGAGGACCTCGCGTGGGGCCTCGAGCACGGCGTGGACTACGTCGCCCTCTCGTTCATCCGCCACGAGGACGACCTCTCCGAGGTCCGCGAGGCCTGCAAGAAGGTCAAGTCGCCGCCCCGCCTCGTCTCGAAGATCGAGAAGCCCCAGGCCGTCGCACGCATGGAGCAGATCATCGAGGCGTCCGACGGGATCATGGTCGCGCGCGGCGACCTCGGCGTGGAGATGCCCGTCTACGAGGTGCCCGCGATCCAGAAGCGCCTCATCCGCGAGGCGATCCTCCACGACCGCTTCGTCATCACGGCGACGCAGATGCTCGAGTCCATGACCGAGCACCCGCGCCCGACGCGCGCCGAGGTCTCGGACGTCGCGAACGCGATCTACGACGGCACCGACGCCGTCATGCTCTCGGCCGAGACCGCGTCGGGGAAGTACCCCGTCGAGGCCGTGCGCATGATGGCCCGCGTCGCCGAGACGGCCGACAAGGTCGTCGCCGAGGGCGGCTCGCCGACGTACGAGAGCCGGATCGACACCTCCACGTTCTCGGACTCGATCTGCGACGGCGCGAACAAGATCGCTCAGGACCTGGGCGCGCACGTCCTCGTCACCTTCACGAAGACGGGCCGCACGGCCCTCTTCATGTCGCGCTACCGCCCGAAGGCCCCCGTCGTCGCCGTCACCGACGACGTGCGCACCGTGCGGCGCATGTGCGTCTTCCGGGGCGTCGAGCCGATCCTCGTCACGAGCGTCGAGCACTCGGAGGAGCTCGTCGCGACCACCGAGCAGGAGATCATGAAGCGCAAGCTCGCCCGCTCGGGCGACGTGGCGGTCATGGTCGGCGGCTCGAACCTCTCGACGCGCGGGAACGTGAACTCGCTCAAGATCCGCCGGGTGGGCAGCGCCGAGGAGGCGTAGTGCGCCCGCTCCTCGGCCTCGCCGTGGGCCTGCTCGCCGTCGCCGGCTGCTCCTCGGAGGGCAAGCATGAGCTCCGCTGTCCCGTGCACCTCGCGGAGAGGAAGAACGTCGTCGCCTGGCGCGACACCGGCGACCCCTCGAAGCATCCTTTCCGTCACGAGTTCTCCGCGGTCGAGCTCGGCGTCGTCGGCCCCGACGACCCGAAGGACCCCGACCGCTTCGGCGTCTACTTCCTCGGCGGGGAGCAGGGGCAGATCGTCCACGTCCTCGGCCGCTCCCAGCGACGAGCCACCGTGACTCTCATCACGACGTCGGCCGAGGTGCTGAGCCCGATGACCGTGGACTACCGCATGCCGGCCGAGGTCTGGGGCAACGTCACGCAGACGCCGCTGAAGACGACCTTCACCTTCGGGCCCGTCTCGCGGGCTCAGGTCCAGGCCGTCGTGCTGTCGGTCTCGCCTCCGATGCTGAGAGGCGGCGTGTCGACCACGAGCGTGCGACTCGAGGTACCGGGAGCGGAGTGACGCCGTTGGCGATTCCTTGTTCAGCCACAGAGGGCACAGAGGGCACAGAGAGTCGGCGAAACCAGCGTGGATGCCCGTTCCTGAGCGGACGAGAGAGCGCGACGAGGTCGACAACTCCTCTGTGCTCTCTGTGACCTCTGTGGCGAAAATGGATGGGAAGAGAGCTACTTCTTCGGCGGCGCAGCCGACGACGGCCGCGCGGGAGCGGCGGACGGAGCCGCGGAGGACGGACGCGCGGGAGCCGCGGACGAGGGACGCGCCGGAGCCGGCGCGGCCGAGGCGAGCGCGTTCCACTTCGCCTGGAAATCCTTGAAGTAGAGCTCGAACTGCTCGGCGGCGTTCATCGTCACCTTGACGGGGACGTCGCTCGAGCAGATGAAGAGGCACTTCGAGATGTTCGTCATGTCCTTGCCGAACTTCGTCGCCTCGCCGGCGTCGAGGACGAGGCCCGTGGCGTACGTCCGCGCGGCCTCGTGGAAGGCCCTGGCATCCTCGACGAGCTTCGCGTGCTTGTCGTGGAACGCCTTCGCGTCGGCGCACGCGTCGAGCTCCTTCTTGTCGATCGAGAGGTTGTAGAGCTTGAGGCACGTCGCCTCCGCCTTCTTCGCGGCGGACGCGGCCTTCTCGAGACGGGGGAGCACGTTCTTCTCGATGTTCTTCTTCGTGTCGGCGGGAGTGATCGGGTCCTTCGCGTACTTCTTGAACGAGTCCGCGGCGAGCTTGCCGTTGTTCCCGATGAAGTTGTTCGCCTGGGCCCGCATGTTCTCGACGGCCTTCGTGGCGTCCTGGAGCCGCTGCTTCTCCGAGTCGTTCAAGCGTTCCTCCCGTGTTTCCCCGGGCGGGACGATACCAAACGAGATCAGCGAGACCGCGCGTCGTGCGCGACGCGGAAGCCCGTGCGCTCCTCGTAGTCGGTGCGGAGCGCCGACACCCTGAAGCCCGACCGCGCGCGGCCCATCTCGCGGTCCCAGGCGCCGCCGCGCTGGTGCATGCGGATGACGTCGCCGTCGCCCTCGACGGTCTCGATCAGGTTCAGGCTCTCCGCCGACTGGAGCATCCGCTCGGGGTGCGTGTTGGCGCGCGGGTCGAGCCCGCGGCCGCGGCGGTAGCGGTACTTCCGGTCGCCGGTCCACTCGTAGACGTTCCCCGCGAGGTCGAGGCAGCCCCAGCGCGAAGCCCCGAGCGGGAACGAGCCCACGGGCGCCAGACCCGGACAGCCGTCCGCATCGCCGCCCACGTTCGCGCGGTCGCGGCCGTCCTCGGGCGCGTCGTCGCCCCACGGGAACAGGCGCCGCAGCTCGCCACCGCGGGCCGCATACTCCCACTCGACCTCGGAGGGCAGCCGGAGACCGTACGCCTCGCAGTAGGACTTCGCCTCGTCCCACGTGACGTCGAAGACGGGATGGCGCGGGTCCGGCTCGACGCCGCGCATGCTCGGCGACTTCGGCGCGTGCTCGGGCCGGTGCCGCCGGTAGAGGTCCCACGTCACCTCGTGCTTCCCGAGGAAGAAGCCCTCGCTCAGGACCTCCTCGTGGCGCGGGCTCTCGTTCTTGAGGCTCGAGAAGAGCGCGGCGTCCTCCGTCTCGTCCTGATCCTTCCAGCGGAGCACGACGGCGCGCTCGCGGCGGTCGGCCTCCGTGGGCGGCTCCCTCGCGGCCGCCTCGTTGTTCTCGGCGAGGATGGCCGCCTGCTGCGCGTTCTTCGTCGGCGTCGCCGAGGAGACGACCGCGTTCCACCCCATGAGGAACTTCCCCGGCGGGTGATAGACGAGGATCGAGCCGTCCTTCGCGACGACCTCGCCGGGCGCCTCTCCGGGCACGAGGTCGCCCGGCACGAGGAAACGCCGGACACGACGCTCGGCCTCGCCTCGCCCCGGGACGCTCACGCGGACGACGTTCTCGCCGGGCTCGAGGTCGACCTCGACGCCGGAGACGAGCCCTCCGGGCCTGAGGTCCGACCGGCGCGGACCGACGTGGACCTCGACCGTCCGCGCGCGCGTCGAGAGGGTCACGACGAGCCGCTCGCGCGCGCGGTGCGTGTTCTCGGGCCCCTCGAGCGTCACGGAGACCGGACCGCCCGGGTCGGCCTCGCTGGCGACGGCCGTCCCCGTGGGCGGCGAAGGAGGCGGCGGAGGAGGACGCCACATCGAGAGAGCGACGACGAGCGCGACGAGCGCGACGAGACATCCGACGGCAAGACCGGCGAGGAGCGCGCGCGGACGTACGGGGCCCCTCCGTGCATCGAGGGCGGCCTCGAGCGCGCGCGCGAAGTCGGCCGCGCTCGCCGGCCTGTCCGCCGGCTTCTTCGCGAGCGCGCGCACGCAGAGAGCATCGAGGGCGGCCGGGACATCCGCCCGGAGCTTGCTCGGTGCCTCGACGGGCTCGCGGAGGACCTGCACGACGACGTTCATGGGGTCGGGCCCGACGAACGGAGCGCGCGCGGTGAGGCACGCGTAGAGCACGGCGCCGAGCCCGTAGACGTCGGTGCGCTCGTCCACCGTCGCGCGGCTCGTCTCGGTCTGCTCGGGGGCCATGTAGCCCGGAGTCCCGAGCATCGCGCCCGTCTTCGTGAGCGCCTGCGAGTCCTCGACGCGCGCGAGCCCGAAGTCCACGAGGAGCGGCGTCCCGCTCTCGTCGAACAGGACGTTGTCGGGCTTCAGGTCCCGGTGGAGGACGCCGCGCGCGTGGACGTGCTCGACCGCGCGCGCGAGCGCGAGGACGACGCGGCCCGCCTCGGCGACGGAGAGCGGGCCTTCGCGGAGCTTGTCGCCGAGACTCCCACCCGGCGCGAAGTCCACGAGGAGCCACGGCGACCCGGCGTGAACGCCGGCCGCGCGGACGCGGAGGACGTTCGGGTGCCCCTGCGCCGCCGCCTGCGCCTCGCCTTCGCGCACGAAGCGCGCGGCCGCGGCCGCGTCGGCCGTGCCCTCGATCAGGACCTTGAGCGCGTCGCCCGCGCCGGTGTCCTCGCGCTCGACGAGGAACGCGGCGCCCATGCCGCCCTGGCCGAGCTTGCGGACAATCCGGTAGTCCCCGACCCGCGCGCCCGGAGAGAAGGCTCCGCTCACCGCGTCATGGTACCCGCCCGGACGATGGAAAGTTCGCCGCGAAGCCTTATCGTGTGCGGCCTCCCGGATGAGCGACCGAAAGCCTCGCCGCACGATCCACGTCCGCGACGCTCGCACGAACAACTTGAAGGGCCTCTCGGTCGAGGTCCCGCTCGGGAAGCTCACCGCCATCGTCGGCGTCTCGGGCTCGGGGAAGTCGAGCCTCGCGTTCGACACGCTCTACGCCGAGGGCCAGCGCCGCTACGCGGAGAGCTTCTCGGCCTACGCGCGACAGTTCCTCGCCCGGCTCGACCGGCCCGACGCGGAGGTCGAGGGCGTGCCGCCCGCGATCGCGATCGACCGGAAGCCGGTCGTCTCGACGTCGCGCTCGACGGTCGGGACGCTCGCGCAGGTCCTCGAGCCGCTCCGCGTCCTCTACGCGACGCTCGCGGTCCTCCGCTGCCCGGGCTGCCGCGAGGAGGTTCGCCCCGACGACCCCGCGGCCGCCGCGAAGACGCTCGCCGCGCTGCCGCGAGGCGCTCGCTTCGCGATCACCTTCCCCGCGAGCACCGCGGGCTGGGAGACCGTCCGCGCCGACCTCCGGGCGCGAGGCTTCGTGCGCCTCTGGGAGGACGGACGCACGGTCGAGCTCGAGGACTTCGCACCGAAGAAGGCGAGGACCGTCGCGGTGGTCGTCGATCGCCTCAAGGCCGACGCCGGCGTGCGCCGGATCCAGGACTCGCTCGAGCAGGCGTTCCGCGAAGGCGGCGGAAAGGCCGCGGCCTACGTCCTTCGACAGGCTCAGGACGGCGGCGACGCCGAGGTCCTCCGCTTCTCGACCGGCCGCCACTGCGCGCGGTGCGACCGCTCCTTCGAGGAGCCGCGGCCGCGCACCTTCTCGTGGAACAGCCCCGTCGGCGCGTGCCCCACCTGCCGCGGCTTCGGCCGCACGCTCGAGATCGACCCGGCGCTCGTGATCCCGGACCCGACGCGCTCGCTCGCCCAGGGCGCGATCAAGCCGTGGAACACGGGCTCGACCGAGGAGGAGCGGCACGCGCTCCTCGCGTTCTGCAAGCGGAGGAAGATCTCGGTCACGGTCCCGTGGCAGGACCTCGCGGAGGAGCACAGGAAGCTCGTCGTCTCGGGCGACTCGCGCTTCGACGGAGTCCTCGGCTGGTTCCGCTGGCTCGAGACGAAGACCTACAAGATGCACGTGCGCGTCCTCCTCTCGCGCTACCGGACGGCGCTCGAGTGCCGCACGTGCGGGGGCAAGCGGCTGCGCCCCGAGGCGCTCGCCTACGAGCTCGCGGGCCGGACGATCGCGGACCTGACCGCGCTCCCCGTGGGCGACGCGCTCGCGCTCCTCGAGGCGCTCGAGAAGGACGCGAAGGGCCGCGACCTCGCCGTCGCCGAGGCGTGCCTCCGCGAGGTGCGCGGCCGCCTCGCCGCGCTCGTCGAAACCGGTCTCGCTTACCTCGAGCTCGACCGCCCTTCGCGCACCCTCTCGGGCGGCGAGCTCGAGCGCGTCCACCTCGCCGCGGCGCTCGGAGCCTCGCTCTCGGAGACGCTCTTCGTCCTCGACGAGCCGTCGGTCGGCCTCCACGCGCGCGACGCCGCGCGCCTCGCGGGCCTCCTCGGCGCGCTCGTCCTCGCCGGGAACACGGTCGCACTCGTGGAGCACGACCCCGAGCTCATCGAGTCCGCCGACCACGTCCTCGAGATCGGCCCCGGCGCGGGCGCGAGCGGCGGCGAGCTCGTGTTCGAGGGATCTCTCGATGCGTTGAAGAAGGACAAGAAGTCGATCACGGGCGCCTTCCTGTCGGGTCGCCGACGGATTCACCGACCTCGTCGAGCGAGCGCAGCGAGTCGAGACGATGCGGTGCGAATCCGCGGCGCGCGCGCGCGGATCCTGAAGAAGGTGGACGCGACCTTCCCGCTCGGAGCGATCACCGTCGTCTGCGGCGTCTCGGGCTCGGGCAAGTCCACGCTCCTCGAGGAGGTGCTCGCGCCCTCGTGGCGCTCGGCGCAGCGCGACGGGCCGCCGGTCGAGTGCGACGCGATCGAGGGCGCGGAGCTCGTCTCGGACCTCCTCCTCGTCGGCCAGGACCCCGTCGGCCGCACGCCGCGCGCGAACGCGCTCAGCTACACGAAGGCGGCGGACGATGTGCGCGCGCGCTTCGCGAGCACGGACGCCGCGATCCGCGCCGGCGCGAAGGCGAGTCACTTCTCGCTCAACGCGCCCGGCGGCCGCTGCGAGCGGTGCACGGGCGACGGCCACGAGCGGATCGAGATGCAGTTCCTCGCCCCCGTCTTCGTGAAGTGCGAGGAGTGCCAGGGCCGCCGCTTCCGCGAACCGATCCTCCAGATCAAGGACCGCGGCAAGTCGATCGCGGACGTGCTCGACATGTCGGTCCGCGAGGGGATCGAGTTCTACGCCGACGCCCCGGAGATCGGCGCCAAGCTCGCGCCGCTCGAGGCGTGCGGCCTCGGCTACTTGAGGCTCGGCCAGCCGCTCAACACGCTCTCGGG
>CAZYLP010000318.1:0-2639 GCA_964648345.1 uncultured Planctomycetota bacterium
CCGCTTCTCGACCTCGCGGAGCTCGGCCTCGACCTCCGACGCCCTCTGATAGCGCTTGCGCGGGTCGCGCTCGAGGAGCCGGTCCACGACGATCCCGAGCGAGTGCGAGAGGGACGGCCGGGCCGCGTAGAGGTCCGGCTTCGGCCCCGAGACGATGAGCTGGAAGATCTGGTAGGGCACGACGCCCGTGAAGGGCCGGCGGCCCGAGAGCGCCTCGAACATGGTGACGCCGAGCGCGAAGAGGTCGCTCCGCGCGTCGGGCTTGCCGCCCTCGATGATCTCGGGGGCGATGTAATACGGCGTGCCGAGCGCGTAGCCCGACTCGCTGAGGCCCGAGACGTCGTTCTCGTGCTTCGCGAGGCCGAAGTCGACGAGCTTGACGAGCCCGTCCTGGCGGCGAAGGATGTTCGCGGGCTTCACGTCGCGGTGGACGAGCCCGCGGTCCGCGATCGCCTGGAGCGCCCGCGCCGACTGCGCGAAGGCATCGACGGCCGACTTCTCGGAGAGCGGCCCCTCGCGCTGGACGATCCGGTCGAGCGCGTCGCCCTCGACGGCCTCCATGGCGAGGAAGTAGCGGCCGTTGTCGTAGCCGTGGTCGTAGACCTTGACCACGTTGTCGCACTCGAGCTCGGAGAGGACCTTGATCTCTCGGAGGAAGCGCGCGATCGCGGTGCGGCTCTCGGAGAGGCGCGGCGCGAGGACCTTGAGCGCGACCTGGCGGCCGTCGTCGCGCTTGACCGCGCGGTAGACCGTGCCCATGCCGCCGCGGCCGTACTCGCCGCGGATCTCGTACTTGTCGAAGAAGTACTTGACCTCGCTCTTCGCGCCCGCGCCGAGCGAGATGAGGCGCGTGTCCGAGTCCGTCTTCGCCGCGTGCTGGGCGTCGACCGGCGTCGAGCCGGCCGCGGGCGGCTCGGGCGGCAGAGGCTCGTCGGGCTTTCTTAGGTAGGGACCTTCCTTCGCGAGCACGGAGACCTTCGCGAGGAGCTCGGCCGGACGGTACGGCTTGACGAGGTAGTCGTTCGCGCCCGCCTCGAAGCCACGGACGATGTCCTCCTCCTCGCTCATGACCGAGACGAGGACGATCGGAAGACGCGCCTTGTCGAACCGCTCGCGGATCCGGCGGGTCAGCTCGAGCCCGTCGAGCTTCGGCATCTGGACATCCGACACCACGAGGTCCGGTGGCCGGTCGAGCACGACGTCCAGCGCCGCGGCGCCGTCCGGGAACTCCTCGACGTCGAAGCCCTTCCGCGTGAGAAGCATGCGCGCGAAGCGCCGAACTTCTTCCGAGTCCTCGACGAGCGCGATCCGCGCGGGCATGGAGCGAACATAGCCCTGAGACCGCCGTCGCGCCACGACATGCGACCGGGCGCGTGGAAGGCGGCCCGGTCGTTGCACCGGGTGGGGTGTCGGGTCCCGGATCCGGCGAGGGACAGGGCACATGAACCCAGGCACGCACGACGACGCGAGCGCACTCCTCGTGATCCGAACCACCTGGTGGGACCCGCAACGGGCTCCGACCGTGCAGGTCGTCCGGGCGCCGCTGCTCGACGGCCGCGTGGTCGAGCTCGACCTCGCGCTCGACCTGAGGACCGTCGACCACGTCGAGGTGAGGCCCGTGAGGCGCCCCCTCCTCGATGTGGCGGGTCACGTCCGCGACGCGGAGCGGCTCGCGAACGACTCCCTCGACGAGAGGAGCGCCGCATGAAGGACCGGTCCGAGGAGCACCTCCGGCGCTGGCGAGGCCGCTCCGTGTTCGACCCCGGAGGAGAACAGATCGGCCACGTGAGCCTCGTGAAGCTCGACGGCACCGGTGGCGCGTGGCTCGAGGTCGCAGCCGACTACGGGATCCTCGACTGGCTGAACGGCATGGGCGCGGGGCACACGCGCTTCACGTTCCACTCGGACGACATGGAGACGCGCGGCGCGCGCGACCTCGTCCTCCGCCGGTCCGTGCTCGAGGGCGGCGCCGAGGCCGCGTGAAGACCCGCGTGGAGCGCGACTCGCTCGGCGAGGTCGTCGTCCCCGACGGTGTCTACTACGGGGCGCAGACGGCGCGCGCGGTCGAGAACTTCGCGCTCTCGGGGCGGCGGCTCCCGGTCGCGCTCGTGCACGCGCTCGGCGAGGTGAAGGCGGGCTTCGCCGCCGCGACCGGCGCGCTCGGCGTGCTCCCTGCCCCGCTCGCCGATGCGATCCGTCGCGCCGCCATCGAGGTCGCGTCGGGTGAGCGCGACGAGGACTTCCCCGTGGACATCTTCCAGACCGGCAGCGGCACCTCCTCGAACATGAACGCGAACGAGGTCATCGCGAACCGCGCGAACGAGCTCCTCGGCGGCGGGCCGCGCGGCGTGTTCCGGCCCGTCCACCCGAACGACCACGTGAACCGCGGGCAGAGCAGCAACGACGTCTTCCCGACGGCGATCCACCTCGCGGCCGCGCGCGTCGCGGAGGCGGTGACGCTGCCGGGGCTCGCCGCGCTCGCGGCCGCGCTCGACGCGAAGGCGGCCGAGCTCGACCACGTCGTCAAGCTCGGCCGCACGCACCTCGTGGACGCGACGCCCGTGCGCCTCGGGCAGGAGCTCGCGGGCTGGGCCGGCGCGGTGCAGCGCGGCGGCGAGCTCGTCGCGCGTGCGAGGGAC
>CAZYLP010000318.1:2649-9181 GCA_964648345.1 uncultured Planctomycetota bacterium
GAGGACGTCCTCGAGGTCCCGCTCGGAGGGACGGCCGTCGGCACGGGCTTGACCCGCCACCCCGAGGCCGCGACGCGCGCGCTCGCCGCGATCGCCGAGCGGACCGGGACGAACCTCCGCGCGGCGCGCGTGCCGTTCGAGCTCCAGGGCTTCCGCGACGGGCTCGCCGCGCTGTCGGCCGCGACGCGGACGGCGTCCGCGGCTCTCGCGAAGATCGCGAACGACCTCCGCCTCCTCGCGTCGGGGCCGAGCGGCGGCCTGGGCGAGCTCATCCTCCCGGCGCTCCAGCCCGGCTCGTCGATCATGCCGGGCAAGGTGAACCCGGTGATCCCCGAGGCCGTCCGCATGGTCTGGGCGCGCGTCGTCGGGCACGACGCGACCGTCGCCCTCGCCGCCGCGCTCGGGGAGCTCGAGCTGAACGTGATGATGCCCGTGATCGCGGAGGCGCTCCTCGACGCGCTCGAGCTCGTCGGCCGCGCGGCGCGCGCGCTCGGCGAGAAGTGCATCGCGGGCCTCCGCGCGGACGAGGCGCGATGCGCGGCGCTCGTCGCGCGGAGCGCCGCGCTCGTGACGGGCCTCGCGCCCGCGATCGGCTACGACCGGGCCGCCGCGGTCGCGAAGCGGGCCGTCGCCGAGGGCCGCACGATCGCCGAGGTCGCGCGCGAGATGCGGGTGGCCGACGAGGCGACGCTCGCGCGCGTCCTGGACCCGAGGCGGTTGACGGAGCCGGGCGAGCCGTAGAACAATGGCTCCATGAGCGCGGACCAGACCCTCATCGCCTTCTTCGTGGCCTACGCCTTCACGGGCGTCGCGCTCTTCTCCGGCATGTGGGCCGGGCACAAGGCGAAGGTGAAGACGCACCTCCTCCTCATCGGGGTCTTCCTCGTGGGCTTCGCCGTCACGATCTACTTCGCGGACGCGACGGGCGGCTTCTTCAAGTTCGAGGAGCGGCGCGTCTCGATCCACATGCCGTGCGCCTACACGGCGACCGGCGCCACGCTCTTGCCGATCGTCACGGGCTTCCGGAAGTGGCGCGGCGGCGGCTCCCTCCTCGCGCACCGCGCGGCGATCCTCCTGTTCCTCCTCCCGTTCGTCGCCGCGTCCGCGACGGGCATCTGGATGCTCCTCTCGCGGACGCCGAAATGACGGAGCGGGCGGGCACGCCGCTCCACGCGTCGTTCAGCTCCATCCTCGCGACGTTGCTGCGGCGCGGCGGACCGACCGCGGTCGCAGCCTCCTCGATCGGCGCCCTCGCCGTCGCGACTCCTCTCTGGCTCCTCGCCCAGACGCAGCCCTGGCACGTCTTCCCCGAGCGGGAGCTCTTCCTCGGCGTGCTCCCGTTCACGGCGGCGGTCGCGGCCGGTTCCTTCCCGGTCTTCGCCGTGGCCCTGGAGAGGACCCCGACCGTCGGCGAGGGGCTCGGGCTCGCGGTGCGGGCGGTGCCGTGGATGCTCGTCCTCGCCCTCGCGGCCGCGGCGGGTCTCGGCGCCATGCACATCCTCAAGTTCCTCGTCGACGCGTTGCTCGCCCACGGCATCCGCGAGCTCAAGGTCCTCTTCTTCGCCCCGTTCCTCGCGATCTTCAGCGTCTCCTTCTGGACGTTCCTCTTCGCGCTCCCGGCGGCGAAGGCCTCCATGCGCTCGCGGGCCGAGACGGGGCCCACGAGCCTCCTGGCCGGGGCGCCGCTCTTCGCGCTCCTCGTCCTCGAGCTTCCGGACTCCGGCCACTGGCTCTGGCGAGGCACGCTCGGCGTGCCCGTCCGGGTCAAGCTCGCCGGCGCGATCATCGCCTACGCGGCGATCATCGTGACGACCGCGGCCCTCGCGGTCACCGCGCACGCCGTGGACTCGGGGCGAGGCGCCGGCGAGGACCCGGCCTAGAGCTCGGCGAGGTTGATCTCGTCGATGAGCCGCCGCAGGCGGCCGAACTGCTTCCGCACGAAGCGGAACGTGACGCGCGGGAGCGCGAGCACGTCCGTGGGCTCGTTGCGTTCGGCGGGGTGCGGCGTCGTCGGGATCTCGAAGCTCGCGCCGGCGACGAGGATGTCCTTGTAGTCCTGGTTGAGCCGCTCGATGAGCGCGGGCGTCGGCGGCTTGTTGAGCCGCATGATGACGAGGTCCTCGACGTACCGCATCGAGTGGTAGTTCCGGTAGAAGGTCTCGATCTCCGCGACGGCCTTCTCGACGTCCGTCGTGTAGCGGTAGAGGTTCAGGTCCGCGGGCGCGATGAGGCCCTTCCTGAGGAGCGTCGAGCGGACGTACTCGTCGAACTCGGTCCAGTAGTTCCCCTGCGGCACGTCCATCATCACGACCGGGAGCGGGTCGCACTTCCCGGTCTGGAGGAGCGTGAGCGTCTCGAAGCCCTCGTCGAGCGTGCCGAAGCCGCCCGGGAAGAGGACGATCGCGTCGCTCTCCTTCACGAAGGAGAGCTTCCGCGTGAAGAAGTACTTGAAGTTGATGAGCTTCTCGTCGCCCGCGATGATGTCGTTCGGCTCCTGCTCGAACGGCAGACGGATGTTGACGCCGAAGCTCTTCTCGCGCGTCGCGCCCTCGTTGCCCGCGCGCATGATCCCGGGGCCCGCGCCCGTGATGACCATGAAGCCGCGCTCGGCGAGCCGGGCCGCGAACCGCTTCGTGTGCTGGTAGACGGGCGACTCGACCGGCGTCCGCGCCGAACCGAAGATGCTCACCTTCCGCCGGTCGGCGTAGCGGTCGAAGACCTTGAAGGCGTAGCGGAACTCCTTCAGCGTCGAGTTCAGGATCTTGAGCTCGCCCCGGTCGAGGCCGTCCGAGGTGAGGTACATCGCCGCCGTCACCATCTCGCGGACGAGGTCGCGGTGCGGGAACTCGGCGGGCGAGAGCGCGACGAGCGCCTCGATGGCCTTGGCGACCTGCTCCTCGTGGTGGCGGAACTCCCGGCGGGGGGACACCTCTAGCCGATCGCCTTCTTCTCCGTCTTGGAGTCGGCGCCGGCCTTCACGTCGATCTCGACCTCGCCCTTCGAGTCCTGGGGGAGCTTGAAGCGCACCTTCCAGATCTCGGTGTCCATGCGAGTGAGGACGTGCGGGATGTCGGCGCCGCCGGCATAGCGAAGCTTGACCGCGGGCTTGTCCTTGGTGCGGACGCCGATCGCGATCTGGAGGCCGGGGATGAGCTTGTCCCCGAAGTGGAGGTCGATGGCCATAGGTAGGTGCCGAGGATTATAGGTTGTCCCGCGGGTCCTTCAAGTCGTCGAGGCGCGTGCGCACCGGGGTGGGCGCCGGGGCCGGGGCGGGAGACTTCGCGGGCTCCGCGGCCTGGAGCTCCTTCTCGTCGATCACGGGCCGCATCATGGTCGGGAGGGCCGCGAGGCGGTTCGTCTGGGGCCCGAGGTACGCCCCCGACTTGTCCGCCTTCACGAGGTCCTCGAGCTTCTTCAAGCTGTCGACCTCGCCCATGACGACGAGGACCGTCCCCGGCCCGAGGCGGGACTCGGGGGAGGGGTTGTAGGTGAACCCCTCCTGCCTCGGGCTCTTGATCGCGAGGATCGGGAGGCCCGCTCGCTTGACCGAGTCGAGCGCCGCGAGCGTCGCGTACTCGCAGGCGCCGACGACGACCTCGGCGAAGCGGACGGGCGCCTCCTTGCTCCTGAGCATCTGGTCGAGGAAGTTGACGACGTTCGGCCGCACGAGCTCGGACGCCATGCGCATGCCGCCGATGTAGTTCGACGCGACGACGCCGTCGGCGCCCGCCTTGAGGAGCTTGCCGCGCGTCGGCATGTCGACGGCCTTGGCGACGATCCTGAGCTTCGGGTTCAGCTGCCGCGCCGAGATGACGAGGAACAGGTTGTCCTTGTCGTCGGGGAGCGAGGCGGCGAGCCCGATCGCGCGCTCGATCCCCGCCTCGATGAGCGTCTCGTCCTTCGTCGCCTCGCCGATGATCGAGTGGACCTTGACGCCGTGGTCGGCGAGCTCGGCGATCGGGCGCGTCTCGGTGTCGATGATGACGCACTCCTTGCCGGAGCGGGTCACCTCCTCGGCGATGTGGCGGCCGGTCTGGCCGGCGCCGCAGATGATGTAGTGCCCGGTCAGGGCGGCGATCTGTTTCAGCATGCGGCGCTTCTCCAGGACGCGCTTCAAGTCCCCCTCGACGAAGAAGGCCGTCGCCGAGGAGAGGAAGTATGCGGTCGCGATCATCCCGAGCAGGAGGACCCCGACGGTGAACATGCGCACATCGGTGAAGCCAGCGAGGCTCCCGTTGCTCGTGATCGTCTCGCCGTAGCCGACGGTCGAGAGCGAGATCGCGGTGAAGTAGAGGCACTCGCTGAGCGACCAGTGCTCGCCCGCGGGGAGCGGCGGGTTCAGCACGTGGTGCTCGTGGAGCTGGCCGAGCGTCCAGTAGCCGATCGTGCCCGTGCCGAGGAGGAGGAAGAGCCCCTTGATCGCGCTGCCGATGCGGCTGCGGTAGATCTCGAGGACGACCTCCCACCGCGTGATCGGGACGTGCTCCATGGAAGGGTGGCATTCTACTCTCGGGAGGGCGCGGAGAATGAGCACGACTTCGTCGTGAAGCACGGAGGCCACGGAGGTCACGGAGCGCACGGAGGCCGCGGCTGCGAGAGCGAGCGTTCCAGCGGCTACTTGGGATCGTCGGGAGCGTCGAGCGCGGCGAGGCGCTTGCGGACCGACTCCCTTGCTTCCGGACCGAGTGCTTCGTTCTCGAGCGCCGAGAGGTACAGCCTCCGCGCGCCTACACGGTCGCCCTTCCTCGCGAGCGACGCGGCCTCGCGGACCTTGGTGTCGGCTACGAGCCAGTGCTTGTACGTCTGGGCGTCGAGGTAAAAGCGCGATGCGGGTGGGATGCCGTCGAGCGCGGTCCGAGCTTCGCCGTACTTCGGCAACGTTCTCTCCTGAACGATCGTCACCGCATCCATGAAGATCTTCTGGCAGCGCTCGTCCTCTGCGACGGCCTCGCTCAGCACCCGCGCGCGGTCTTCGAGCCGCCGGAGCTCTCGCGAGCGCTCCGTCTGCGGCTGCTGGAGCTGCGACAGGAGGTCGGCGAGGACGACGAGCTCCTTCCTCGCGTCGTCGATCCCCGCCCGCGCCTCCGCGGCCGTCGCCGTCGTCACCGCGGCGAGGAGCGCCTCCGCAGGCGCGAAGCAGCCGCTCACGACGTAGGCGCTGCTATCGAAGCGGCTCGCGAGGACCTTCTGGCGCTCTCGCCACTCGAGCGCGGCGAGCGTCGCTCCCACGAGCGCGATGCCGATGCCCGCGAGCACGATCAGGAGCCCTCTCCTCGACCGCCTCTCGCTCTCGCCGGGGCGCATGCTCACGCAGCCACCGCCTCTGCGCCTCTGCACCGCCGCGCCTCGGCGTCCCTGCGAAGCCGTCCTCTCAGCGCTCTCGCCGTCTCCCTCCGCGGCCTCACGCCGGCCCCAGACATTCGCCCTTGGCGTCCCACCGATAGAACCCCTCCCCGCTCTTCTTGCCGAGCTTGCCGGCGCGGACCATGCGGCGGAGGAGCGCGGGCGGACGGAACGCGTCGCCGAGCTCGTGGCAGAGGTGCTCGGCGATCGCGAGCCTCACGTCGAGGCCGACGAGGTCGCCCGTCTTGAGCGGGCCCATGGGGTGGCCGTAGCCGAGCTCCATGGCCGTGTCGATCGCATCGGCCGTGGCGACCCCGGTCTCGACCATGCGGATCGCCTCGAGGCCGATGCAGAGGCCGAGGCGCGTCGTCGCGAAGCCCGGAGAGTCGCGCACGAGGACCGCCTCGCGCTGGAGCTGGCCCACGACCTCGAGCGCCCGCTTCACGGATGCGTCGCTCGTGCGCTCGCCCTTCACGACCTCGACGAGCTTCTGGAGGTGCGGCGGGTTGAAGAAGTGGAGGCCGACGACGCGCTCGGGGCGCTTCGTCGCCTGGGCGATCTCGGTCACGGGGAGCGAGGAGGTGTTCGTCGCGAGGAGCTCGGCGCCCGACGAGTCGAGCTTCGCGAAGAGCTCCTTCTTGACCTTCAAGTCCTCGAAGACGGCCTCGACGACGACGGCCACGCTCTCCGCGGCCGCGGAGAGGTTCGTGGAGCGGTCGATCCGCGCGAGCGTCTCGTCGCGACCCTTCGCATCGAGCTTGCCGCGCGCGACGGCGCCCTCGAGGTTCTCCTTCACGCGGCTCATGCCCCGCGCGAGCGCGGCGTCGTCGATGTCGTAGAGGACGACCTGCCAGCCCGCCTGGGCGAAGACCTGCGCGATCCCCGCGCCCATGGTCCCCGCGCCGATCACGCAGGCGCTCTCGTTCGCGCTCACTACTTCTTGCTCCGCTTCTCGAGGAAGTCCGTCATGCGCTTCTTCTTGTCCTCCGTCTCGTAGAGGACGGCCTGGAGCGTGGACTCGAGGAGGACCTCGGACGACTCCCCGCGCACGAAGGCGTTGAGCGCGCTCTTCGCGAGCCGGACGGCCATGGGCGCCTGCTTCGCGATGTCCTTCGCGAGCGCGACCGCGCGCGTCCGCGCTTCACCGTCCGGCACGACCTCCTCGACGAGGCCGTAGGCGAGCGCGTCG
>CAZYLP010000319.1:0-9159 GCA_964648345.1 uncultured Planctomycetota bacterium
ATAGACCCACATCTTGCTGTTGTCGGAGAGTGTCGTGAGGAGCTCTCTCTCATCGAGCAGACTCCCCGAGCGAACCTTGAGGAGCCCCATGATCCCGTCGAACGGCGCGACGACCTTCGTCAGGCGCCGGTGCGTCTCGCAGAGCGCGACCTCCGCCTTCGCCTTGTCGAGCTTCGCCTTCGCGAGCGCTTGCTCGTTCTGCGAGACGACGTTCTTCTCCGCGAGCTGCCGGGTGTTCTCGAACTCGATCCGCGCCGCCTCGGCCTCGGCCGTCGCCTTGTCGAGCTCCGCCTGGTAGAGGGCGGGCATGACCTGGAAGAGGGGCTGGCCTTTCGTGACGGCCTTCCCCTCGTCGACGAAGACCTCCTCGAGGTAGCCGCGCTCGAGGGCGCGGACTTCGATGTGCCGGATCGCGCGGATCTGGCACACGTAGTCGCGCGTGAGCTCGGTGTCCGAGCGGAGCGGGCTCGTCACGAGGAACTCGGCCTCCGCGTGCTTCGCCTGCGTCTCCGCCGGAGCCTTGCCGTGCTCGGTCTTCCCGCGCTCGGCCTTCCCGTGCTCCCGGGTGCTCCTGCCCCCCAGGAAAAGGGCGATCGCGCCCGCTGCGACGATGCCGACGACGACGGTGCGCCGGCCGACTCTGCTCGACATGGACGACTCCCCTTCTGGCCCCCCGGGGCCAGGTCCGTGCTCTCGTTCGTGAAGTGACGATTCCGCTACGAGCCGGGAGTCAGAGCGGAGGAGCGCGGATCGGAGATGCGACGAGCAGCTCGAGGAAGGCGGGGGACTCGTCGCCGGCGACGGGCTCCGCGCCGACGAGCAGCTCGCTCGAGAGCTTCTTCGAGGTGGTCTCGGCACGCTCGGCGGCGTCGTCGTCGTCGTCGGGGATCTCGCCGCGCTGGAAGGTCCCCGGCGTCTCCTCCGAGCCCGTATGGATGCAGGTCGAGGGAGAGCAGGAGGCCGGGCCGGATTCTAGGGCCGGTCCGCGCTCCGGGCGGAAGTCCGGGAGCACGAGGAGCAGGAACAAGAGCGCCGGCGCGAGCAGCGCGATGCGAAGACGGCTCCAGAGCTCCTTGGACACGGAGAGCGAATCTCCCACCGGGTAGGCGTTTCGTCAAGGAGCGAGGTGTAAGTGGCTGAAATCAGGCCGTGCCGGACGAGCGATCGAACATCGTCGAGCCCTGGGTCGAGATGCTTCTTCAGCCCGTCCGTCTCTCTTGAGCGAGGGTGAACGCCTGGTCGAGAAACGCTTCGACGAAACCCCGCGAGTCGCCGAAGCAGAGCGGCGGCCTCTCCCAGTGCAGCTTGAACCACGCTGGTGACGCGGGTGCGACGAGCTGCCAGCAGGGCCCATGAGGGTGCGCCGTGAGCTCGCGTGGCGGATCGAGCAGGTAAACGTCGGACGGCATCCCCCGCCACTCGACGATCCTCGACTCGATGCGTCGGACTTCTCCGCTCGGCAGTTGCACGAGGAAGGCGCCACTGAGGACACGGCACTCGGTCCGATCCTCGGACGTCCACTCCGACTTGACCGTCAACGCGCCCGACATGTCTACGAGCAGATGTCGCAGTCGGGGCGGCGCTCGATGACGCCGGCTCGATCCGGGGCGACGCCCAGGAGATCCGCCTCGCGCCAGTTGTGGAACGTCCCCGCCGGCCATCCGACGAGAGCGCGGATCGTGAAGTTGACGGCCAGACCGGCGGCCACCATGCAGCTCGTGATGATGCCCGCGGCGCACGGCAACGCCTCGGTGGGTTCGAGGTTCGGGAGGGCGCACCGGAGGCAGGGAGCGTTCGGCTGAGACCCCTGCAGGAAGACGTGCAGCCGCATCCCGTCGCGCGACAGCATCGCGTAGATGACCGGGACCCGCTTCTGCCGTCCGACGCGCGCGGCCGCGAAGCGGCAGGCGTTGTTGTCGACGAGGACCATCAGCGCGTCGTAACGCAGGTCCGGGTACTCCTCGAGCACGCGCTGGAAGGGCAGCGCGATCCCACGGAGGAGGCCACCTCCGACGGCGTGGGGCGTGAGGTTCCGCACGAGCGCGTGCGCCTTCAGCGCTCCGAGATCGTTCGCGTAGAAGAGCTGCCTCGACAGGTTCGACCGCTCGACGGTGTCGTGCTCGACGGAGATGAGCTCGCCGACGCCCGCACGCACCAGGCAGAGCGAAGCGACGCCGCCGAGTCCCCCCGCACCCACGACCATGACCCGGCTCGCGCCGAGCTTCTCCTGGTCGTGCCCGGGCACGTCCCTGTGCCGCGAGTAGAGCCCGGCCTCGGCCGGGTGACCCGCCGGGAGCCCAGGCGCCTCTATGGTCTCCGAGATGATCGTGGGGAGCGTTCGATCGAACGGAGCCCCATCACGAGGAGAGATGGAAGACGTCATCGGCCTCTTCATCCTTCTCGACACCGCGCCCCTCGATGCGGATCACCACCTTCCGGAGAGCGCTCCCGAAGAGCCGGAAGGTCCCGTCCGAGACGACGATCGCGCCGAGGAGGTTCGGCGAGTAGTCGGTCAGCCAGTCGCGATACTGAGCTAGATCCGTCGAGCTCGGGTGAGTCGCCCCGCGGCCCGTCCCCGGGTGGCTGTGGAACCACCCGGCAAGGTGGGTGCCCGACTCGCTCATCGCGATGAGTGCGCGAGCCATGCGACGGTCATCCGATCGCACATGGCACTCGTGCCGCTCGCCCGTCACGTCGAACGGGACGCCGAGCTGGACTGAGCCGTCGGCCGCCTTGCGGCCGGAGACGACGACCATGCGCTCCGCCGGCATCAGGGCGTGGTGGACCTGGTAGAGGAGGTCGGAGGGGATTTCGATCTCGGGCATCACCCGCGGCTCGCCGCCCGCCTGACCGGACTCTTCGCCGAGATCGGCCTCGAGCTCGGCGAGGAGCTTGAAGGCTGCGCCGAGGAGACGCCGCAGGAACGGGTTCTTCTTGACGGTGTCGCGATCGAGCAGCTCCTCCCCGAGCCGCCGCGTCTCTCCGAGGAAGCGGCGCACGGCAGGCACGTCGAGCTCCTTCGCGAGAGCGGACAGGATCCGGGCCTGAACGTCTCCGACCAAGGTGAACGCGTGCCACAGGCACGTGCGCTGCTCCCTCTCATTCGGGAGGACGCCCTTCCGGCTCGCGCCGAAGAACACACCGTCGAGCGCCCGCAGGTCGCGAAGAGCCCCCGCGAGGCGCGCACGGATGCTCTCCGTATCGGCACCGTTCGATCCATCATGACGAATCATCGTCTCGTCCTCTCAGCTTCTGAGTGCCAGAGACTCGGAGAGCAGCCGCTCCATGTAGAGGATGCCGTTGTCGACATCCTCGGCCGGCTTCACCCAGTTCAGCCGGAACCAGGGAGTCTTCACGAGCTGGAAGCAGGCTCCTTTGGGATGCCGGCGGATCTCCGCCGGAGGGTCGGCGACCCAGATCTCGAGGGAGACGCGCCCTTGAAGGACGTCGACCGTGACGCGACCGCGAAAGCGGCTCAACGCGCCACGTTTGTCGCTCGCGGCGTAGTGCCCCTCGTAGACATCGCGTCGTCCGTCCGAGGTCTTCTGCCAACCCTTCTCGTCCCATGCCCCACGAGGCGGCGGCACCACGACCACGGCCGGGTCCGCCTCGACCTTGATGGACCGGGTGGGCTCCACGGTTACGACCTCGGAAGAACGGATGACGACGACCTGCGAAGCGCCGACGATGATCGGCCCGACGTTCACGAAGCGCTCGAACCCGAGCCGGCCTGCACGTCAGCCTTCGTCGCGTAGACCTTCTGGCCGTCGGCGACGTGAGGGAAGATGTCGTCGTTCCACCCGTAGGCGCCGCCGTCGACCTTCGACAGCTGGAAACCATTGAGGCCGAGCTTCGCGAGGATGTCGCGCGACTTGGTGCCCGGCCCGAGCTGGACGTCGTAATACTTGGTGCCCTCGGTCCCCGCGACCGCGACGATGATCTTCTTCATGTTGGCCTCCAGACTTTTCCGAGAGGCCGTGTCGCAAGCGCCTGGCCAAGCCGCGGTGATCGCCGGGGCAGCCACTTCTGCCGCGTGTCAGCCGCGAGTGTCCCGCAGGGGGCCGATCAGCGAGGGACGATGGGTCGCCCTGTCACACTCGACGAAAGCTCTCTGGGTCGATCCCCGCGCCCTCGAGCTTCCGGTAAATCATCTTGCGATTGATCCTCAGCACCCGAGCGGCCTCAGTGACGTTGCCGTCCGTCGCCTTGAGCGTCGCGACGATCGCGTTGCGGATGATGTCGTCGAGAGACGACATCCCGAACGAGGTAGGGGCGCCGCTCGAGACGCTGCAGTTGAGCGTGAAGTCGGACGCGTCGACCTCGTCCTTCTGGGCGAGAAGGCACGCCGCGACGATCTTGTTCTTGAGCTCGCGCACGTTGCCGGGCCAGTCGTACGCACACAGAAGCGAGAGGGCGTTCGGCGAGAGCCGTTTGCCGTTCTCGAGGAACAGGTTGGCGAGGAGCGGAACGTCGTCGCGCCTCTCCCGCAAAGGCGGCACCGCGAGCGTCACGACACTGAGACGGTAGAACAGATCCTCACGGAACCTCCCCTCCCGTACCTCCATCTCGAGATCTCGGTGCGTGGCCGCCACGAGACGGATATCGACCTTGAACGAACGATCGGATCCGAGCGGTCTGACGACCTTGTCCTCCAGGACGCGGAGAAGCTTCGCCTGGCAGACGAGGTTCATCTCGCCGACCTCGTCGAGAAAGAGTGTCCCACCGTCGGCGGACCGGATGAGTCCCTTCCGAGCGACCCTTGCGTCCGTGAAAGCTCCGGCCTCGTGGCCGAAGAGCTCGGACTCGAGCACACCGGCCTCTAGGCCGGCGCAGTTCCGGGCGACGAATGCGCCCTTCCGCCCCGACGACGCGTGCACGGAGTTGGCGACGAGCTCCTTGCCCGTCCCCGTTTCGCCGCGGATCAGCACGGCTGCCTCGCTCTTCGCGACCCGGTCGATCGCGCGGCAGAGCTTCGTGATCGCATCGCTCCTCCCGACGATCTTCTTGGCGTCGGGTCCCGTCGAAAGCCTCGGCACGGGCTGGACGACTCGTGTCTCCGGCAGGGGCGACGCCGGCCGGGAGTCGGACTCGTCGACGAGCTGGGTCACGAACATGCCCCAGTGGTCGATCACGAAGCGCGCGACCTTCTCGGTAAGCGTGTCGAGAGGACGCTCGGTGCTGTCGAACTGGATGACGATCGCGTGTCGCCCGTCGACGAGTATCGACAGACCGAACCTGTACTTCTTGAGCAGGACATAGTCGCTGTCGCCGTACACCTCGAGCGCGGAGGGGCGCGCGAGGTACTCCTTCAAGGGTCCGAGTCTCTGTCCCAGTCGCGCCGCCAGATCATCGATGTTGGCTCGCGGCGAGAGAGAGTCGCTCAGGAAGAACTCGATGACGCCGGACTCCGACGCCTCCTGGAAGAGAAGGGAGATGGTGATGCTTGGAGGCGCACCCTCGCCGAACCCGACACTCGGAAGGAGACGTCCCAGACCCAGCTGGGCGACACAGTCGGCGCGCTTGTCGATTAGTCGACGGATGTACGCGATCTTCACCTGAAGACCGAAGCACTCTTCAATGGCTTCGACGAGCTCCTCGAGGAAGCCATCGAGAAGCTCGTTTTTCGACTCGCACGGGGAGGCCATACGTCACCTGCCTACCCACCACCACCGACCGGACGGCCCGACGTGGGACGTTTGCGGCCGGAGGCCCCACGGACATCGACGATGGCCACCGGGCCCTTGCGCTTCAAGGTGTGCGAGGGATCCGCACGGATGTTGCGTGATCGTGACAGTAGCGACGGCGGCGCTCGGGGCGTTCGGCCCTGCATCAACGACAGGGCTGATGGGGCGGATTGCGTTGCTACGAACGCTCGGATCTACTGCTCCCCCGGGGTGCTCATGGTCCTGATCAACGCCTACTGCACGCACCGCTCGCCGCCCGAGCTCGACTTCACGCACGAGCTCAACAACCGTCGCGACCACGGCGACCCCGAGCTCGCGCCGCACCTCGACGGCTTCGCCGGGTTCGTCATGCAGGGCGGCAAGCGCGCCATGACGGCGTCGCTCTTCCACGTCCTCGGCCACATCCAGCGCGTCCAGCACCAGCTGAGCTTCGAGGTCGACGACGACTCCATGGACGACCTCGCGGGGTGGGCGCACGACGCGAACGCGATCCTCTTCCTGCCCGACGCGACCGTGCGCGACCCGAACGGCCTCGTCCTCGTCGACCCGGCGAGCGGCGAGCCCGAGTCGGGCGCCGAGATCCCGTACCCCGCCGACGCCCGGAAGCGGAAGAAGGCGACCGAGAGGCAGCTCAAGTCACTCGGTGTCTCGGTCCCCGAGAGCCTGCCGCCCGTCGTCGGCGAGGTCGAGGTGCTCCTCCGCGAGCCCGGGGAGGTCGCGACGCGCGCCCAGGCGCTCATGGCGATCGCGGTGCTCGGCGAGTCCCACGGAGCCGGCGACCCGATCCCGGTGAAGGACCTCGAGGCGAAGATCCCGGCCGGCGTCGCGGCCCTCACCAGGAAGGAGCGAAGGTTCTTCACGGCGAAGCGGCCCACGAAGCAGGACATCCTCGACGCGACCTGGCGCTACGAGGCGCTCCAGGTCCTCGCGTGGACCCTGGGTCTCGTGGACGAGCTCGCCTTCCCCTCCAAGATCTGCGACGTCCCGGCTCTCGCGAAGGCGATGTTGAAGAGCAAGGACGACCTGATCCCGCGCGCCCGGCTCGTGAAGCCCGCGAAGGTGCTCGACGCGCTCGACCTCCACTACCGGCTCCACTGGGCCGTGCGCCAGGCGGAACTCGACAAGAAGAAGACACCCGCGGACCTCGAGCAAGGCGTCGTCGCCGAGCGACACCACGCCCTCAACTGGCTCGTCCGGTTCCAGGACGCGGACTGGGACGACGTCGACACGCCCACGTGAGCAGCGTCAAGGAATCCGCGACGCGAGCCATCTTCTTCGCGGTCGCACCCGCGTGCGTGACGACCGCCATCATCGTCTTCATCTACTGGCCCGAGCCGTCCGGCCTCTTCTACGCCTGGACCATCCACGCTCTCTTCCAGGGGGGCGTCGTCTTCGGCACGAGCAGCGTCGAGCTCCGCGCCTCGCGCGCGCCGCTCACGTGGAGACGCTTCGCCGTCGCCGCCCTCGCGGTCCCCGTCGTCGCGATCGTCCTGTCGTGGATCGTGGAGCTCCAGGCGGAGTACACCTCTCTCCTCGGCTACTTCGGCGAGCCGAAGCAACCCCTCGCGGCCGTCCACTCGCGCGCGAGCTACGCGTGGAACAACCCTTACCCGATCGTCTTCAACCTCCAGGTGCACGCGGCGGCCTTCGTCGCCGCGCCGCTCGCGCGACTCCGCGGAGCGCGCGTCGCGGTCGCGCTCGCCGCGAACGTCGCCGGCGCCGCTCTCATCGCGGGGCACATCGTCTTGGGCTACTCGAGAGCCCCGGGCTATCAGATCCCGGAGATCCTCGGGTTCCTCGTGAGCTCGACGGTCCTCGAGCCCCTCGCGTGCGCCGCGCCCGACCGGCTCTCGCGGCGGCTCTGGCCGAGAATCGAGGTCGAGACCGGGTGAGCGCGGCGGGGAAGATCGGCGACTACGAGCCCCTCGCCGAGCTCGGCCGCGGCGGCATGGGGACCGTCGTCCGGGCGCGCGCGCCCTCGGGCGAGGAGGTCGCGATCAAGCTCCTCCTCAACCTCGACGCCGAGGCCCGCGCGCGCTTCGAGCGCGAGCGGCGGCTGATCGGGAGCTTCACCGCGCGCGACGGCTTCGTGCCGCTGCTCGATGCGGGAGAGACGAACGGCCGCCCCTTCCTCGTCATGCCGCTCCTCGCGGGCGGGACGCTCCGCGATCGTCTGGACCGCGGAGCGCTGGGAGTCGAGGAGACGCGCGAGCTCGGGGTCCGGCTCGCGACGGCGCTCGGCCGGGCGCACGAGCGCGGCGTCGTCCACCGGGACCTGAAGCCCGCGAACATCATCTTCACGCGCGAAGGCGAGCCGCTCGTCGCCGACCTCGGGATCGCGAAGCACTTCGACGCGAGCGCGCCGGGGGCGAGCCAGAGCGTCGCGCTCTCGCGGTCGGGCGTGATCCGCGGGACGGCGGGCTACATGGCTCCCGAGCAGCTGCTCGATGCCCGGCGGAGCGGGCCGGCGTCGGACGTCTTCGCGCTCGGAGCGATCCTCTACGAGTGCCTCGCGGGGCGCCCCGCCTTCGAGGCGGCGACGGTCCTCGACCTCATGGCGGCCGTCGCCAAGGGGCGGCACGAGCCGCTCGCGCGCGCGCGGCCCGGGCTCCCGTCCGAGCTCGCCCGGGTGATCGAGAAGGCGCTCGCGGTCGATCCGGCGGACCGATTCGCGGACGGGTCGGCCCTCGCGCGCGCGCTCCGCGCGCCGGCCGCGCGGAAGAAGCGGCTCCTCCCCGTGGCGCTCGGGGCCGGAGCCGTCCTCGCCGTCGCGGCCGTCCTGGTCGCGGTGTCGCGGCCGGCCGCCACGCCTCCTCCTCCGCCGCCCCCCGCACCGCCGCGAGTCGTCGAGGCGAGCCCGGCGAAGCCCGAGCCGGCCCGGACGGTCTCCGAGGCCGACAAGGTGGAGGCCTCGCGCTACGCGAGGGAGGGCATGGAGCTCTTCGGGCAGACGGGCCGCGACGCCGACTCGGCGGCGCTCGCCTCGCGGGCGCTCGCGCTCGACCCCGGCTCGTTCGCGGGGCGCCTCCTCGCCCTGATCCTCCGCTTCCGCTCGAGCGGCGGCGGCGTGGACGCGCTCGACGAGATCGAGCGGTTGTTCGCGGCGGAGCCGCCGCTCGACGGGCGGAGCTGGTTCCTCCTCGGGTGGACGCGGAACCGCGCGAAGCGCCACGGTGCGGCGCGCCTGGCGCTCGAGAAGGCGTGCGAGCTCCTGCCCGGGCTCCCGCAGTACTGGGTCGAGCTCGGGAACACCGACCTCGCGCTCGGCGACCTCCCCGCGGCGAGGGCATCCGCGCTCATGGCCCAGAACGCGCGGGGCGGCGAGGCGCCCCTCGCGGTCGTCCTCCTCGCCCGGATCCGCGCGCACGAGGGCGACATCGCGGGCGCGATCCGCGACCTCGACGCGCTCTGCGAGCGCGTCCAGAACATCAGGCCCTGGGCCCGGACGATCGTCGCGGAGCTCCTCCTCGTCCAG
>CAZYLP010000320.1:0-9157 GCA_964648345.1 uncultured Planctomycetota bacterium
GGACCCCGTCCCCGCGGCGCTCATGCCGCGCGCTTCCGACCCGAGGAACGACACCTTCACGCCCGCGACGCCGCCGGGCTCGCCGCTCCTCTGGGCGCCCGGCTCGAGCAAGCGGAGCGAGCTCCTCGTCACGCGCTACATGATCAAGGACCCGACGACCGACATCCTCGGGAGCGGGGCCAAGGGCGTCGTCTACCGCGCGCACGACCGCCGCATGGGCGAGCGCCCCGTCGCGATCAAGCTCTTCTTCGACGACGGCTTCGACGACCCCGAGGCGAAGAAGGAGCAGGGCCGGACGGAGCGCGAGATCCGCATCCAGGCCGCGCTCACGCACCCCGCGATCGTGACGGCGCACGACCGCTTCGAGTCGCCGCACGGCTCGGGGATCGTGCTCGAGTACATCGACGGCGAGTCGCTCGAGGAGCGCGTCAAGAAGAAGGGCCCCTTCACCGTTCGCGACGCCGCGCGCGTCACGATCGAGGTCTCGAAGGCCGTCGAGTACATGCACTCGAAGGGGATCATCCATCGCGACCTCAAGCCCGCGAACGTCCTCCTCACCAAGGAAGGGAACGTCAAGCTCATCGACTTCGGCGTCGCGAAGTACAAGGAGGACCTGAAGACCGAGGTCGACTCCCGCGACCCGAAGCAGGTCCTCGTCGCGCAGCCCAAGGGGAAGACGGGCGCGCTCACCCGCGAGGGCACGATCGTCGGCACGCCGAGCTACATGTCCCCCGAGCAGGCGCTCGGCCGCGTCGCGTTCGTCGACGAGCGGAGCGACATCTACGGGATCGGCGCGATCCTCTACTACGCGCTCACCGGCAAGCCGCCCTTCGTCGGCGACGACGTCGAGGCGATCCTCGACCGCGTCCGCAAGCTCCCGCCGCCGCCGCCCTCGACGTGGAACGCGCGCGTCGACAAGGCCATGGAGTCGATCGTCAACAAGGCGCTCAGCAAGCTCCCCGAGCAGCGCTTCGACACGGCGAGCGCGTGCGCGGAGCAGCTCCGGCGCTACATCGAGGGCGAGCAGCTCGACTCCTCGATCTACCTCGAGCCCCGTAGCCGCCGCGCCGCGCGCTGGGTCGCCGAGAACCGCGGGATCGTCGTCGGGATCCTCGGCGCGATCCTCGCCGTGGCGTTCGCCTGGGGCGCCTACCAGTGGGCGAGCCACGTCACCGAGGCGAACACGATCCGGGAGAGGCTCCTCAGCGCCGGCCAGAAGCTGAACTCCGTCAGCTCGACGGACGTCTCCGCCGCGATCGCGCTCTACACCGAGATCCTCAAGGACGACCCCGGCAACGAGGAGGCCCGCCTCGGCCTCGAGGCCGCCTACAAGGCCCAGGTCCACGTGACGCTCTACAACGAGGGCAAGGCCGCGCTCGACGAGGCGCTCGCGAAGCAGCAGGCGGGCGAGGACGCGGAGGCCCTCTTCGACCGGGCGCACTACAAGCTCCGCGACGCGAACGCGCTCAAGTCGCCGGCGCGCGACCTCGCGCACCTGATCGACGTGGCCCGCGGCGTCGCCAAGCTCGAGGTCGCGAAGCCGGCGCACGCGCCGGGCGGCCTCGATGCGGGGGGGGCGCGCCTCGAGCTCGTCCAGCTCTCGCCCGAGGACCTCTCGAAGCAGCAGCTCGCCGTCGACCCGCCGCCCGCGCTCCCCGTCGCGGCGCTCACGCTCCCGACGGGGCTCTACCAGGCGACGATCGTCGGCGCGGGGATCGAGCCGTTCTCGTTCCCGGTGCGGATCGCGCGCGGGACCGACGTGACCGTCGAGGCGATCCCGAAGGCGCCCGCCGGCATGGTCTACGTGCGCGCCCACAAGCACTACCGGCCCGGACACCCGCGCCACGACGACCTCCCCGCGGCGAGCGTCGAGCCGTTCTTCATGGACGTCCGCGAGGTCACCGTCGGCGAGTACCGCGAGTTCCTCGGGACCATCAAGGAGCCGGGCCTCAAGAAGCGCCGGACGCCGTCGCACTGGACGGACGTGGGGACGCCCGAGCCGGCCGACCTTCCGGTGACGAACGTGACCCTGGACGACGCGCTCGCGTATGCCGCGTCCCGGCAGAAGGACATCCCGACCGAGGCGCAGTGGCAGCTCGCGGCGTCGGGCGGCCTCGACGACCGCGACTATCCCTACGGGCGGAAGTTCGTCGCGGCCTACGAGCGCTGCGACACGGCCGCCCGCCCCGACCCGGTCGGGAAGCACCAGCACGACCGCTCGCCGTTCGGCGCGCTCGACATGAGCGGCAACGTGAGCGAGCTCGTCCGCGGCTTCTTCGACGCCGAGGGGACGAAGCGGCTCGCCAAGGGCGGCAACTTCGCGAAGAAGGCCCCCGTGTGGGAGCGGATCCCCGTCGCCGGGACGGACCGGATGACGGGGTTCCGCTGCTGCCGGCCCGTCCGCTGAGGCGGCGTGCGGACCCTCGCCGGGTACGAGGTCGGCGCCGAGCTCGGCAAGGGCGGCATGGGGCGCGTGCTCCGCGTCCGCCATCTCGCGACCGGGATCGAGCGCGCGCTCAAGGTCATGGACGGCGTCTCCGGGCCCGAGGCCGTCGCTCGCTTCAGGCGAGAGGCCGAGGCCCTCGCGAAGGCGTCGGGCGCGGGCGCCGTCCCGATCCACGAGTCGGGCCTCGAGCGGGGCGCGCTCTGGTACGTCATGGACCTCATGGCCGGGGGCTCGCTCCGCGACCGGCTCGAGGCCGCGGGCGGCCGGCTCCCGTGGGACGAGGCCGGCACGCTCGTGGCGCGCGTCGCGCGGATCGTGGACCGCTGCCACGCCATGGGCCTCATCCACCGCGACCTGAAGCCCGAGAACGTGCTCTTCGACGACAGCGGCACGCCGCGCCTCGCCGACTTCGGGTGCGTCCGCGACTCGGGGCAGCGCTCCCTCACCGAGGCGGGGGAGCTCCTCGGGACGCTCACCTACATGGCGCCCGAGCAGCTGAACGGGCTCCGCATCGACGGCCGCGCCGACGTCTTCGCGCTCGGCGTGATCCTCCACGAGCTCGTCGCGGGGGAGCGTCCCTTCGATGGCCGGACCTGGAGCGAGCTCCTCATCGCGATCGGCGAGCAGAGGCGGCGGCCCCTGACCGAGATCGAGGGCGTGCCGCCGGCGCTCGAGTCGGTCGCGAACCGGGCGATGGCGGTGGACCCGGGCGCGCGCTTCCAGAGCGCCGGGGAGCTCGCCCTCGCGCTCGAGCTCGCGGTCAAGGAGGAGCGCATCGAGGAGGAGCCGCGCTCGCCGCTCCGCATCCTGCTCCCCCTCGCGGCGATCGCGCTCGGCTTCGCCGGCCTCGCGGCGTCGTACCTGATCTGGAAGTCCCGTCCGCCGGTGGAGGGGACGGCGCCGCCCTCGAGCGCGACGGCGACGAGCGGATCGTGGTCCCGTACGGACCCGGTCGTGCCCCCTCCTCCGCCGGTCAAGCGCGCGATCGACCCCGATCGCGTCGAGTCGGCGCGGAAGGGCGTCGTGGAGCTGGCCGGCCTGATCAACAAGTACCAGCTCATGAACGCAGGCGGTCCGGAGAAAGCGACGAGGGCCGCGGAGAAGCTCGGGGACAGCATCGGCCGCGTGAGCGACCTCGACGCCGCGGCGTTCGACGAGCTCCTCGCGCCACTGATCCCGGTCACGCGGCGCAACGTCGTCGAGGGAGTGAACGGCGTCGTCGGACGGCACCTCGCCACGATCCTCTTCCGCGCGCTCGGCCAGGTGGCCGAGAAGACGCCGAAGGAGCTCGGCCTCGCCTATGCGATCTTCAACGCGAGCGAGGCATCGAAGGACTACGGCGTCGCGAGCGAGCGCGCGAAGCTCGTCGAGGAAGCCGAGCCCCGGGTCTCGGACCCGGTCCTGAGGATCGTGGGGCTCTGGACGACGCTCGGCTGCCTCATCCAGCCATTCGAGGCTCTCAAGGCGAACCCCGTGGCGAGGGTCGACACCGCGCGCCGGCTCCTCGCGAACGACGCGAAGGCCGCGTCTCTCATGTACCAGGTCGGGGCGGGAGATCTCGAGGAGCTCGGACCCCACGTGCGAGCGCGCTACGAGAAGCTCCGGGACGTCCACGCCATGCTCGCGATCCACGGCCCCGAGGATCGGCAAGCTCTCCACCGCGAGGCGGCCATGGAGTGCGCGGAGAGCTCCGCGGCCGCGCTCAGGCTGTACGGAGGCTCGGGAGGGACCCTCCCCAACGCGCTCCGGCTCCTCATGGACTTCGCCCGGGACGACCCGGACCGCATCCGGCGGTTTCACGACCTCTACGACGTCGCCGAGCTCCGCCGGCATCCGATCGAGGGCGAGTACCTGCGCCGCATCGAGAAGGACCCGGCACGGGCGCTCGCGTTCACGCGGCAGAGGCAGATCGGCGCGCGCCAGGCGGTGAACGCCAAACCGGACGCCGACAGCCTGAGCGACCTCTACGGTCTCGTCGCGGTCGAGGTGAACGCCCTCCTCGACCTGGAGCTCGGCCTCGAGGCGACGGCGCGCTGGAACGAGCTCGTGGCGATCGGCGCGAGGACGGAGACCGGCCGGTTCGACGCGACCTTCCAGGACGCCGTCATCGCGGACCGCATCGCGACGTACTGGGCCGCGCTGCACCAGCCGAGGTGAGCCCGGACGGGCTCAGCTCGGCTGCGTGGCCGTCCCCTTGGCGACGCCCTTGAGGAGGGCGTCCACGTCGAGCACCTGCTCGGTGACCGGGAGCTCGAGGTAGGCGAAGTAGACGAGCGGAGACACGGGCTCGACCTTGTCGCCGAGCTTGGCGAGCGACTCCTTCACCTTGGCCGCGTCGAGCTTCTGGACCCACTCGAAGTCCTCGACGATCCCGCCCTGGTGCTGGACGCCCCACGCGTCGAGGAGGCCGACGATCATCTCGGCCCGGCGCGCGAGCCACCCCTGGAGGAAGGTCCGCGAGTCGTCCACGTCCGTGCTCGCCTCGAGCGCCTTGAGGAGGAGGCGCGCCTCCTTCACCAGGCGGTCGCTGCGCTTCAGGCTCCCCGATGCGATCGGCACCTTGGCGCCGTGATGGCGCAGGAGCTCGCGCCGATCCGGGGCCGGAAGGGCCTCGAGGATCTCGACGGCGAACGGCTCGGGCAGCCTCTTGAGGAAGTCCTTGAGCTTCATCGATCTCCGCGCCTCGCTACCGCTCGTCTGATGGAAGGTCTTGTTGGAGCGGAGGATTCTACCAGTCGTCGGGGGGTTGGTAACCTGTGCGCGTGTCCGCAACGCCCGAGCGTCGCACCGAGCTCCTCGAGAAGCTCCTCGAGGTCACCGCCCGCCTCGCCGAGGAGCCGGATCCGATCAAGCTCATGGAGCGGATCCTCGACGAGGGGATCGCGATCGTCCGCGCCGAGCGCGGCTTCGCCGTCGCCTCCTTCCGCGCCGCCGACGGGAACTTGACCTTCCGCGTGGTCGCGGCGCGCAACGTCGAGAAGGCGGCGATCGAGAAGCCCGACTTCGAGTTCTCGCGCACGGTCGTCCGCAAGGTCGCGGAGGCGGGCGTGGCGCAGCTCGTGACGGACGCCCCGAACGACCCGCTCACGAAGGACGTGACGTCGATCAACGTGATCGACGTCCGCTCGGTGATCTGCGCGCCGCTCCGCGCGCAGGGCCAGACGCTCGGCGTCCTCTACCTCGACCACCGCTTCGTGAAGCGCGAGTTCACGGCCGGCGACCTCGCCGCCGTCGAGACCTTCGCGCGCCCGGCCGCGGTCGTCCTCGCCGCCGCACAGCGCGCCGAGCAGATCGCCGCGCAGCGCGACGAGCTCGCGAAGCGCGTCGCGATCATCGAGCGTCTCCGCGCCGAGCTCAAGGAACAGTACCTCGAGCGGTCGCGCGAGCTGAACCAGCTCCGCGAGCAGGCCCCCGCGGCCCCCGGGTCCGAGCCGGGCGTCCCCGAGATCGTCGCGCGCTCGCCCGCCATGAAGGCGGTCCTCCAGCTCGTGCGCCGCGTCGCCCCGGCGGACGCCTCCGTGCTCATCGTGGGCGAGTCCGGGACGGGCAAGGAGGGGCTCGCCCGCGCCCTCCACTCGCGCTCGCCGCGGGCGCGCGGCCCCTTCCGGGCCGAGAACTGCGCGGCGATCCCCGACACGCTCCTCGAGAGCGAGCTCTTCGGCCACGAGCGCGGCGCGTTCACCGGCGCCGAGAGCGCCCGCGTCGGGATCTTCGAGGCCGCGCGCGGCGGCACGATCCTCCTCGACGAGATCGGGGACATGAGCCCGAGCCTCCAGGTGAAGCTCCTCCGCGTCCTGCAGGAGCGGGCGATCCGGCGCGTCGGCGGCGACGAGCTCATCCCGGTCGACGTGCGCATCATCGGCGCGACGCACCACGACCTCGAGGCCATGGTCGCGGACGGCCGCTTCCGCGCCGACCTCTACTACCGCCTGAACGTCGTGCGCATCGAGGTCCCGCCGCTCCGCGAGCGCCTCGCGTGCATCCCGGCGCTCATCGACCACTTCCTCGCCGCGTTCCGCGACCAGAACCTCGTCGTCGAGCCGCAGGTCCGGGAGCTCCTCCTCACCTATCCGTGGCCGGGGAACGTCCGCGAGCTCCAGAACGAGGTGCGCCGGCTCGCCGTCCTCGCCGGCCAGGGCGGCACGGTGCGGCCCGGCCTCCTCTCCGCATCGATCCTCGCCCACGCGGGCCGCGGGCCGCGCGAGGCGAACAAGGGCGCCGCGGCGGAGCCGCTCCTCCCTGCGATGTGGCGGCTCGACGATGTCGAGCGCGAGGCGATCCTCCGCGCGCTGCGGCACTGCCACGGGAACAAGACGAGCGCCGCGAAGCTCCTCGGGGTCCCGAAGACGACGCTCTACCACCGCATGGAGAAGCTCGAGATCGAGAGCTGAGACCCTCGCCTCGGGATGCGCCACGGGACGTCCTCCGGCGGACGAAGCGGAGGCGCGCCGCCCCCGAGAGGGGTGCAATCCACGGTCGATCAACGACTAGCGCCGCGGGTCCCTGTTTGCCCTTCGCGATGGCCAACGGAAGGGAAGGGACCCGGCATGTGGGGCTGGTCCGGTTGGTCAGCGGGCAGCTGGCTCAAGGATAACTGGAAGACCGTCGTGACCGTCGCGGCGGGCATCGCCGTCGGCGTCGCGGTCACGGCGCTCATCATCGCGACGGCGCCCGTCTCGGTTCCCGCGCTCCTCGTCACCGCCGCGGCCGTGACGGTCGGCGGCTTCGCGGGCGGCGTCACGTCCTACTACGTCGGCCACTGGCTGTGGGGCGAGGAGACGAACTACAAGGACGCGCTCAAAGAGGGCGCGATCAGCGCCGCCGTCTCCCTCGTGACCCTCGGGCTCGGCCGCGGCCTCGGACCGGTCGTCTCGCGGGCCGTGTCGCCGGCCGTGAGCCAGGTCGTCCCGAAGGCAGCAGCCCCGGTCGTGACCAAGGTCGTCTCGTCGGGGATCACCTACACGACCGTGGGCGCCATCACGGGCGCCGGGACGCAGGTCGTCGGGAACGCGATCAACGACCGTCCGCTCACCGAGAACGTCGACAAGGCGGCGACGCAGGGCGCGATCTTCAACGGCCTCCTCGCGACGACGGGCGAGGTGCTCCCGCTCGTCCTCAGGCCGAAGGCCGTCGGTCCGGTGACGACGAAGCCGGTCGTCGAGCCGGCCACGACGAAGCCGGTCGTCGAGGTGCAGCCCGCGAGCACGACCGCGCCGGCGAGCACGGCGAAGGTCCCCGGCTGGGGCGGCGTCGAGCCGTTCAGCCCGATCACGGCGTCCGAGCGGAACATCCTCGACCAGTGGAACCGGTTCACGAATCAGTTCCGGAAGAACGCCCCGCTCGTCCTCACCGACGAGCAGCTCGCCAAGCTCGAGCCGGGGCGCATGGGCCCGTCGAGCACGCTCAGCCGGGGTGACGTGAAGTCGCTCGAGAACTTCCGCACGGCGACGAAGAAGGTGAACGACTTCGTGAAGAACGGCGACGACCTCACGATCGAGCGGATCCGGGAGATCAACGAGACGCTCCTCAAGGACACGAGCAAGGACAACTACGCGGGGCTCGTCCGCTCGGACCCGATGAAGGAGAGCGTCTTCCACTACACCAAGGACGGGAGGCCGTACTTCTACGCGGACCCGCCGGACGTAGCACCTCACCTCGAGAGCTTCATCAAGTGGTACAAGGCGAACGAGGGCGTGCTCCCGCCGACGGAGCTCGCGGGCAAGTCGTACCAGCAGCTCGTGCGGATCCACCCCTTCATGGACTCGAACGGCCGGACGACCAGGCTCGTCATGGACTGGATCCTCCAGCGGAACGGTCTCCCGCCGGGCGTCTACACGACCGCCAGCTCGGAGGCCGTGCACGCGCCCACGAGCTTCGTCGTCGCGAACACGGCGAAGGCCTCGTCGACGGCGAACGAGATCCTCACCACGACGACCGACACGAGCGCGGTCCCCGGGACCACGTTCAGGGTCCCGAGCGTCGTCGACGCGTCGACCGACCCGTCGGACACGCTCGGCATCCTCGGCGGCGTGAAGAGGGTCCAGCGGTGACGGGTCCCTGACGACCGGCCGCGATCGAGGCGTCCCCGCGGGGACGGCCGGAGACGGTCCGGACACGATCAGTTCTTCGCAAAGACGCGAGGCCCGTTCCGCCCCCGGTCTCGCGCGAAGCCCCTTGCGCCACCTCGCCCGCGCTCGCGGCACCGACCGTGCACCCTCGCGACGGGTGCCGGACGGCGCGCTCGCGCGTCCGGGTGAAAGTGAGTGCAAGGGACATGTCTCGACTCCCCCGCTTCCTCGCGGCGGCCGGTCTCGTCGTCATCGCCGCGTGCGGCGACGGTCATGGATCGAAGGGGTTCTTCGCGAGCACCGCTCCGGGCTCGACGCCAGGGACGCCGAGCGGCTCCGTGGTCCTCGTGCTCGGGAGCGAGCTCACGCCCACCATGGCGGCGCGGATCGAGTCGCTCGTCCGCGGCGTCGCGGGGGCGAACGTCTCGGTCGTGGGGACGGCGGGCGCGGTCGGTCCGCTCGGTTCGGGCTCGCTCGTCCTCGCGTTCGGAGACTCGGCGATCGCGCGCGACGTGATCTCGCCCGCCGAGGTCGCGGCGCTCGGGCCCGAGGGGTTCATCCTCCGCTCCCGCGACAAGGGAGGCGTGCGGACCTGGGCGACCGACGGCCGCGCTCCGAGCCCCGACCGGCTCGGCGTGAACCG
>CAZYLP010000321.1:0-9151 GCA_964648345.1 uncultured Planctomycetota bacterium
GCGTGGACCGGCGCGGGCCGCGGCTACATCGTCCTCGCCTCGCCGGAGGCGCCCCCGGCCGAGGGGGTGGCTCCCGCCGCCCTCGCCGTCTCCGTGCACGCGGCGCGCGCCTCGGGCGGCGTCGCCGTGCAGGACCCCGAGGACGACATCTCGCGCGGGATCGTGCGCGAGTGCGTCAAGAAGAACGCGCCCGTCGTCTCCGACGACGCGACGAAGGACACGCGCCTCGTCGGCTTCACGTCGGTGCTCGAGAAGGGGCTCCGCTCGGTCGCGTGCTTCCCGCTCAAGCTCCTCCCGCGCGCGGGCTCGGTCGCGGCGCCCCTCGGCGCCCTGTACCTCGAGCGCCGCGACAAGGCCGCGAGCTTCGGCGTCCGCGAGCGCGCGCTCCTCGAGGCGCTCGCCTCGCACGCGGCGATCGCGCTCGACCGCACGCTCAAGACGACCAAGCTCGAGGAGAGCTACAAGGAGACGAAGCGCGCCCTCGACGAGCGGACCGGGAACGCGTTCGGGATCATCGGCCGCGCGCGCCTCATGCGGAACGTCTTCCGCATCATCGAGAAGGTCCGCGGCTACGACAACAACGTCCTCATCGAGGGCGAGACGGGGACGGGGAAAGAGCTCGTCGCGCGCGCGATCCACGGCTCCTCCCAGCGGCGCGAGGGGTCCTTCGTCGTCGAGAGCGCGGGCTCGATGCCCGAGACGCTCATCGAGGCGGAGCTCTTCGGCCACGAGAAGGGCGCCTTCACGGGCGCGACGGAGGCGCGGCGCGGCGCCTTCGAGCGCGCGAACGGCGGGACGCTGTTCCTCGACGAGGTCTCGGACATGCCCCAGCGCATGCAGGCGCTCATGCTCCGCGCCCTCGAGACCCGCGAGGTCCGGCCGATCGGCGCGCCCGCGCCGCGCAAGTTCGACTGCCGCGTCATCGCCGCCTCGCGGCACGACCTCCGGCAGATGGTCCAGAAGGGCGAGTTCCGCGAGGACCTCTACTTCCGGCTGAACGTCATCAAGATCCACGTGCCGTCGCTCCGCGACAGGAAGGAGGACGTCCCCGCCCTCGCGGAGGCGTTCCTGAAGGAGCTCGGCCGCCCGCCCTCGGCGCTCACGCCGCGGGCCCTCGAGCAGCTCCTCGCGCACGACTGGCCCGGCAACGTCCGCGAGCTCAAGCACACGATCGAGCGCGCGAACCTCCTCGCGGGCGACGGCGCGATCGACGCCAAGCACCTCGCACTCGACGAGGGGCCGCTCGGGGCCTTCGGGCCCGGCGCGACGCCCGCCGCGCCGGCGCCGGCGCCGGGCTCGATGCCCGCGGCGGCGGGCAAGGTCGCGTTCCGGGGCTACGTCCTCAACCGCCGCCAGCTCGCGCTCATCGACTACCTCCGCGCGAACGGCCTCGCGACGAACCGCGAGTACGTCGAGCTGGTCAAGGTCTCGATCCCGACCGGCTGGCGCGACCTGAAGGACCTCCTCGACAAGGGCGTCATCCGCGCCGAGGGCCAGGGCCGCAACACCGTCTACCGCCTCGAAGCGGGCGTCAAGGACGAGCTCGGCACCTCGACGACCGATTGACCGTCAGGCCGCAGCTCGGTCTTTCAGGCCCTTCTCGCCGCTCATGCGCGCGCAGTGAGCGCAGCAGTAGATCGTGCCCTCGGCCTCGACGCCGTGGCCGACGATCCGGCACGAGCAGTGAGCGCACGAGGGCGCGAGCTTCTGGATCGCGCACTCGAAGGCGTCGAAGACGTGCTTCGCGCCGTTCATCTCGACGGTGAACGCCTTGTCGTAGCTGTTGCCGCAGACTTCGCACTTCATGACGACCTCACTCCGCGCGCTTCGAGGGGCGCGACCCGGCGACCGGCGAGAGCTGCAGGAGGGCCGCACGCGTGGCCTCGACCGCGGTGCGGTCCTGCGCGGTCGCGACGATGATCCTTCCGTCGGTGCGCTCCTCGACCCACGAGACCCCGCCGCCCGGCCGCGAGCGGAGGCCCCAGGTGCGTCCGTCCGTCTCGATCGTCCCGTGCGCGGCGCCGTCGAGGTGGGCCTTGAGGACCTCGAGGGCCTTGTCGCGCTCGCCCGGCTCGAGGAGCCGGAGCTCGCAGACGGGCGAGCCGTCCGGCCCGCGGCGCCTGAGGCCCACCGTGCGGTCGAGCGTCTCCGCGTCGGCGCCCGCGGTCGAGACCGGGTCGCCGCGGCGCGCCTTCCAGTTCTCGTCGCGGAACGACGCGAGCTCGTCGTCGCGGATGCCCGCGCCGATGACGACGGCCCGGCCGCGGCGCTCGACCACGTCGAAGGTGCCGGCGGCGAGGTTCATGGTCCTCAGCCACTGGGCCGAGCGCGCGACGAACTGGAGCGCGGTCGTCCCGGAGTCCCAGAGCGAGCGCGCCTCGACGAGCGCGGTGCCGTCGGAGGCGCGCCCGAGGACGCGGTAGCCGTCGCCGCGCCAGCCCGACGCGTCGCCCTGGATCGCGACGAGGGTCCCGAGCTCGCCGAGGCGGTTCTCGTAGAGGAGGCGGGTGCGCGGGCGGCCGCCGGGCGGCTCGACGGCGAACGGGCTCGGCGGGACGTGGACCGGACACTCGAGACGGTCGAAGTACTTCTCCGGGTGGAGGAGCTGCGACGTCGAGAGCGGCGGGTTCGAGCGGAGCCGGTCGACGAGCTCCCAGCCGCCGCGCCGGTAGGCCTCGGCGACGAACGAGCAGCCGACGAGGTACTGGAAGCGCGCGAGGGCGTGGAAGTAGAAGCGCGAGCCGAGGCGGCGCTGCTGCGGCCACGCGACGCGCGAGCCGCGGAGGATGGAGCGCATGCCCGCGGCCACGCGCTCCTCCCGCGGGCGCGGCGCGGCCGGCGCGACGCCGAGCATCGCGCTCGTCTCGGCCAGCGGGTCCCCGAGCGCCACTCCCTGGATCGCGGAGCGGTCGGCGCCCCGATTCCAGAGGTGGAGGAGCTCGATCGCGGTCGCCTCGCCCTCGTTGATCGCGGCGTTCACGGCGAGCTCCTCGGCGTCGTGGTCCCCGGAGGCGGTGCGGGGGACGGCGCGGAGCCGGGCGCGGAGGTCGAAGAGCTGGTCCTGGAGCGCGTGGCTGAGCTCGTGGGCGAGCACCTCGGCGCGCTCGTCGAGCGTCGAGCGGCCCTCGACGACGACGACCTCCTTCTTGATCTGGTCGTAGAACGCGAGTCCGCACGGATGGGAGGCGTCGTCATCCTCGGCGGCGCGCGCGCGGCCGGCGCCGGGCACGGCCGGGGCGGCGACGGGAGCGGGCGGGTCGCGCTCGATGAAGCCGAGGGCGACGACGGCCCGCTCGATGTCGGGCGAGCAACGCGCGCCCTCCGCGCGCGCGATCTCGAGGAGCCGCGTCGAGGCGCTCGCGCAGCTCGCGGTCCTCGCGGGGACGCGCTCCTTGAAGGTGCGGCCGCGGAGCGCCCCGACCTCGGTCGCGACGCGGTGGAGCTCCTCGTCGAGCGACGTCCCTTCCCCCGCGGATGCCCGCGCGCCGGCGAGGCCGGCGGCCGCGAGCGCGCGCGCGAAGGCGAGGAGAGCAGACGGCGTCCCGAGACCGAGCCCCGGCGCGCGACCCATAGGCGATCACCCTGAGCGCGGCGGCGGTGCTCCCGCCTTTCGCCCTCAGCACGCTTCGTGCAACGCCCGTTCCCCGGGTCGTCTCCGGGCTGGGGCGGGGGCGCGACGCGCCCGAGGTGTAAGCCTTTCTCGGCGCGAGCCCCTCCGTGTCCCGGCTCGCGGCGCGGCCGGAGACTCCTCGCTCCGGTCCGCCGTGTGCGGTTGGGCTCGCGTCACAGGAGAGAACGTGGACGGCGAGCTCCTCCGGCTCCATCGGCGCATCATAGAGGACGAGAACGACCCGTGGGCCCGGTACCGCTACAGGCTCGAGTGCGTGCGCGCGGGGCGCGCCGACCTCGCGGGCCTCGAGGTCGGCGACGTCGTGGCCGTCGAGGAGGTCGAGTCGCCCTGGGTGCGCGGCTCGTGGCGAGGCGAGGTCCTCCGCGTCTTCGATGCCGGGGACAAGTACGTGCGGCCCGTGGACCGCGAGCTCCCGTATCGCGTGAAGCCCTCGGCGGAGTACCTCGCGAAGGGGCTGTACCTCACGCGCGAGGACCAGGCGGTCCTCGTGTCTCCGGCGCTCCCCCTCGCAGGCCAGATGAACGGCCGCCGTGCGGCCGCTTGACTCGCGTCACCGCGCGAGTCATGTTGCCCAGGACATGGCCATCGAGCTCCCCGGGCCGCGCGAGAAGCTCCAGAAGTACGTCCAGCGCATGGGATCACGGTCGCGCGAGGACTTCCTCGCCGAGGTGAAGGTCCCGATCCTCGTCCAGCTGACGGAGCCCGAGGGCGCGGAGAAGAAGGCGGAGGCCGCCGTCCCGCGCTTCGGCACCATGAGCATGAACAAGGAGAACCTCGTCTTCGCCGAGGCGGGGCTCTACGTCTTCCCGCTCCGCAAGCAAGCGACGAACGCCTTCGGGATGATGGTCACCGTCGGGCGCGCGGCGAACAACGACATCGTCTTCCCGTACGACGGGATCTCCAAGTTCCACGCCTACTTCTCGAACCTGGGTGGGGCGTGGGTCCTCGTCGACGCGAAGTCGACGAACGGGACCTTCCTCGAGGGGCGGAGGCTCAACCCGGACGTGAAGGAGAAGATCGATTCCACGCGGCCCGCGACCGAGGTCTCGTTCTCCTCCTCGATCAACTGCCGGCTCTACTCGCCCGCGGCGTTCTACGACCTCATGGCCCAGCTCGTGGCCGTCTCCAAGAAGCGCGACGGCTAGGAACCTACTCCGGGCGGTCGAGCGCGCCGGCGACGCCGGGCGTGACAGGCACCGGCCCGGTCGTGGACGAGGTGGCCGTCGCGGGCTTCTTCTCCTCGGGGAGCTTCTTCGCCATCTTCTCGATCCGGTCGTAGGAGGCCTTGAAGGCCTTCGCGATCTCGGGCGACTTGATGACGAGCATGTCCTCGTCGTTGTTCTCGACGGCGTTCGCGGAGAAGTTGAACGAGCCCGTGATCACGGTCTCGTCGTCGATGATGAACAGCTTGTTGTGCATGAGGCTCGGGTTGCCGTCCATGAGGACGTTGCAGCCCGCCTCCTCGAGCGTCTTGGCGACGCGGCCGTTCTTCCACTCGGAGCCGTCGACGACGCCCGAGATCGTGACCTTCTTGTCCTTCTTGACGCGGAGGAGCTCGGCGAGGATGTCCTGGTGGGAGATGTTGAAGCACGCGAAGCGGATCGTCTTCTTCGCGCCGGCGATCTCCTGGAGCACGCGGTCGAGCGGGTCGTTGTCGGGCGAGAAGTAGAGCTGGATCGATGCGTCGCCGACCTTGACGGCCGGGGCGACGGGCGACTTGCCGCGCTTCTTGCCGAACTTGCCCGCCCAGAGCTGGTCCACGAACGTCTCGACGAGCTTCGCGAGGGGCGGGGAGTCGATGAAGAAGGCGTTGTTGTCCTCCTTCATGAAGGCATCCGTCGTCGCGTTCGCCGAGCCCGCGAGCACGAAGCGGCGGTCGATCGCGACGAGCTTCGTGTGCATGAAGGGCCGCCAGTTCGCCGGGTCGGTCCTCAGGATCTTCGCCTCGGCGAGCGGGTCGTTGTGCTCGTTCCGGTTCTTCGAGTCCATGACGACGCGGATCGGCTTCTTGCGTCCGTGGAGCTCGAGGAGCGCCTCGACGACGATCGGCTCGTCGATGTCGAAGACGGCCATGTCGACGCGCGTCTTCGCGCGGGCGATGAGGCCGGCGAGCTGGTTCTGGACGATCGTCGACGGCGTGAAGGCGAGCTTGAACGCGCCCTTGTAGAAGACCGTCGGGTCCGGGACGGGGATCGCGGGCAGCGTCGGCGCCGGCTTCGGCTTCTTGGGCTTCGGCGGGTCATCCGCGAGCGCGGAGGCGAGGAAGCCCGAGCTCAGCGCGAGGGCGACGACGGGAAGCAAACGGTTCGTTCGGCTCATTCGCACGGCTGCGAAAGCACACTCCATGCCCGGAGCGTTCGTGCTTGGTAGACAGGGGCTTAGACTCGCCGTTCGCTCCACGTGCGACGCAACGCGCGAGGATCCTTTCACGTCCATTCAGGAAATGGAGCGCATCTCCCTGAGGCCGTGACAGCGCCGGGAGCCGCGCTCGAACTCCCGGCAGGCGTCGGGTCGCCGGTCGTAGATCCGGCAGAGGAAGCGGCCGGCGGCGTCCCGGTGGAGCGCGATGCACGCCCCGCCCTCGAGCTGCTTCATGCTCCTCGTGACCCCCTCGGAGTCGATGCGGGTGAGCGCGAGGACCTCGTCGGCGAAGAGGCGCGCCTCGTCGGCCGCGGAGAGGTTCACCCCGAGGCCCACGCAGCAGGCGCCGCACGTCGTGCAGTCGAGCTCCACGCCCCGAGTGTAGGATTTCGGGCCCCGGAGGCTCCATGGCTCGCTTCATGGCTCGCGCGAAGGTCGCCCTCGTCGTCGCCGCTCTCGTCGTCCCAACGGCCAGCGCCCTCGCGGGCGAGCCCGAGGCGAAGCCGATCCAGAAGAAGCTCGCGAACGGTCTCCGCGTCGTGGCGAAGGAGGCGAAGGGCACGGGCCTCGTCGCCCTCGCGTGCTTCGTGGACGGCGGGAACCGGACCGAGCCGCCCGAGCTCTCGGGCCTCTCGCACTACTACGAGCACCTCGTCTTCCGCGGCGGCACCGCGAAGCAGGCCGAGCTCGAGACGCGGAAGGTCTTCACGCAGCTCGGGACCTTCTACGGCTACACGACCGAGGACTCGACGTGCTTCTACTTCATCGTCCCGCTCTCGAACCTCGACGAGGCGCTCTGGCGGCACTTCGACGCCGTCATGAAGGTCCAGGTGACCCAGGAGAAGGTGGACAAGGAGCGCGACGTCGTCCTCAACGAGTACCGCATGCGCGTCGCCGACTCGCCCGGCGGCGAGCTCTGGCACGAGCTCTACCGCACCGCCTTCACGAAGCACCCGTACGGACGCACGACGATCGGGCTCCGCGAGGTCATCGAGGGGAGCAAGCTCGACCGCTTCCGCTCGTTCTACGAGGAGCGCTACGTCGCGAACCAGATCGTCATCTCGGTCGCGGGCGACCTCCCCGCGGACGAGCTCGTGAAGAAGGTCGAGGCGACCTGGTCCGCGGCCCCGCGCGGCAAGGAGAGCTTCGAGCTCGGCGTCGTCGAGCCCGAGCCGAAGGAGATGCGCTCCGTGATCAAGGAGCGCGAGGGCGCTCAGCAGGCTTACCTGGCGGTCGCCTTCCCGTCGGTACCCGTGATGAGCGAGGAGCGCGTCGTGCACGACGTGCTCTCGTTCGTCCTCGCGGGCGGCGAGTCGTCCCGGCTCCAGCGCGGCCTCGTCGCGCGGCGCGTGGCGCTCTCGGCGGGCGCGTGGTCGCCCTCCTGCAAGGACGCGGGCCTCTTCACCGTGAGCCTCACCGCCGAGCCCGGGAAGGAAGCGCGCGCCCTCGAGGAGACGGTCGCGCTCCTCCGCGGCGTCGCGCGCGCGGGCGCGACCGAGGAGGAGCTCGAGAACGCGAAGCGCCGCCTCGCGACCGAGACGATCTTCGGGGGCGAGTCGCTCAAGGACGAAGCTCTCCGCCTCGGCACCTGGGCGATCCTCGGCGACCCGGACGTCGGGACGACCTACGTCGAGAAGGTGAAGAAGGTGACGGTCGCCCAGCTCCAGCGAGCAGCCGCGAAGCTCTTCCGCGCGTCGAGCGCGACGCTCTCGGTCGTGCACCCGAAGGGCTCGAAGGCACAGGGTGACCGGAGGGAGCACCGCGGCGACATCGACTGGATGTCGATCGTGAAGGGCCTCGACGGCGCGGAGGCGAAGGCCGCGCTCATCGAGCACCCGAGCGGCGCGCGCCTCGTGGTCGAGGAGAGCCGGCGGAGCAAGGTCGTCGCGCTCGACCTGAGGCTCGCGGGCGGGCAGCTCGCCGAGACGCCGGCCGAGGCGGGCGTCGCTCACCTCGCGGAGATGCTCCTCTCCCGAGGGACGAAGCGCCTCGACCGGGCCGCGCTCGCGCGCGAGCTCGACCGCCTCGCGGTCCGGATCGGGACCTCGAGCGGCGGCGAGTCCACCGTGCTCTCGATCCGCGCGACGGACGAGACCTTCGAGGCGGCGGTCGCGCTCGCGGGCGAGATGCTCCACGAGCCCGCCTTCGCGGAGGACGAGGTGCGGCGCGCGCGCGAGGAGACCCTCGAGGCGATCTCGGCCCTCGACGACGACAGCTTCGGGCTCACGCAGCAGAAGTTCGCGGAGGCGCTCTACGGCACCGAGCATCCGTACGGCCGGCCCGTCCTCGGCACCAGGGCGACGGTCGCCGCGCTCGGCCCGGAGCAGGTGCGTCGCTACCACCAGAAGGTCTACCGCGCGGAGAACATGGTCGTCGCCGTCGTCGGCGCGATCGAGCGCGCCCGCGCCGAGCAGCTCGTCGAGAAGCACCTGCTCCGCCAGGCCCCGCCCGCGGCGCCCGTGCGGTACACGGTGCCGCCCACGGCGCCCGCGCGCGCGCAGACGGTCCTCCACGACCGGAAGCGCGAGCAGGCGACGCTCGACCTCGGGCTCCCGCTCGTCGCGGTGAGCGACCCCGAGTACCTCCCGATCCAGGTGGCCGTGCGCCACCTCGGGAACGCGCTCTTCTTCAAGTACGTCTACGAGGAGGGCGTCGCCTACCGCATGTGGACGTACCTCCGCGGCGGGACGGGCACGAGGCCGATCGTCCTCGAGACCGGCATCGCGGTGAAGAACTTCGCGCGCGTCCGCGACGGCCTCGTCGCGGCGGTGACCTCGCTCGTCGCGACGGGTCTCTCCGAGGAGGACCTCGCGAAGGCGAAGAAGGACTTCACGAACCGGATGCTCCTCGCCCGCGAGACGAACGAGGACCGCGCGCGCTCTCTCGCGAGCTACGAGCTCCTCGGCGTCGGCTTCGACTGGGAGGACCGCCTCCCCGAGCGGCTCGAGAAGGTGAGCGCGGAGGCCGTGAGGAAGGCCCTCGCGCGGATCGAGCCCTCGAAGCTCGCGCTCGTCGTCGTCGGGGACCGCGCCGCGCTCGAGAAGGAGGGCGTCGTCTTCGAGGGCGTCGCGCCGCGCGAGCCCGAGAAGCGCGAGCCCGACTGAGGTGTCCGCGCCGGAGGACCTCCCCGACTGCAAGGTCTGCGCGGCCTGCTGCTTC
>CAZYLP010000322.1:0-9145 GCA_964648345.1 uncultured Planctomycetota bacterium
CGGGCACGGCCGGCGGCGTCCCGTTCATCGCGATGGAGCTCGTCGAGGGCCGCACGCTCGACCAGCTCGTCGAGAAGGGGCCGCTCGAGATCGGGGCCGCGACCGACATCGTCCTCGCGGCGCTCCGGGGCCTCAAGGCGGCGCACGAGAAGAACGTCCTCCACCGCGACCTCAAGCCCGCGAACATCCTCATGAGCAAGGAGGGGCACGCGAAGCTCGTGGACTTCGGCCTCGCCAAGGTGCGCGAGCCGAAGTCGGTCGCCGGGCAGACGGTCCCCGCCTCCGCGCCGGGGAGGATCGTCGGGACGGCGGAGTACATGTCGCCCGAGCAGGCGGACTCGGGCGACCTCGACGCGCGGAGCGACATCTACTCCCTCGGCGTCACTTACTACGAGCTGCTCACCGGGAAGCGTCCTTACGCGGGGAAGAGCTTCGCGTCGACGCTCACGCACGTCCTCACGGGCGTGGCCGTCATGCCGCGAAAGCACCGCCCGGAGATCCCGAAGGCGATCGAGGACGCGTGCATGAAGATGATGGCGCGCGACCCGGGCAACAGGCCCTCGACCGCGTCCGAGGCGATCGCGCTCCTCGAGGCGGTCCGCGCGCCGGCCGTTCCTCCCGAGGAGCGCGACGTTCCGCTCGGGGTCCTGGCCGGCGGCGCCGTGCTCGTCGTCGCCATCGTCTCCGGGGTCGTCTTCTTCGCGACGCGGAAGGCCCCCGACCCCGCTCCTCCGCCGCCCGTCCCCGCCGTCGAGACGCCGCCGAAGCCCCTCTCGCCTCCTCCTCCGCCGGTCGCTCCGCCGCCGGTCGCTCCGCCGCCGGTCGTTCCGCCGCCGGTCGCTCCTCCGCCGGTCGCTCCTCCGCCGGCCTGGACCGGCGAGATCGGGAAGCGGCGCGAGGCGCTCCGGCCGATCGACAGGAAGCTCCTCGCCCAGGTGGACGCTCTCAACGCGAAGCGGAAGACGCACAAGGATCTGCTCGGCGAGCCGGGCCCGAAGGTCGAGTACAAGGTGGGCGAGAGCGGCACGCCGCACTTCAAGATCGACTTCGAGCGCGACGGGAAGTGGGACGAGACCTGGGACCTGAAGGACGACGGCACGATCCGCCGTCACGTCCACGTCCACGGCGGCGACGACGTCTACTTCAAGATCAGCGACGGCGGGGACTGGGCCGAGCGGCCGAAGTGATGCTCCAAAGCGTGTGGTCGCCGGGTCGAGGGGCACGGACGCGTGCGGTGAAGGACGATGTGGAGTAGCATCCACCTCGTGACCGAAGCGACACGCGCCCTCTTGAAGCGCGCCCTCAAGCTCTCGCTCAGGGAGCGCGACCTCCTCGTGCGCGAGCTCGTCGTCAGCATGAACAGAGACGACGGCGCGGACCCCGACGAGATCGAGCGATCTTGGGCCAAAGAGATTGCACGACGCATTCGCGCCTACGACGCTGGTCGAATGAAGGCGGTCCCCGCCGACAAGGTGCTCGCCGAGATGAGGGCCGATCAGGCCCGAGACGATCGCAGGCGGCAGAGAGAGTCGCGCGCGAAACGGCGTGCGTAGATTCACCGTCTCGTTCCTGAACGGCGCTCGGCGTGAGATCAGGCGGGAGCGCGGGTACTACGATCGAGCAGCCGGTCTCGGACACGACTTCGTCGCCGAAGTGAGTGCCGCGATCGCCAGCATTCAGCGCATGCCGGAAGCGAGCAGCGTGGTGGATACGGTGCAAGGCGAGCCCGTGCGCCGCCTCCTTCTCGACCGCTTCCCTTTCAAGATCGTCTACCTCGTTCGAGGCCGCATGGTCGTCGTGGTCGCCGTCGCGCACACGAGTCGGCACGCCGACTACTGGAAAAGGCGCCTCAAGAGCTGAACGGTGTTTCGCTTCAGCTTGTTCTTGCGAACCATGTCGGCGAACCGATCCGTCACGAGAACATCGAACGTCTCGGGCACACAGGAGCCGATGAACGTCGCCAGCGGGCGGCAGTCGGTTCAATGCAAGAGAGAGCACCCCTGAGGGTGCCTCTTGGTCGATCGGGCCGGCCGGATCAGAACCAGCGCTTCGCGGCCTTCGCGCCGGTGAGGCTGAGGCCTCGCCACACGGTCTCGAAGAAGTCGCACTCGGCCTTCCTCAGGCCCGAGCTCGCGCGGATCCGATCGCCGATCTCGAGGTGCGCGTCGTTCTCGGCCGTGAAGGCCGGCCACTCGACGAGGCCGCCGCCGTTCGGATCGCCCGTCTTCGCGAAGCGCGCCCACGCGGCGCTCACGGTCTTCCCGAGCGCGTGGTCGGCCTTGACCATGCCCATGCTCGACGAGCCCGCCGTCGTGTCGAAGACGTAGCGGAGCTCGGAGCCGTGGTACGCGCCGAGGCCGAACGCCTTCGCGCCCGGCGAGACGCGCGTGAACTGGTAGAGGTAGGCCTTCGACTTCGCGACCCGCCCGTGCGCGCGCAGGAAGGCGCGCGCCGGCGCGACGAAGAGGCTGTCGCCGAGGAGCGCCGCGAGCTGGTCCTTGATCTCCTCGTCGGAGGCGGCGGCGTAGCGCTCGAGGACGCGGTCCGACTCGGTCGCGAAGAGGGAGCGGACGAACGCGCGGTACGCGGCGGCCGACTTCGTGTGCGGCGTCATCGTGACGAAGATCGTCCCCTCGTCCGCCGTCGTGCCCATGAGGAGCGGAACGTCCGCGATCTTGCCCGCGTTCATGAGAACGAACGGGTCGTCGGTGAGGACGCGGCCGTCCACGACGAGACCGAAGCCCATGCCCTCGCTCGCGGCCGGGTTCACCGCGGGCGCGGCGGCCTCGAGGAGCTCCTTCGCGCTCTTCGCGCGGAGCGCGGCCGCGACGTCCGCCGCGCCGGCGCAGCCGAGCTTCTCCGCGAGCTTCTCGCCCGTCTTCTCCGCCGCCTCGAGGCCGAAGACGCTCGTCCTCAGGTGACGGGCGAAGCAGACGCCGCTCTGCGAGATCGCGCGGTGGAAGAGGCCCTTGCCGAGCGGCGACATGAGGAGCGCCATGACGCTGCCGCCGCCCGCCGACTCGCCGAAGATCGTGACGGAGCCCGGGTCGCCGCCGAAGGCCGCGATGTTCCGCTGCACCCACTCGAGCGCCGCGACCTGGTCGAGGAGGCCGTAGTTCCCCGAGCCGCCGTGCCCCGACTCCTTCGAGAGCGCCGGGTGCGAGAGGAAGCCGAACGGCCCGAGCCGGTAGTTGATCGTGACGACGACGACGCCTTGCCGCGCGAGCGAGGTGCCGTCGTACATGTCCTGGCCGCCCGAGCCGAACGTGTAGCTGCCGCCGTGGATCCAGACCATGACGGGGAGCTTCGTCGAGGTCTCGCCCGCGGGCGCCGCCGTCCAGACGTTCAGGTAGAGGCAGTCCTCGCTCTGGCCCTCCGCGACGGTGAACAGCGGGACCGCCGGCTGGGGGCACGCGGCGCCGACCTTCGTGCACGCGCGCACGCCCTCCCACTTCTTCGCGCGCGCGGGCGGCTTCCAGCGGAGCTCGCCCACGGGCGGCGCCGCGAAGGGGACGCCCTTGAACGCGCGCACCGGAGGCGCCCCGTCCTTCTCGACGACCGTCCCCGAGATCTCGCCCGTGTCGAGCTTGACCGTGCCCTCGGCCCGGACGTCGTGGACGACGAGGAGGACGAGGAGAGAGGCGACGAGGAGAGGCTTCATGGGCACTCCTGACTTGGCGGCGGCGAGTCTAACCTCCCAGGCCGAGGAGCGCGGCGAGCCGCGCGAGGAGGCCCTTCCGCGGCGGAGGAGGGGCCCCCCCCAACCCCCCCCGCGAAGCGGGGGGGGGCTTGGGGGGGGGCCTCCCGCTCTCGACCGCGAAGGGGATGTCGGGGACCTTGAGGGTGGGCGGCGCGTGGTCCGGCCGGTCGGTCACGATGTTCCGCGCGTCGGGCGGCGGCCCGGACATGACCTCCGTCTGGATCGCCGTGCTCGGCGGGACGGCGAGCACGTCCTCCTCGACGGGTCTCCGCGCCGAGCGCGGGATCCGCTTCCGGCGTGCGCGCTTGGCGGCCTCGGCGCCCCACTCCTCGGCCTCGAGCGCGGCCGCGAAGGCATCGCCGTCGGCGAAGCGGCGCGCCGGGTCGAGCGCGAGCGCCGTCTCGATGACCCCCACGAGCCACACCGGCACGTCGGGCCGCTTCGAGGCCAGCGGGGCCGGTGGGCCGTCGACGACGCGGCGGAGGAGCGCCATGAGCCCGTCCGCGACGAACGCGGGCTCGCCGGCGAGGCACTCCCAGAGGATCGCTCCGAGCGCGAAGACGTCGGCGCGCGGCCCGACGTTCTTCGCGTCGGCGACCTGCTCCGGCGCCGCATACCCGGCCGTGCCCGTGAAGGCTCCCGAGCGCGACACGGAGAGGCTCTCGTCGGCGTCGCGCTCGAAGTGCTTCGCGAGGCCGAGGTCGGCGATGAGGGCGGTGCCGTCCGCCGCGAAGAGGACGTTCTCGGGCTTCAGGTCGCGATGCGCGACGCCCACGGCGCGCGCCGCGCCGAGCGCGCTCGCGAGCGCGAGCCCGAGCTCGGCCGTCTCGCGCACGCCGAGCCGCCCGCGTTCGAGGCGCGCGCGGAGCGTCCCCCCGGGCACGAAGGGCATCACGAGGTACGGGCCGCGCGGGGACACGCCCCAGTCCACGAGGGGGACGAAGCCGTCCTCCTCGCCGAGCTCGGCCTGGAGGCGCCGCTCGCGCTCGAAGCGCGCGAGCGCGGCCTCGTCGTGACGGCGGAGGAGCTTGATAGCCACGGCGCGGCCGTCCGGGCCCTTCGCCCGGTAAACCAGGCCGGCGCCTCCCTGGCCGATGCCACCCTCGAGCTCGTACGGGCCGAGCTTCACGCGAGCGAGACCAGCGCTACTTCTTGCCGCGCTGCCGCCGCAGGCGCGCCATGGTCACGCCGTTTCGGACCCAGGCCTCGAGGTCGGAGGGCTCGACGGGCTTCAGGAGCACCATGAAGTCGCCCGCCTTGTTGATCGCCTGGACCTCGGGCGAGTCGCTGCGGCCCGTCATGAGGATCGAGACCGTCTCGGGGTAGCTCGTCTGGATCACGCGGAGGAGCTGCACTCCGGTCCCGTCGGGCATCTCGTAGTCCGTGACGACGAGGTCCCACTGCCGGGCGCCGAGGGCGCGGATCGCCGTCGCGACGTCCGGGACGCCCTCGACGGCGAAGTCCTCCTCGAGCACGGCGACGAGCGTCTCGCGGAGGTTGTCGTCGTCCTCGACGAGGAGAACGCGCCCGTTCTTCCAGGGGCTCGGGGTCTGCATCGACCGGGAGGAGGAGCTCGCCACCGTGGGAGGCGACGGACGATCTGGCATGTGGTTGTCCCCCGCGAGGTTGTGGTTTAACGGGCGAGGACGAATTGTGCCAACCGCTTTCACGGTGTATTTGATGTGTTGAACATTCATCTGGCCATGCTGCCGGGTGGGGGTTGGCTCCTCGATGACGGAACGCGGTCGAGACGACGGAGATGAGTCTGGCGCGGGGTGTCGGTGAGGCGCTGCGGACTCTCAAGGAGCGCCCGTTCGACGCGCTCGTGAGCGACTTCGAGCTGAAGGACGGGGACGGCGCGACGCTCCTCACGGTCGCGAACGAGAGGTTCCCCGACGTCGTCGGCGTCCTCCTCACGGGGCACGTGGACTCGATCGAGGTCCGCAACCTCCAGACGAGCGGCCGCGCGCTCGTGCTCTTCAAACCGGCGAAGCCGAGCGAGCTCCTCGCGTGGGTCCGGAACGCGGTCGCGATGGCGCGGCTCCAGCGGCTCACGAAGGGCATCCGCGGGAAGAGAGCGGGCGGCCAGAGCGCCTGAGTCTGTTACCCTCGTTGCCCTATGGCCCTCACCTGTCCCCGCTGCCACGCGACGATGCCGCGCCTGCCCGGAGCGAGCGACGCCCAGAGCCGGTCGATCGTCGATGACATGGCGGCCGGGCGCCTCATCGACGCGATCAAGACCGCGCGCGAGGTCACGAGCTGCGGCCTCAAGGAAGCGAAGGACTACGTCGACTGCCCGCACCGGGCCCCTCTCCCCGCGAGCGCGTTCGTGCCCCAGGTCATGAACCCCATGCCCGCGAAGCCGTCGATGCTCGCGCCGAAGCCGGGCGCGGGCGCGGCTCCGTTCGAGGGCCGGGCGTCGGGCTGCTGGCGTCTCGGTCAGTTCCCCGAGGACGTGCAGAAGCTCCTCGTCGACCTGAGCCAGGGCTGGACGCAGCCCGGCCTCCTCTCGATCCCGAGCGAAGGCCTCGGGGGCAAGGTCTTCCTCGTCGTCCTCGGGCTCGGGCTCATCGGCGCCGGGCTCGGATTCTTCCACTTCTACCACCGGATGCCGACGCCCGACCTCGTCTGGAAGTGCACGCCCCTCGTCGTGCTCGGCGCGTTCTCGCTCCTCGGCGGGCTCGCGGGCGCGCTCCGGCTCCTCCGCGCGCGGGTGAAGCCGTGCGTGATCGTGACGCCCGCGCTCCTCGTCCGCACGACGGGCCGCGACGCGATCGAGCTCTACCGCTGGGCCGCGGTCAGCGCGATCCGTCCCGCGGGCGGCGAGATCGCTCTCCGCTTCGGCGACCGGAGCGTCGCCGTCTCCTGCAGCACCGTCGCCGAGGTGACCGCGGTCACCGAGGCCGCGGCCGCGCGCCGCACGAGCAACGAGCACGACTGGCTCGCCCGCGTCGAGGACGAGAAGGAGGTCTCCCGCCCGGGTTCGGGCCGGCCCCTTCGTTTCGTCCTCGCGCTCGTGCTCGGCGTCGGCGCGATCTACGGCACGTGGGCCGCGCACTACGTCCTCGAGGAGGACGAGCGCTACCGGCGCGCCATCGAGGACGGCAAGGCGACGACGGGGAGCCACTGGGACGTGAGCGCCTACAGGTACTTCGCCCTCTCGGCCGAGGAGGACGTGCCGAAGTTCATCCTCCCGCTCGCCCCGCTCGAGAAGCACAAGCCCGAGGTCGAGGCGCTCTGGGACGACGTGAAGTGGCGCGAGAAGTCGGAGAAGAAGAGCGCCAAGGACGTCCGGGAGTACATGAAGGACTTCCCGAAGGGCCGCCACCTCGAGGACGCGAAGAAGCTCCTCCACGAGCTCTACAAGGACGCCGAGGCGACGTACGTCGCGCGCGCGAAGGGCGCCGACTCGAAGGCCATCGAGGGCATGAAGGCGCTCCTCGCCCACCTCCGCGAGAAGGACGACCCGGGCGTCGGGATCCTCTTCACGCCCGTCGAGGGGCTGGACGGCGCGGGGCCCGAGCAGGCCGCGCGGAAGCTGACGGGCTCGGACAAGATCGCCCCGATCGGGCCCGCCTTCACGAAGGAGCGGAACGAGACGCGCGAGTACGCGATCTCCGCGCAGCTCAAGAAGGCGCTGGGGACGGTCTTCACGGACGACCTGTTCCTCTTCGAGGGGAAGGACAAGCCCGGCGTCCGGTTCGTCGTGCGCCACAAGGTCCGGCCTTCGGGGAAGGTCTACGCGAGCAAGGGCGACGAGAACCTGCCCCAGGAGCAGCGCACGTTCTACGTCGGGATCTTCGTCGAGTTCGAGGTGACGCTCGAGGTCGGCGCCGAGAGGTTCCCCGTCGAGGTCCTCGCGCGGTCGGCGAAGAACTTCTCCGTGCGCGACATGTCGACGGTCTACGACGTCATGGCCCAGACCGCATTCGACGAGTTCGGCCGCGAGCTCATCAAGACCTACGGCATAGGCGAGTGACCTTGGCCGCCGAGGAGATCAGCCGAGAAGAGCTCCGCGCCTGCATCGCCGTCCTCGAGGCGCTCGCCCGGGACAAGCGCGCGCTCTACGCGCTCGCGGAGGAGGACCGGATCGCGCTCCTCCGCGCGGCGGGCGTCGTGGCCGAGCCCGACAAGGCGCTCGACAAGACCATGTCGCGCCTCCAGCGCCGGACCCGCAAGAAGGAGCTCCGCAAGCGCGACCGCGACCGCCGCGAGAAGACGGGGATCCGCGAGGCGCGGCGGCCGTCCGTCTTCACGGCGCCGCCCGCGCTCCCGGGTCCCGCCGCCGAGGGGCCCGAGCTCGAGAAGCCGCTCAACTGCTACGTGTGCAAGCAGGAGTACACGAAGTTCCACCACTTCTACGACTCCATGTGTCCTCCCTGCGCCGAGCTCAACTACTCGAAGCGCTTCCAGACGGCGCCGCTCCCGGGGCGCGCGGCGGTCGTGACGGGGGCGCGGGTGAAGATCGGCTACCACATCGCGCTCAAGCTCCTCCGCGCTGGCGCGCGCGTCATCGCGACGACGCGCTTCCCGCACGACGCGGCCGCTCGCTACGCGCGCGAGGAGGACTTCGCGACCTTCCAGGACCGCCTCCAGATCTGGGGCCTCGACCTCCGGCACGCGCCGAGCGTCGAGCGCTTCGCCGAGCGGATCGTCGCGACCGAGCCGCGGCTCGACTTCGTGATCAGCAACGCCTGCCAGACGGTGCGGCGGCCGCCCCGGTTCTACGAGCACCTCATCGAGCGCGAGGAGCGCGCGACGGCGGCGCTCCCGGCCCCCGAGGCCGCGCTCCTCCGCGACTGGGAGGAGACCGTGCGCTCGCTGAGCGTGCCCGCGCTCCCGGCCGATTCGACCGCGCAGGGCGCGCTCGCCCTCGTCCACTCGGCGCGCGGGATGCCCGTCGGGCTCGTCGCCTCGGCGCGGCTCTCGCAGCTCCGGGCGGCGTTCGACGACGACGGCTTCCGCGCCTTCCCGAAGGACGCCGTGGACGCGGACCTCCAGCAGGTGGACCTCCGCGCGGTCAACAGCTGGCGCCTCAAGCTCGCCGAGGTCCCGACGTGGGAGCTCCTCGAGGTCCACCTCGTGAACGCCGTCGCGCCCTTCATCCTCGCCGCGCGCCTGAAGCCGCTACTCCTCCGCGAGAAGACGGGCGACAAGCACATCGTGAACGTCTCGGCCATGGAGGGGAGCTTCTCGCGCGGCACGAAGACGGACCGGCACCCGCACACGAACATGGCGAAGGCCGCGCTCAACATGCTGACGCTCACGTCGGCGCCCGACTACGCGCGGGACGGGATCTTCATGAACGCGGTGGACACCGGCTGGGTGACCGACGAGGACCCCGCGCTCCACGCGACGCGCAAGCGCGACGACCTCGGGTTCCAGCCGCCGCTCGACATCGTGGACGGCGCGGCGCGCGTCCTGGACCCGATCTTCACGGGCTTC
>CAZYLP010000323.1:0-3962 GCA_964648345.1 uncultured Planctomycetota bacterium
TCATAAAATGCACGCCGCATGGCGGGCTACTCGGGGACTCCTCTGCCGAAGAAGCTGGGCGTCAAGGAAGGGCACCGTCTCGCCCTCGTCGGCGCGCCGCCGGGCTTCGACAAGACGCTCGGCCCCGTGCCCGCGGAGGTCGTTACGAGCCTCGCGAAGGGCGCGCCCTTCGACGTCATCGTCTGGTTCGTGAAGGAGCGCGGCGCCCTCGAAGCCGGCTTCGCGGAGGCCAAGGAGAAGCTCGACCCCTCGGGCGGCCTCTGGGTCTCGTGGCCCAAGAAGGCGTCGGGCGTGAAGACGGACATCACCGAGGACGTCGTGCGCGAAGTGGCTCTCGACCGCGGCCTCGTGGACAACAAGGTCTGCGCGATCGACGAGACGTGGTCGGGGCTCCGGCTCTGCGTCCGCCTCAAGGACCGGCCGAAGCCTGCTCCTCGGGCGGCGGGTTCCGGCGGAAAGCGATCCACAGGAGCACGTCGTAGAGAATCTTGAGGCCCGCTCCGAGCACGACGGGCGTGCCGATCGCGACGTGCTTCATGAGGAAGCCGGCAGCGAAGGGCGCGACGGCCCACGCTCCGAGCCGCACGAGCATCGTGATCCCCGCGACGGCGGTCCGCTCCTCGGGCTTCACGATCGCCATGACGTAGCTCTGCCGCGTCGGCACGTCCATCTGCCCGAGGCCTTCTCGGAGCAAGAAGAGAACGGCCGCGACCTCGAAGTTGGGCGCGAAGAGGACCGTGACGAGGAACAGGCTCGACGGGATGTGCGTGAAGACCATGGTGTTCACGAGCCCGATCTTCTTCGCGAGCCATGCGGCCACGAGGTGCGAGAACGCGTTGAGGACTCGTGCGCCGATGAACAGAAGGCCGATCGCCGTCTCGTCCACCTTGAAGTGATTCAGGAAGAACCAGGACAGCCACGCCGTCGTGACGAAGCCTCCGCCGAGAGCGTCGAGCGAGAAGAGCGCGGAGAGCTTCGCGACGACCCGCTTCGTGTGCGGCGAGAGCGTGAAGATCGACGCACCTGCGGCCTTCTCGACGTTCGCGGAGAGGAGGAGGGACAGGGGGAGCGTGAGAAGCGTCGCGACCGCGCACAGAGCAAGTGTGAATGCGGTCGCGCGCAGGTCGGAACCGTCTCCGAGTCCGGCACTCTTCGTCGCGAAGAGCGGTCGGATTGCCGCTGGCAACATGGCGAGCGCCGCTCCGAGGCCGTGGCCGAGATCGCCGAGCACGTTGTAGTAGGCGAACGCCTGCGTCCGCTGTTTGTCGTCCACGAGGCCCGGCAGGATCGCCTGCTCGAGTACGACCGAGGCCCCGCGCTCGCGGCCGACTCCGTTGAGCATGCCGACGAACGCCGCCGCCGCGAGGAGCCACGGGTCGGACCGCGTCGCGATCGCTCCGAGCCCGCCCGCGCCGAGGAGTGCGAGCACCGCGAGGAACGCGCGCCGTCCGATCCGATCGCCCGCGACCGTCGCGAGGAGCGCGGCGAGCGCGTTCCCGACGAGCCCCGCGCCGACGATCACCCCCATCTGTTCCGGCGAGAGCGCAAGCCGCGCGCAATAAATGCCGATGAGGATCCCTACGGCGCTCGTCGACAGGGAGCGGAGGAATGTCGCCGCGTAGAGGAGCTTGCGGTCCATTGGTCGCGGGCATTGTAGGCTCGGGGCGGTGATCAAACTCCTCGTGGGCTACGACGCCGCGATCGCCGAGCTCGTCCGCGAGCTCGAAGCGTGCGGTGCGCCCGACTCGATCACGATCCGCTCGTACCTCATCGAGCCCGGCGTGAGCACCGACCGCGTCCTCGCCGCGCTCGAGGGCGCCCTCGGGCGCGGCTCGCGCGTCGAGATCGTCGCCGACGGGACGATCGCGTCGTGGTGGGCGCACTTCTGGGAACGCACCGAGGACCGGTTCGGCGCCTTCGCGAAGCTCGCCGCGGCCTTCCCCGACCGCGCGAGCGCGCGGCGGATTCGCACCGTGGACCACTCGAAGTACGCGATCTTCGAGCGGACCTCCGCGCCCTCCTCGGCGCTGATCGGCGGGATCAACCTCGGCGACAGGTTCGCTCCGTGGCGCGACTTCGCCGTGCGCGTCGAGGGAGAGGCGATCGTCGGCGCACTCATCCGCTCGCTCGCCGGCGAGGACGTGGCGGCGATCGACGGCGTGAAGTTCGTGGCCGCGCTCCCCGGCTTTCGCTCGACGGTCATGAAGGAGGCCTTCGAGCGGATCGCGGACGACGCGACGCTCACGGCGGTCAGGATCGCCATGGCCTACGTGGACGAGATGGGCGCCTCGATCATCGAGCGCGCGCTCCGCCGCGGAGCCCGCGTCGAGCTCACGATCCCCGCGCAGGCCAACGTCTACCAGCACTCGAACCAGCGGACGGTGGCGCGCCTCCTTCGCAAAGGTGGGGCGCTCACGCTCCACGCGTGCCGCTCCATGGTCCACGCGAAGGCGCTCGTGGCCCTCGATGCGAGCGGGCCGCGGCAGGCGCTCCTCGGGTCGGCGAACCTGAAGCGGAACTCGCTCATCCGGTTCGGGGAGCTCGACGCATCCATCGATGATGTTGTCTTCGCGCGCGCCCTCTCGACCGCGTTCGATGCGCTGCTCGCGGAGAGCGACCCGCTCACGAAGCCGCGATGGCGCACGATCGCGGCCGCCGTCGAGGAGAGGTTCGGTTGAGCGGTCGTTGTCGGCGGGCCGTGTTAGGCTTTTGTTCGCATGGTTCTCCTCGACGAGGATGTGATCACCGAGCGGCACGAGCGGATCCGCGGCCTGTTCTCCCAGGGAGAGGCCTGCGGCGTCCTCCAGCTCGCCATCGGCGAGCTCGGGACCCGGCTCGAGCCCGGCCTCGCAGCCCTCCGTGCGATCGGGTGTGCTTACCTCGAGCGTCTCTGCGCGGGGCGCCGGCGTCACCGGCGCACGCGGCTCGAGATGGACCCCGGCCTCGCGTCGGCCGTCGGATTGCCCGAGGCGACGGCGCGCCGCGTGTGGAACGACCGCGGCGCGACGCTCGAGCTCGAGCTCGAGGCGCGAGGCGAGACCGTCGGCGACTGGATCCGCCGCGCGGCGCCCGCGTGGGACGAGGTCGGGAAGATCGTCCACCACCTCTCCGAGCGGCCCGGTCAACCGGAGCGGCCGTTCCGGTTCTTCGCGTCCATCGGCGTCATGAACTGGCGCGGCGTGCGGACCGGCACGACGTCCAAGGTCCGGCTCGTGCCGCTCGGGCGCGCGGTCCGCGCAGCGAGCCGGCCGGCGCGTCTCGTGGACCTCACGTCAGCCGTCCTCTGGGCCGCCGAGCGGAACGAGCTCGTGCGCACGCTCTACGACTCGGGGCTCCACCTCGAGACGCTCGACTGGACGCCGGACGAGGCGCTCCTCTACCTCGAGGCCGTCCCCGTCCTCAGGCGCGCGGGTGTGGACGTGCGAGCCCCGGCCTTCAAGCCGAAGGGCGCGGTGGACGTGCGCGTCCGCATCGGAGAGCGCGCGGCGATCCTGACCAAGGACGCGCTCGTGGACTTCTCGCTCGAGGTCGCTCTCGGGGGCGAGACGCTCTCGCCTGGAGAGCTGCGCGCGATCCTCTCCTCGAACGCAAGGCTCGTGTCGGTCCGCGGCAAGTGGGTCGCGCTCGACCGGGCGAGCCTCGAGGCGCGGATCGCTCGGTGGAAGGACGTCCAGGCGGTCAGTCCGGCCGAGGCGCTCCGGCTCGTCGCGGGTATGGACGATCACGAGCCTCTCGACGCCCCGTGGCTCTTCGAGCAGACACCGGCGCGGCCGCGTTTCGTCGCGGGCCGTGCGCTCCAGGCGACGCTCGATGCGCTCGCGCGGCCGGACGCGCGCGAGGCGGACCCGGGCGCGGATCTGCGGGCGCAGCTCCGCGGCTACCAGAAGACGGGCGTCGCCTGGTTGTGGCAGCTCCAGCGGCTCGGGCTCGGCGGCTGTCTCGCTGACGACATGGGCCTCGGC
>CAZYLP010000323.1:3972-5567 GCA_964648345.1 uncultured Planctomycetota bacterium
GGAAGACGATCCTGGTGCTCGCGCTTCTGCTGCTGATGCTGGCGCGCGGTGATCCCGGCGCTCCCGCCGACCTGATCTCCGGCGGCGACGATCGCCCCGCGCCGACTCTGCTCGTCGCGCCGGCGTCGCTCGTCGCGAACTGGCGTGACGAGGCGGCGCGCTTCGCGCCGTCGCTGCGGCTCGCGATCGCGCACTCGTCGGCGCTCCCGGCCGAACGTCTCGGACCGCGTGAGCAGGCCGGGCCCGTGGACCTCGTGATCACGACCTACGGCTCGCTTCGCCGGCAGAGGATGCTCCTCGCGCGTCGCTGGCGGCTCGTCGTCCTCGACGAGGCGCAGGCGATCAAGAACTCCTCGTCGCGTCAGGCGCGCACGGTGAAGGAGCTCGTCGCCGACACGCGGCTCGCTCTCACGGGCACTCCGATCGAGAACGGGCTCGAGGACCTCTGGTCGCTGTTCGACTTCGTGAACCCGGGGCTGCTCGGCTCGAAGCAGACGTTCGCGGCCATCTGCGACCGGCTCGCGAGTCGGGCCAGGCGCGACGGCAAAGCTGTCGGATCCAGGGGAGAAGTCTCCGCGGCCGAACGTTACGAGCCACTCCGGCGACTGGTGAAGCCGTACGTGCTACGCCGCTCGAAGACGGATCGGAGTCTGTTGCCCGAGCTCCCCGACAAGACCGAGCTCAAGGCGTGGTGCACGCTCACGCGGACGCAGGCGGCGCTCTACCAGCAGGAGGTCGATCGCCTCGCGGCCGCGCTCGAGAACGCGCCAGCGTCAGACCGTGGGGGCATCGGCCGTCGAGGTCTCGTGCTCGGGACGCTCATGCGCCTGAAGCAGATCTGCAACCACCCCTCGCAGTGGCTCGGAGACGGCGTCTACGACCCCGCCGCGAGCGGAAAGTTCGCGCGTCTGCGTGAGCTCTGCCTTCCGATCGCCGAGGCGGGCGAGCGCGTCCTCGTCTTCACGCAGTTCCGCGAGATGACCGAGCCGCTCGCCGACTTCCTCGAGCGGATCTTCGGGCGCCGCGGGCTCGTCCTGAGCGGAGAGACGGAAATCCCGAGGCGGAAGGAGCTCGTGGACGCCTTCCAGTCGGCGGGCGGGCCGCCTTACTTCGTGCTCTCGGTGCGCGCGGGTGGGACGGGGCTCACGCTCACGGCGGCGTCGCATGTGATTCACTTCGATCGGTGGTGGAATCCGGCCGTCGAGAACCAGGCCACGGATCGCGCCTACCGGATCGGGCAGAAGAGGAATGTGCTCGTCCACAAGCTCATCTGCCGCGGGACGGTGGAGGCGCGCGTGGACGAGCTCATCGAGAGCAAGGTGTCGCTCGCCGAGAGCGTGATCGAGAGCGGGGGAGAGATCCTGCTGACCGAGATGGGGCGGGACGAGCTGCTCAGGCTCGTGTCGCTCGACGTGAGGACGGCGCTCGATGCGGGGTGAGCTGGCTCGCCGGCTTCAGCTGAAGTCTCCTCACCGGCTTCAGCTGAAGTCTCCTCACCGGCTTCAGCTGAAGTCTCCTCGCCGGCTTCAGCTGAAGTCTCCTCGCCGGCTTCAGCTGAAGTCTCCTCACCGGCTTCAGCTGAAGTCTCCTCACCG
>CAZYLP010000323.1:5667-9140 GCA_964648345.1 uncultured Planctomycetota bacterium
TCTCCTCACCGGCTTCAGCTGAAGTCTCCTCACCGGCTTCAGCTGAAGTCTCCTCACCGGCTTCAGCTGAAGTCTGGCGCTACACGAACCGCGCCGGGTCGAACGCCTCGAGCAACGCCTGCGGGATCCTCGTCGGCCGCCCCGACGTGAAGTCGACGTACGCCCAGAGGTTCGTTCCCCGCGCGATCACTCTGTCGTCCGCGACGCGCCGGATCTCATGGCGCCGCTCCGCGGACAGACGCTGAAAACTCGTCGGCCACGTGAAGGCGACGAGCTCGTCGCCCAGCCGCGCGCTCGCGAGGTAGTCGATCTCGTGACGCCGGACGACGAACACACCGCCGAGCTCGCGGTAGCGATTCACGTCGAAGCCGAGCGACAGCGAGTGCTCGACGGCCGCCCGATTCATCCAGTGGACGATCCGCACGTTCGACACGTGGTCGAGCTCGTCTATGTCCTCCGCGGTCACGGTGAAGCGGAGCTGGAAGGGGTTCTTGACCGGGGGGTTCATGGGCCGTCCTCTTACCAAAACTCCAAGTACGGGAAGCCGGGATCGGGAAAGAAGCGCAAATGACGCCTCAACCCGTCCGCTGATGGCCGTCTGGCCACCACGGGGCACCCCCTATGACGGTGCCACAAGCCCTTAGCGCGGCCCCACCTTCGCAACACGCCTCCTCTCGGAAGTTCCCGCGTCGGGGAGAACGAGGAGGCTGTCGTGATCACGCGACATGCTCGAACGATCGTCGCCGCAAGTCTCATACTGATGCCCGGCGTGGCGCTCGCGGACGACTCACGCGCGACGGGCGTCGACGTCTCGAAGTGGCAGGGGTCGATCGACTGGCCCCAGGTCGCCGGCTCGGGTGTGGACTTCGCCTTCGTACGAGTGAGCGACGGCACCGGCTACAACGACGAGTACTTCGACCGGAACTGGAAGGGCACGAAGGACGCCGGTCTCGTCCGGGGCGTCTACCAGTTCTTCCGGCCCACGCAGGACCCGGTCGCGCAGGCGAACCTTCTCTGCGACCGCGTCGGGAAACTCGCGCCCGGCGACCTGCCGCCCGTACTCGACCTCGAGGTGACGGACGGCGCGAGCTCCGAGCAGATCGCGCGGAACGTCGCGGCCTGGTCCGACGTCGTCGAGAAGCGCCTCGGCGTGAAGCCGATCATCTACGTCTCGCCCGGCTTCTGGAGCGGTCTCTCGCCGAAGCCGAGGATCGACGGGATCGACCTCTGGGTCGCTCACTGGGGCGTCTCGTCGCCCGACATCCCCTCGGGCTGGGGCGCGTGGAAGTTCTGGCAGACGAGCAGCACGGGCTCCGTGCCCGGGATCTCGGGCAACGTGGACACGAACTTCTTCAACGGGAGCGTCGAGGACCTCAAGAAGTACGCGGCCGAGCACTCGCCCGCTCCGCCGCCGCCGCCGCCTCCGCCGCCGGAGAAGGTGACCGTCACGCTCGGCCCCGAGCACCCGAAGGCGCTCGAGAACCTCGTCGAGAACGTGACCGACCCGAAGAGGAAGCGCCGCGATACGCCGAAGATCGGCGCGCTCGCGATCGACGCCTCCGGTGTCAATGCCTTCACGGAGATCAGCTACGCGAAGGCGCTCGAGGACGCCCTGGCGCAGATCCGCCAGAAGCTCGGAGCGCCCGGCCTCTCGCGGTCGGACGTCTTCACGAAGGACGTGAAGGTGACCGTGACCGGCACGGTCGCGGATCCGGCGGCGCTCGACAGCTCCCTGGCGAAGACGCTGCCGCCGGGGGCGAGGATCAAGGACACGGCGAAGCCGTCGTCGAACGGGCTCATGGCGACGCTCGACAAGATCAACTCCGTGGCCGGGCTCGGCGAGACGCCGGGGAGCGGGGGCGCCACGGCGCCGGCGACCGGGTCCGTGCTCCCGACGCTGCCGCCTCTGCCGGAGGGGCTGATCCCGATCCGCTGATCGGCGATCAGCGCCCGTACTTCCTGAAGAACGAGTCCGACCAGTCTCGGTGGTTCTGCATCTGCCGCTCGTGGAACGCGCGCCAGCCGCTCCCGTCGTAGCCGGGTGAGCGGAACTCGAAGCTCCTCCCCCCGTACGAGGAGCCGCTCGAAGTCGGAGTGGAGGCCACGCCCTTCGCCGACTCCTCGGCGGCCGCGGCGCGGACGCGCATGACGACCACGTCGTTCACGGCCCAGAAGTGCTGTGCCCAGCGGCGCGCCTTCTCGTCGGGCGCGGCCGCGAGGAGGTCGTACGCCACGCGCCTGTGCCTGTCGGTCTCGGTGTGGCTCGTGCCCTCGGGGACGAAGGCAAGACCGTTCTTCTTCGTGAGCAGTTCGGCGAGCTCGAGGTAACGGCGGCACCACGCTGCTCCGTGAGGCGAGCTGGCGCCGCCCTGCGTCGCGATCGTCGCGTGCGCGAAGTCGAGCGCCAGGGCGGTCCGCCCGGCCTTCACGGACTTCTCGAAGGAGGCGACCAGCTCCGGCTCACGGGCCGCGCGCTCGCGCTCGAGGATCGCGAGAAGGCGCGCCGCCTCGGCCCGCTCGGCCGCGCGCTTGGAGGCCTCGGCGGCCTGCTTCTGCTGGAAGCGGGCGAGCCTCACTCCCATGAGGAGCCACTCGAGGCTCGTCTGCTCGACGAGAGGGGACTCCTGGCCGTCGGGGCCGATGAGACGCCACTTGCCGTCGCGCCCGCGGCCGCCGTTGAGGACGGCGTAACGATCGACCTCGTCCTCGCAGCCGCCTCCCACGTCGGTCCACGTCGGCTCGACGATCACGTGGCCGTCGAGCGCCATGAGGCCCCAGCCGGCGGTCCCGTCCTTCATGCGACCAGGCACGAAGAACGCGCCGACCCCGATCCGCGGTTTGGGTCCCGGGAAGCTCGGTCCGGGTTCCTTCTCGAGCGCGAGCCAGCGCCCCAGCGGCCCGAAGGGCACGTTCTCGGTCGGGTCCGCGTTCAGGAGGACGAAGTAGGGCCGAATGTAGAGCTTCTTCCCCGGGAGGTCGGGCCGCTCCACGGGCTGGAGAGTCACCGGCGAGAGGACCTGGTAGGTGGGGTTGGCGTCGCGCGACTCCGGGAACGTGACGAGCACGTTTCCGGTCGTCGTCTGCCAGAGCCGAGGTGGGGCCGGCGACGTCGTCACGTGTCGCCCGTCCTTCGGATCGTGGAGCTGGGTCCCGCCCGGCCGACCGTCCTTTTCGATGTCGAAGACGAGGAGGTGCAGATCCCCCAAGTCGAACGTCGAGCAGCTCCGGGCGTCCGGCACGGAGGCGAGACGCCCGGCCGGTCCGAGCAGGACGGCTTCCTGGTGCTTTCCTATCTTGAGGAGCACCACGAACCGGTCCGGACAGGGCTGAAGGACATGGCGGCGAAGTTCGATCAGCCTCGTGCCGAGCGGGACCTCCTTGACCCGGGCCAGGTCACCGCCGTCGTAGGACCAGGTCTTCCCTCGAGGTCCGAAGAACGCAGCGCCGCCGTCCCAGGACGCGAGGACCACGCC
>CAZYLP010000324.1:0-9137 GCA_964648345.1 uncultured Planctomycetota bacterium
CGGCCGCGCGCTCTACGTGAGCGACGAGGCCTGCGCGTGGCCCGCGTCGGAGACCGTCTTCGGCCGGTTCCTCGTCGCCGAGCTCGAGGCGAGGAGCGAGCGGCGGCTCCGCGCGGTGATCCGCTACCGGACGGAGCCGCGGGCGAGCCGGCTCGACTTCTCGCGCGAAGTGCTCCTCTCCGCGCGGCAGGGGGAGCGCGTCCTCGTCTTCTTCTCGACGACCGCGTGCAACGCGCGCGGCGCATCCCACCTCCCGGCACGGAGTCGCTTCGCCGGCATCGAGCTCGATGCGGACGACGCGCCCGCCTTCGTCTCGCTCTCGCGCGTGAAGGACCCGCGCGCGCTCGAGGTCCCGCTCGAGCTCGTCGTGAGCGCGAGCGGCGACGCGCCGCGCGGCTGGTGTCAGCGGATCGCGCGGCTCGAGAGCGCCGCGCCGCGCACGCTGGGCAACCCGGCGCCCCTCGAGAGCCCGGACGTGGCGTTCCTCGCGTCCATCGTCCACGCGCGCGAGCGCGGCTTCGAGATCCTCGGACACGGCGCGGCGCAGGCGGATCCCTTCTTCGTTCCGACCGCGGATCGCTCGCGCTCCCGGCTCGCGGAGGCTTGCTCGGTCGCCGTCACCGTCGGGCACGTGGACACGGACCTCCTCCTCACCCGCGAGACCGAGCGCGTCGCGGGGAGCCGGTTCGTGGTCCGCGGCCGCCTCCGCGCGGGCGGGCTCTCGTTCGGTCTCGTCGAGCCGGGCCGCGGCGTCGCGGACCACGCGTCGGTGACGACTCCGGGGCCGTTCGAGGTCGTGCTCGTCGCTCCACGCACGGCTCGTTACCGGGCCGGCGTGGCGAACGACCTGGACATGTATTCGTCGTTGGAGAATCGGGTCGAGATCACAGAGATCGGCTGGGTTCCCTGAAGGAGAGCGTTTCTAGGTGATCCTCTCGTTTCAACCGCAGAGACGCAGAGGCGCAGAGACGCAGAGGAGTGGCTGATCGTTCGACCACTCCTCTGCGCCTCTGCGTCTCTGCGCCTCTGCGAATGAAAACGTGAGATCGCTCCTCCACGCTCCTACTCTCTGAACCCGATCGTCTCTTCCACGATGTAGAGCGGCCTCCCCTTCACCTCATCGAAGATGAATCCCACGTAGAGCCCGATCACGCCGAGGAAGATGAGCTGGACGCCGCTCATGATCGCCATGAGCACGACGATCGTCGCCCAGCCCGGCGGCAGGTTGCCCGAGTGGAAGTACTGGACGACGGTCACGAGCCCGAGCGCGAGCCCGGCGAGCGCGAAGAAGAAGCCGACGAAGATCGCGGCGACGAGGGGCCGCTTGCTGAACGAGACGATCCCCTCGGCCGCGAAGCGGAACAGGCGCGAGAGCGAGTACTTCGTCCGGCCGGCGCCGCGCTTCTCCGCCTTGAAGCGGACGCTCGTCTGCTTGAAGCCGACCCAGCCGAAGAGGCCGCGGAGGAACTGGTTCCTCTCGCGCATCTTCGTCCTGAAGACGGTCGCCACCCTCTGGGAGATGAGCCTGAAGTCCGCGGCGCCCTCGTGGATCGGGATCGTCGAGAGCGTCCCGATCGCCCGGTAGAACAGGCGCGACGTGAAGCGCTTGAAGAAGCCCTCGGAGCCCTCGTCCTCGCGGAGCGTGAAGACGACGTCGTGGCCCTTCTCGAACTCGTCGAGGAGGGTCGGGATCACCTCCGGCGGATGCTGGAGGTCCGAGTCGAGCATGACGACCGCGTCCGACTTCGCGTGGTCGATCCCGGCGACGAGCGACATCTGGTGCCCGAAGCGGCTCGAGAGCGCGACGACGCGGACGCGCGGGTCGCGTCCGGAGATCCCGCGGAGGACGTCGAGCGTGGCGTCGGTTCCGCGATCGACGACGAAGATGACCTCCGACGTGTAACGCGCCGCGAGTCCGTCGAGCACTCGCCCGAGCCGCTCGTGGAAGGCGCCGATCACGGCCTCTTCGTTGTAGACCGGGCAGACGACGCTCAGGGTCTTCACCGATGACTCTCCCGCGCGTGCTCGTAGACGCGCCGGAGCGTGGCGTCGAGGTCGGTCGCCGGCTTCCAGCCGAGGAGCGCTTCGTGGCGCGCCGTCGAGCCGTACTGGACCGGGACGTCGATCGGCTTCAAGCGCGACGGGTCGACCTTGCGCTCGACCTTCACGCCCGCGATGCGGATGAGCGCATCGAGGAGGTCGGAGAGGACGACCGGGATCCCACGGCAGACGTTGACGACCTGGCCGCGCGCGGCGGGCTTCTGGACGAGCTCCGCGAAGGAGCGAACGACGTCCTGCACGTCCACGAAGTCGCGCGCCGTCGAGAGCTCGCCCGTCTCGATCACGGGGGGGCGCTCGCCGGCGGCGATCGCGGCGACCTGGGCCGCGAAGCTCTGGAGCGCGACGTGGGTCGGCATGCCGGGTCCGATCACGTTGAACGGCCGCGCGACGACCACGGGCGTGCGCGCCGCGACGATCTTCCCGAGGTGCGTCTGGGCGAGCTTGCTCGCGCCGTAGTGTCCGTAAGGGCGCGCCGGTCCGTCCTCGAGCACGGGGAGCTCGGCCCCGGAGAGGACGCCGTACTCGGCGCCCGTGCCGACGAGGAGGACCGGCCGGTCGGCGAGTCCCTCCTTCGCGAGGCCGTCGAGGATGTTCGCCGCGAAGAGCGTGTTGACGCGGTAGACCTCCGCGACCGACGGCGCGGCCGCGAGGCCCGCGAGATGGAAGACGAGGTCGGGTCTCGCGGCGCGGAGCGCGGCCGCGACCCCGCTCGCGTCGGCGGGGTCCACGCGGTGATGCCGCGCTCCCGGGACGGGCGCGCCTTCGCGCACGCCGAGGGTCTCGATCGCCGTCCCCTTCGCCGCGAGGAAGCGCACGAGGTGGCCGCCGATGAAGCCCCCGGCGCCCGTGACGAGGGCCTTCACGGCGGCGGCCCCGCGAGGAACTCGGCGCTCCGCGCCTCGAAGGCCTTCGTCGCCGCCTCGTAGTCATCGAGGCGGCCGATGTCGAGCCAGAAGCACGGGTCGCGGTGGCAGTGGACGACCTCGCCGCGCTCCTTCAAGCGGGTCATGAGGTCGGGGATGTCGATCCGCTCGCCGGGCGTCATGTGCCGCTTCACGGCGTCGGCCGAGAAGACGTTGATCCCCATGCTCACGTCGAACGTGTAGGTCGGCTTCTCGACGTAGCGGCCGAGGCGGCTCTCGGGCGTCGTCTCGATGACGCCGAAGTCGATCTTCACCTCGCGCGTGTGGAGCGCGATCGTGGCGGCGGCCTTCGCGTCGCGGTGAGCGGCGTGGAGCTTCCGGTAGTCGAGCGTCGTGAGGAGGTCGCCGTTCATGACGAGGAAGTCGCCGCGGAGGCGGTCGAGCGCGAGGCCGATCGCGCCCGCGGTCCCGAGCGGCTCCTCCTCGTAGGTGTAGGAGACCGCGAGCCCGAGGCGCTCCCCGTCCTGGAAGAACGCCTCGAGGAGCTTCCCCATGTGCCCGACGGCGAGGATCGCCTCCTGGACCCCGGCGCGCGCGAGCTGGCGGAGGACGATCTCGAGGATCGGGTGGTCGCCGACCGGCATGAGCGGCTTCGGGACGACGGTCGTGTAGGGCCTGAGGCGTGTGCCCTTGCCGCCCGCGAGGATGAGCGCCTGTCTCAGCTCGGTCATCGGGCCCCGCGCCTCGCTGCCGCTCGTCTCACTGGACGTACCGGGCCGTCTTGTAGGCCGCGCGGTTCCGGGTCACGAAGTCGATCGCTCGCTCGAGGCCCTCCTCGAGGGACACCGTCGGCTTCCACCCGAGCACGCTCTCCGCGAGGCGGGCGTCGCAGAGGAGGTGCTGGACCTCGCTCTCCTTCGGGCGGACGCGCTCGGCCTCCTCGACGATCGGCTTGTCGATCTTCATGAGGCGGAGGACGAGCTTCGCGAGCTCGCCGATCGTGACGCCGCGGCCGGTGCCGACGTGGATCGTGCGGCCGATCGCGGCGTCGCTCCCGGCGATCCTGAGGAACGCATCCACGGTGTCCCGCACGTACGTGAGGTCGCGCACCGGGGCGAGCGAGCCGAGCCGGACCTCGCGCTCGGACAGCGCCTGGCTCACGATCGTGGGGATCACGGCGCGCGCCGACTGGCGCGGCCCGTAGGTGTTGAACGGTCGCAGCGTCGCGACGGGGAGGCCGAACGAGCGGTGGTAGCTCTCGGCGATCTTGTCGGCGCCGATCTTCGAGGCCGCGTAGGGCGACTGGGCCTGGAGCGGGTGCTTCTCGTCGATCGGGGAGTAGAGCGCGGTCCCGTAGCACTCCGAGGTGGAGGTGTGGACGACGCGCGCCGTGCCGTGCTGGCGAGCCGCCTCGAGGACGTTGAGCGTGCCCTCGACGTTCGTGCGGACGTAGCTCGCGGGCGCGGAGTAGGAGTACGGGATCGCGATGAGCGCGGCGAGGTGGAAGACGACCTCGTTGCCGGCCACGGTCCGCGCGACGAAGGAGGCGTCCGTGACGTCGCCCGCGACGACCTCGATCGCCGAGAGCGCGGACGCGGGGAGGTGCTCGAGGTCGCGGAAGTCGGGCCGGCCGCTGTAGCGGATGAGCGCGGTCACCTTCGCGCCGCGCTCGACGAGCGCCTCGCAGAGGTGGCTCCCGACGAACCCGCCGGCCCCCGTGACGAGGACCTTCCTCCCGGTCCAGCTCAAGGCGGGCAATCTAGCAAGCTCAACGCTCGTTGCGGAGCTTCTTGATCGTCGCGCGCGCCTCGAGGGCGCGCATGTCGCCGGGCGCGAGCTCGACGAAGCGCTCGAGGTCCGTGCGCGCCCCGACGCCGTCGCCGATCGCGCGCTTCGCGTGGCCGCGCTCGTAGTGAGCGTCCGCGTTCGCCGGGGAGAGCTCGATCGCGCGCGTCGCGGCGGCGATCGCCTCGTCGAAGGAGCCCTGCTCGCGCTGGATCGCCGCGCGGAGGACCCACGCCTCGACGCGGGCCGGCGCGCGGTCGAGGACCGTGATCAGGTCCTGGAGAGCGGCCTTCGCGTCGCCGAGGCGCCGCTCCACGGCCGCGCGGCGTTCGAGCCAGTCGAGGTTGTGCGGCTCGACCGCGAGGGCGCGGCCGAGGTCGGCGAGCGCTCCCTTCGAGTCGCCGAGTCGCTCCTGGAGCCGTGCGCTCGCCGCCCAGGCATGACCGTCCTTCGGGTTGAGCTTCGTCGCCTGCGCGAGGTCGGTCTTCGCCGGCTCGTTGCGTCCGAGCTCGAGGTTGACGATCCCGCGCTCGCGCCAGGCGCCCTGGATCGAGGCATCGAGGGAGAGCGCCTCGTCGAGGCGAGCGAGAGCCTCGAGGGTCTCGCCGGAGCGGCGAGCCTTCACGCCGAGCTCGAAAGCGCGGTGGGCCCGGGAGAGCTCGGGGACCGGAGGAGGAGCAGGAGGGACCGGAGCCGGAACCGGAGCCGGAGCCGGAGCCGGAACCGGAGCCGGAACCGGAGCCGGAGCCGGAACCGGAACCGGAACCGGAACCGGAGCCGGAGCCGGAGCCGGAGCCGGAGTCTTCTTGCCGCGGATGACGATCTCGCCCAGATCCTTCTGGTCCTCCTTCGCCATGGACTCGACGACGCCCTCGCGCGGGACGCTCCGGTCCTCGGGGAGAGGCTTCGAGTCGGGAGAGCGCCATTCGGGGTCGGCGCAGCCGAGCGCCAGGACGATCGGAGCGAGGAGGACGGCCGGCTTCTTCATGGGACATATCAGGCCTTGAGATAGAGAGTTATGCAAGGCCGGGAGACCGAGAACGAGAACGAGAACGAGGACGAGAACGAGGAGGCGGGATGGGAGAATGGCCCCCCTCAAACGGGAGGCCCCGATGCAAAGCCCGAGCGAGCTCGAGCAGCTCTTGAAGCGGCTCCTCGCGCACTCCCCGACCGGCGAGTGCGAGCTCATCTTCGAAGGTTCGGCCGCGAACCTGACGCGCTACGGCTCGAACGCGATCACGCAGAACGTGTCGCGCCGGAGCTCGTCGCTCACGATCCACTTGAAGGACGGCCAGCGCGAGGGAGTCGCGACGGTCACCGGCGCGCTCGACGACCGCGCGGTGAAGGCCGGCTTCGCGAAGGCGAAGGAGATCCTCGACCTCTCGAAGCCGAACGAGCAGCTCCTGCCGTTCCTCTCCGAGAAGCAGCCCTACGCGAAGGTGAACGCCTGGCGCGAAGGCGTCGCCGAGCACTCGCCCGAGGAGCGCGCGCGGAAGGTGCTCTCCGCCATCGAGCGCTGCAAGAAGGAAGGCCTCGAGGCCTCCGGCGTCTTCGAGGCGAACGCGACCACGAACGCGTACGCGAACTCGAAGGGGATCGTCGCGGTCTTCCCGGCGACGACCTCGACGTTCTCCCTCACCGCCTGCACCAAGGAAGGCGACGCCGAGGGCTGGTGCGAGGAGGAGCGCGAGGAGCCGCGCGACATCGCGATCGACCGCGTCGTCGAGACCGCCGTCCGCGGCGCCAAGTCGGGCGCGAAGCCGCGCGCCCACGCACCCGGCCGCTTCACGGTCGTCCTCGAGCCGGCCGCCGTCTCGGAGATGCTCCTGTTCTTCTCGTGGCTCGGCTGCGGCTCGCAGCGCTGGCTCGAGGGGCGGAGCTACAACGTCGGCAAGCTCGGCCAGAAGCTCTTCTCGGAGAAGCTCACGATCCGGGACGACGTGACGGACGCGCGCGCGCCCGGCATGCCGTTCGACTTCGAGGGCTTCGCGACGAAGCCGGTCGCCCTCGTCGAGAAGGGCGTCGCGAAGGACCTCGTCTGGGACCGGCGCACCGCGGTCCAGGCCGAGAAGCAGGGCCTGAAGGGCCACGCGAGCACCGGCCACGGCCTCCCGCAGCCGAACCCGTACGGCCCCATGGCGCGCCACCTCGTCATGGAGGGCGACGAGAAGGCGACGAAGGCCGACCTCGTCCGCGGCGTGAAGGACGGGTTCCTCGTCACGAAGCTCCACTACTGCAACACGGTCAACCCCATGGACCTCTCGATCACGGGCATGACGCGCTCCGGGATCTGGAAGGTCGAGAACGGCGAGGTCGCTTACCCCGTGAAGAACTTCCGCTTCACGGTGAGCCTCCTCGACGTGTTCTCCAAGATCGAGGCGCTCGGCAAGCCCGAGCGCGCGTCGGGCGCCCTCTTCGGCGGACGGTTCGTCGTCCCGCCGATCCGTGTCGCCGACTTCAACATGACCTCGTCGACGGAGTTCTAGAATGAGACGAGCGGTAGCGAGGCGCGGTGACAAATGAAGGACCTCTGCACGGCAGCGATCGACACGGCGAAGAAGCGCGGCGCGAGCTACGCCGACGTCCGGATCATCGAGACGAAGAAGGAAGCGATCGCCGTCCGCAACGGCGCGCTCGGACAGTCGGACCTCATCGAGGACCGCGGGTTCGGCGTGCGCGTGATCGTGAACGGCGCGTGGGGCTTCGCCTCCTCGCCCGAGCTCTCGAAGGGCGAGATCGAGCGCACGGCCGCGCTCGCCGTCGAGCTCGCGCGCGCGAGCGCGCTCGCGAAGGCGGGCGACGTGAAGCTCGCGCCCGAGGGGGCCTACGAGGACCACTGGGCGACTCCCTGCACGATCAACCCCTTCAAGGTCTCGCTCGAGACGAAGCTCGACCTCCTCTTCAAGACCGACGAGATCCTGAGGAAGGACCCGCGGATCAAGGTCTCGCTCGCGAGCATGGACTTCCTCCGAGAGACCCAGCACTTCGCGTCCACCGAGGGGAGCTACATCGTCCAGGAGCTCATCCGCTCGGGCTGCGGCTACTCCGCGACGGCCGTGCAGAACGGCGAGCAGCAGACGCGGAGCTTCCCCATGTCGTTCGGCGGGCAGTACAAGTCGGGCGGCTACGAGCTCATCGTCGCGTCGAACCTCCTCGAGAACGCCGCGCGCATCAGGGAAGAGGCGATCGAGCTCACGACGGCGCCCGAGCTCCCGTCGATGACGACGGACCTCGTCCTCGGCCGCGAGCAGCTCGTCCTCCAGATCCACGAGTCGGTCGGCCACCCGAACGAGCTCGACCGCGTCCTCGGCTGGGAGGCGAACTACGCCGGCCGCTCGTTCAACACGCCGGACCACCTCCGCGACCGCTTCCGCTACGGGAGCGACATCGTGAACCTCGTCGCCGACAACACGGTGCCCCAGGGCCTCGCGACCGCGGGCTACGACGACGACGGCGTGAAGGCTCAGCGCTGGCACGTCGTCCAGAACGGGATCTTCACGGGTTACTTCACGACGCGGGACACCGCTCCGCACATCGGCCAGACGCGCTCGAACGGCTGCAACCGCGCGGAGGGCTGGAACAACATCCCGATCACGCGGATCCCGAACCTCTCGCTCATGCCGGGGACCGCGGGCTCGCTCGACGACCTGATCGGCTCGACGAAGACGGGCGTGTTCATGGACACGAACCGCTCGTGGTCGATCGACCAGATGCGCCTCAACTTCCAGTTCGGCTGCGAGGTCGCGCGCGAGATCAAGGACGGCAAGCTCGGGAAGCTCTACCGGAACCCCAACTACCAGGGGATCACCCCCGAGTTCTGGCGGAGCTGCGACGCGATCTGCGGCCACGACGAGTGGGACCTGATCGGCGTCGCGAACTGCGGCAAGGGCCAGCCCGGCCAGACGGCCGAGATGTCCCACGGCTGCGCGCCGGCGAGGTTCAAGAACGTCAAGGTGGGCGTGAAGGCCTGACGACTCCCTCAGCGAGGGGGCCGCAGGGACCGCCCGACCGCCGCGACCCTCGCGAGGAAGCCCGGGAGCTCGCGCTGGAGCACGTCGTCCTTGACGTCCCGCTCGAGCTCGTCGAGCACCAGCCGCGCCTGCGCGTCGTTCCCGAGGGCGGCCAGCGCACGGGCCATGCCGAGGCGCGCCTCGAAGCCCACGGAGGTGTAGAAGCCGCGCTGGGCGGCCTGCTCGAAGCAGAGCAGGGCGAACGCCGGGTCCGTCGCGAGCTTCGCCGTCCCGTTCTCGACGTTCACGCGCTGCCATTCGCGGATCCGCCCCTCGGAGAGCTCGAACCTGGCGGCGCGGGGCGCCTCCGGGCGGGTCGTCCCCGACGCGACCGGCCACACGTTCTCCGGCTCGTCGGTCCGGAGCGGGGGGCTCGCCCGGGGGACGCGCGAGGCGCGCGCCGAGCCGAGCGCGTAGC
>CAZYLP010000325.1:0-9130 GCA_964648345.1 uncultured Planctomycetota bacterium
ACGAGCGGCGCCGCTCCGCGCACGCGACGGGGGACGAGCGCCGCCTCGAGCTCGGCGGCGAGGTCGGCCGCCGTCGGGTGCCGCTGATCGGGCGCCTTCGCGAGCGCGCGCCGGCACAGCGCGTCGATCCGCGGGTCCACGTCGGGCCGGAGCTTCAGGAGCGGGGTCGGCGTCTCGCGCGCGATCCGCTGGAGGACGGCCGGTGTGTGACCCGCGAAGGGCGTTCGTCCGGCGAAGATCGCGTAGACGATGCCGCCGAGCGCGTAGACGTCGGCGCGCCGGTCGACCGTGTTCCGGGAGTCGATCTGCTCCGGGGCCATGAAGTCGTAGGTCCCCATGAGGACGCCCGACTGCGTGAGGGAGCCGGCCTTCAGGTCCTTCGCGATCCCGAAGTCGGCGAGCCACGGCGTGCCGTCCTCGCCGAGGAGGATGTTCGACGGCTTCACGTCGCGGTGGACGACGCCCATCTCGTGGGCCGCGTGGAGCGCGCGCGCGATGCTCACGACGACGCGGCACGCGTCGGCGGTCGTGATCCGCGCGGCGCGGAGCGCTTGCCCGAGCGTGCCGCCCTTCACGAGGTCCATGACGTAGAAGGGGCGGCCGCGCTCGTCGCCCACGTCATGGCAGCGCAGGATGTTGGGCTGTCCGGCGAGCCGCTCGAGGATCGCGACCTCGCGGCGGAGCCGCTCCATGAGCTCGGGGTCCGGCTCGTTCAGCACCTTGAGCGCGACCGGCGGGCCGCCGTTCGCGGGCTGCGCCGCGTAGACGGTCGCCATGGACCCGCGGCCGAGAGGCTCGAGGAGCTCGTAAGCGCCGATCCGCGCCATGCCGGGAGAGTATCCGTGGCTGGAATAGAACGCTCGCCGTCCGGCGTTCCCGGTGCCAGACTGGAGACCGCATGCGGCGCGCGAACCAGGTGCTCCTCGGCCTCGCTCTCGGCGGCGTGGTGGCTCTCGCCGCGCGGCGCGCCTCGTCGGGAGGAGATGACGCCATGAGCGCGACGGCCCCGGTGGACTCGAGCCGCCCCGCGATCGACCGGAGGGTGCCCGGAAAGCTCGAGACGGCGACGTTCGCGCTCGGGTGATTCTGGGGTCCCGACTCCCGGTTCGGGAGTCTCGAAGGAGTCGTCCGCACGCGCGTCGGCTACTGCGGCGGCAAGAAGGAGAAGCCGACCTACCACGACCTCGGCGACCACACCGAGACGTTCGAGGTGGACTTCGACCCGCAGAGGATCTCCTACGAGCGGCTGCTCGAGCTCTTCTGGCAGGACAACTTCGACCCGACCGGCAAGGCGTGGAGCGTGCAGTACAAGGCCGCGATCTTCGCCGCCGACGACGAGCAGGAGCGCCGCGCGAAGGCGTCCCGCGAGGCGCTCGCGAAGAAGCTGGGCAAGCCCGTCACGACGGAGGTCCTCCGCGGCTGGCGGTTCTGGCTCGCGGAGGACTACCACCAGAAGTACGCGCTCCAGGGACGGCGCGAGATCGCGGCCGAGCTCCGCGCGGTCTACCCGCGCATGAAGGACTTCACCGACTCGACGGCCGCGGCGCGCCTGAACGGGTGGCTCCACGGCCACGGCGACCCCGATGTCTTCGAGAAGGAGATCGGCGAGGTCGGCCTCTCGAAGGAAGCCCAGACCGCGCTCCGCGCGCGCATGGGGCGTCCGGCGAACAAGAGCTGCGGCAAGTAGTTAGCCTTCGCGCGCAACCCCCTCTCCTCCGTGCTTCAATTTGACGGCTCATGCGCCACTACCCGAACCAGCAGTTCCGGCCGCGCGCCCCCCAGCAGGCGAAGCATCTCAACGATCAGGTCCTCGCGGACCAGCGACTGCTCAAGGCCCGGCAGGAGGCCGCGAAGAAGCTCCGCGGCGTCATCGACGACGGGCGCAAGAAGCTGAAGAAGCTCCTCGAGGAGCTCGAGCACCTGAAGCACGAGCGCCACGAGGACGAGCACCGGGGCGAGGCCGGCGAGAAGCTCGACCACGTCCTCCACGACCTCCACGAGTCGGCGCACAAGCTCCACGCCGAGATCGGCCACAACCCGGCGTCCCACCATCACGAGTACCACCAGGGCGTGGGCGGCCCCGAGGTCGGGATCTTCCAGCTCCTGCACCTCTTCGCCATCACGGTGCACCGTATCCGGATGCTGGGTTCGCGCCGGCGCGCCGAGCTCGCGAAGAAGATCCTCGGCGCCGCGAAGTGTCTCCTCGACGACCTGACTACCGTGGCGAAGAGGCGTTGACGACCGCGTCGCGCGCCATGCGGCGGATGAGCGTCGTCGCGAGCGGTCCGGGCGAGACCGTCTTCTCGTACCTGTAGCGCTTCGGGTCCTCGAAGGCGTCCTCGGGGATCAGGTAGCCGAGCTCGTCCCCCGCGAGGCCGATGACGGCCGAGAAGGGCGCGTCGGGCTTCACGTCGAAGCCGATCCGGGGGAGAGCCTCGCCCGGCACCGTCGCGAGCGTGAGCGGGCCGAGCTTCAAGGCATTGACCTCGGTCTCGAGGTGACCGTCCGCGATGAACGGCCGGTCGAAGACGCCGACCTTGCGCATGCCGATGAAGCCGCGGTTCTGGATCGGCACCGTGATCTTCCGGTGCACCCACGTGAGGTCGGCCGTCTGGACGAGGACCGCCGAGTCGATCGCCGCGAGCGAGGCGTCGGCGAGCGCGACGCCGACGCGCTCCATCTCCTCGAACGTGTGCGCCTTCACGTCCGGCGTGACCATGCCGCCGAGCGGGCCGTTCAGGAAGACGCCCGTGCCGCCGCGGCGCTTCTCGAGCTCGCGGATGAGGACGCCCGGGAAGTCGGCGGTGATGAGCGTGTTCTTCCCGAACATCACCTCGGGGTGGCACGCGAAGACGACGGCCGTCGCGAGGGGCTTCCCGGTCTCGGCGTCGTCGGCCGCGAGGACGAGGAGCTCGCGGTCGATGAGGTCGGGGTCGCGGTTGTTCTTGCTCACCCGGTCGGGCGCGCGCGTCTTCGAGATCCTCAGGTTCGCGGGGCGGACGCCCTCGACCGCGCGCTCGGCGGCGAGCGAAGCGCCGTCGAGGACCTGCGCGAGGTTCTCGGGGACGATGCCGCTCGAGATGGGCGTCCGGCCCCAGAGCCCGAGCGTGTCCGGCGCCGAGTGGTCGTGCGTCGCGCAGACGAGGACGCACTCCGGGCGGAGCCGCACCGAGAGACGCTCGCGCACCTTCGCGAGGTGGTGGGCGTGGAGGCCGATCGTGTCCACGGCGACGAGCACGACCTTCTGCGGGCCGACCTGGAGACAGATCGCGCGCGCGTAGAGCGGGTCGTGGACCCCCGTCGCCTTGCGCGCGCGGCCGAACCCTCCGAGCCACACGTCGAGGTTCTTCGGCGTCACGTCGACGGCACCGACGCCGACGTAGACGCGGTCCGTCGGAGCCGAGAAGACGACGAGCTCACCCTCGGGCTTCTCGACGAACCCGGCCGGCGGTGTCGTCGTCCAGATCGCGATGCCGATCGCGGCCGCGACGATCCCGGTGAGGACGAGCAAGAAGACGCCGAGGCGCTTCAGCCATTTCTTCATGCGCCCATGATGCCAGGAAAGGGCGCGCGACGCGGACGAGCTCGCGCGGCGCCGAGAAGTTGATCGCGTGCGCGGCCCGCGGGACGATGCGGAGCTCGCCGCGCGGAGCGAGCGCCGCGAGCTCTCGCGCCCAGCGCACCGGCACGATCGGGTCGTTCGTGCCGCAGACGACGAGGACGCGCGCGCGGACCCGCGCGAGCTGCTCCTCGATCCGGTCGCGGAGCATGAAGCGCAGCGTGCCGAGGAAGGCGTGGAGCCCCGCGCCGAGGTAGTCGCGGAAGATGACGGGGAGGATCCACCACGGCTCGTAGAGGCCGCAGAACGCCCAGCGGGCGATCTGGACGAGCGCGCTCCGCGCGTGCGCGTCCACCGAGGGACCCTGGAGCACGATCCGGTCGGTGCGCTCCGGGTGGCGGACCGCGAAGTGCGCCGCGATCTGGCAGCCGTAGGAGTTCGCGACGAGCGCCGCCCGCTCGATGCCCGCCGCGTCCATCCACGCGGCGAGCGCGTCCGCGAGCTCGGCCGTGTCGAGGAGATGCTCGGCGGGGTCGCTCAGGCCGAAGCCCGGGAGGTCGGGCGCGTGGACGCGGAAGTCGGGCGCGAGCTGCTCGATCAGCGGCACCATGTAGCGGCTCGAGACGAGGAGGCCGTGGACGAGCACCACGTCCGGCGCGCCCGCGGGGGCCCGGGCGGTGGCGCGGCGTGCGTGCACGCTCCGCCCCGCGACCTCGAGCCAGACGCTCTCGATCCGCCGCCTCCTCGTCACGAGGAGGCGATGCGCAAACTACTTGCCGCCGGTGCCGGTCGCCGTGCGCGTCGGGATCTTCACGAAGGGCGTCGTGCCGCGCGAGAGGAACAGGAGCGCGAAGCACGTGTCCGGGATCGGGCCGGCCGTGCCGCTCGCGCCCGCGTCCCAGTCACCGTCCGCCTTCTGGGCGTCGATGAACATCCGGCAGCCGTCCAGGAACCAGTCGTGCTCGCCGAACCCGGGCACGAGGCCGAGGATCCCGGCCCGCTCGAGGCCGTACATGTAGTAGTAGTGGTTGATGCACTTCGTCTTCTTGTCGCCGGCCGGGTTGCTCGTGACCGAGTAGTTGTGCGCGATCCAGGCCGCGCCGTCCCGGAGCGCCTTGTCCACGGGGCCGCGGACCTTGTCGTAGTCGCCGCCCTGGTCGAGGTGCGCCTTGCAGACGAAGAGCGACGTGAGCGCGCTCGCCGTCATGCTGCCGTTCACGACCTTCTTCCAGCTGCCGGTCTCGGCGGGCTTGTAGGCGTAGCACCAGCCGCGCGCGAACATGGGGCCCGGCTTCCTGACCGTCTTCAGCATCTTGCCGTGCGCCTCGCGCTCGACGGTGCGCCGCTCGTCGGCCTCGGTGCGGCCCGCCGAGTTCCGCTCGCCCGGCTTCTTGCCCGAGAACTGGCCCTCGACCTTCTGGATCTTCTCGCGGACCTCCTTCTCGATCTTGGCGAGCTCCTTGAAGGAGCAGTCGGCGCCGAAGACCGGGAAGGGGGCGACCTCGGGGCCGTCCTTCTCCTGGTTGTCCACGAAGTAGGGGATCGCCCTCAGGTAGGTCTCGCGCGGCACCGCGAGCCCGAGCCGCTCGGCCGCGTCGAGGCCGAGGAGCGCGTACTGCGGGTGCGAGGCGTCCGCCTTCTCGTCGCCCTTGGGCGTGCTGAGCGGGTACGTCCACGAGCCGTTCGGGGTCTGCTGCTTGACGAGGTACTCCTTGCAGATCTCGGCGAGCTCGAGCTCCCGCGGCGAGATGTTCATCGGCCGCTTCGGGCCGTCCTTCTTGTCGTTCTTCGAGCGCGTCGAGAAGTCGTCCGGGTCGAGCGCCTGGGAGGGCGGCTCCCAGTGGTAGCGCGCCTCGAGCGCGAGGAGGATGCAGCCCGCCGAGTAGACGTAGTCCGGCCCCTTCAAGCCGCAGAGGTAGTCGAACGCCTTGTCGATCACCGGGTCGTCGGGCTTGACGCCCGACTTCAGGAGCGCGAGCGCGCAGAGCGCCGTGCACCCGGGCTTCATCTGGAGGCCGACGCCGAGGGGCTTGTCCTTGTCGAACGTCCACGTGCCGTCCGCCGCCTGCTGCTTCTTCAGCCACTCGACGCCCTTCTCGATGGCGGCGAGGCGCTTCTTGTTGAACGTCTGCGGGTCGTCCTGGGCGTGGGACCAGTCGCCGAAGACCGCGCCGAGAGCGAGCGCCGAGACGAGAGCAGCGAGGAGGACGCGGCGCGCGGAGCTCACCACCAGACCAGCCAGCCGTAGGTGAGGCCGAGCGCGATCCACGCCGGGAAGTCGAGCGCGTGCGACCAGAGCGCGCCCACCATCGCGCACACGAAGCCGCGCTTCGCCTCGCGGAGCGCCCCCGGGAACGCGAAGTGGTAGAGCGCCCACCAGGAGCCCATGCGCACCGCGAAGAGGCCCAGGTGGTAGAGGATCGTCATCCACCCGCCCGGCCGCTCCGGGATCGGGATCAGGCTCCAGACCGCGACGTACATGAGACCGCCCGCGACGCCGAGGCAGACGCGGATGGACGCTGCCTTCCAGATGCCGGTCGTCGTGTCCGGGAACGCCTTCCTGAGCACCGCGCACGCGCCCGCGTATCCGACGAGCTTGACCGTCAGGAACGCCGCGAACGCGAAGATGAGGACGAGCGGTTCGGGGAGTTGTTCGCTGAAAGGCAGCATCCGGACCCCTCCAATGCTGGGGCCCACTCTACCCTCGAAGTGTACGGGGGCAAGACAGCCCCCCCGTCCGCAGCCTCCCGCGTCAGCGGCCCATCATCTTGGCGATGATGAAAATGAGGAGCGCTCCACCGATGCCGCCTCCGAGGAGGAGGTAGAGGAGCGAGTAGCCGGCAGCCGCCGCCGGGATCGTCAGGGCCAAGAGTTCCATGTGAGCCTCCTTGCGGCCGGGAGCGCAACGAGCGCGCCACCCCGTCGAGTACACTCCCCGGGCGTGAAGCCCGAGCGGCCCGTCCTCATCACGTTCGACATCTTCGGCACGGTCATCGACTGGCGGACCGGTCACCTCCGCGACGTGCCCTCGCTCCGTGAAGCGGACTTCGACCGCGTGATCGACCGCCAGGGTGCGCTCGAGCAGGAAGAACCGACGCGCCCGTACGCCGGGATCGTCGCCGCGAGCCTCGTCGCGGAGGGTGTCGCGGCCGCGCGCGCCCGAGAGATCGGCGCGGCCGCGGGTCGCTGGCCGCTCTTCCCGGACAGCGAGGAGGGGATGCGGCGCCTCCAGGCCGTGGCTCCCTGCATGGCCCTCACGAACAGCGACCGCGCGCACGGAGAGCAGGTCCAGGAGCAGCTCGGCTTCCGGCTCTCGGACTGGCAGTGCGCGGAGGACGTGAAGCTCTACAAGCCCTCGGTCGCCGTCTGGGAGCGCGCGGCGAAGCGGCGCGGCGTCGCCTTCGGCCGCTCCTGGTGGCACGTCTCCGCGTACGCGGACTACGACCTCGACGTCGCGCGACGTCTCGGGCTCACGACCGTCTTCGTGGAGCGGCCTCACTCGCGGCCCGGTCCGGCGGACGTGACCGTCCCCGACCTCCTCTTCCTCGCGATGCGCCTGGGCGGCTGACCTCAGCGGCGCATGTTGAAGCGCCGCCGCATCAGCGGCGCATGTTGAAGAAGGTCCGGACGAGGAAGCGGAGGACGCGCACGTGCGGGTACGTGCGGTGGAGGCTCGGGAACGCGGCCTCGTCCATGGCGGAGAGGAACAGCGTCCCGCGCCCGCTCGCGAGGACGTAGAACGGGTCGGCGATCATCCCGAGGATCGTCGAGAGCGGGTCCGAGTGAGGGTGGCGCCAGCCGCGGATCGGCTCGTCGCAGCCCTCGACGACGATCCGCCGCGACGGGTCTCCGAACCAGTGAGCGGCCGCGGCGAGGACGCGCGTCGAGCGCGGGTCGCGGATCCCCATGTGGCGCGCCGCGACGAGGTCGAGCGAGAGGGCGTCCGCCGCGGCGTAGAGCCGTCGCGGCCGCTTCGGGCGCGCGTTGCCGAAGATCCCCATGAGCCCGTCCGCGGCCGTGTCGTAGGCGTCGAGGAGCGCGAAGTCGTACGGGAACTCGTTCAGGAGCGTCATGGAGGCCGTGTGCCGGTCCGCCATGCGCTCGAGGAACATGTAGGCGTCGTGCCGCGGCCCGAGCCCCTCCGCGATCGGGATCGTGAGCCAGCAGCAGTCCGTCGGGTGGCCGCGCATCTTGCCGAACGCGATCCTGAAGTCGGCGTCGCGCCACGTGCGTCCGATCGTGTCGTGCGCCATGCCGCGCGGGTAGGCGTGCTTCTCCTGCTCCTCGGCGAGGTCCACGACGCGGAGGTCGGGCGACTCGATCCCGAGGTAGCGCGCGACCTCGCGCACGGAGCGGTTCGCGAAGAAGAAGTCGTAGAGGTTCCTCCCCTCGCAGATCGCGACGTCCTCCGCTCCGTGCTCGCGGAGGAAGCGCGCCAGCTCGACGAGGAGCGCGGGGTCGGTGACGGTCGAGAGGTCGCGCCGGTCGTACCCGAGCATGAAGGACGGCTTCACGGCCACGCGGAGCGCGCGCCCGCCGAGCTCGCGCCGCCGCGCGTCCAGGCGCCCGGCGATCCCGGACCGCTCGAGGAGGCCGCGGAAGACCGCGCGCTTCTCGCGGGCGCTCTCGCCCTTCGCGCAGTGGACCGCCCCGCCCGAGCCGATCGGATTGAGGCGCTTGCGCTGCTCGCGCGAGACGTAGTACTCGCCGACCGCGTGGACCTCGTCGGCGAGCGCGGCCGCGCTCGTCTTCAAGCGGTCCTGCTCATCGAGCGCGCGGAGGATCGCCTCGAAGACGGCGGCGTGCTCGTCCTCGTCCTTCTGCATGCGCTTCATGGCCGGCACGAGCTCGGGCGGCGCGATCGTCGTCATGTGCTCGAAGCTCCGCGCCGCGGTCCTCTCCGCGTCGAGGTTGAACTCGCAGTAGCTCCTGAAGCCCCGGAGGTCGAGGTGCTTCCTCACCTCCTCCGGCACCTTCCCCGAGAGCGCGCCGAGGCCCGTGAGCGCGTTCGCCAGCGCGCGCGCGGCGGGGGCGTCCTTCCAGTGCGTGTGCTGGAGCACCGAGCCCGCCCAGCCTCCGATCGCGCCGCTCGCCTGCGCCATGAACGACTTCACGCGCACGCGGACGCTCCCCCGGCGGAGGAGGAGGCCGCGGAGGAAGAGCGCGTGCATCTCCTCGTCCTTCCAGATCCAGATGAGCGCCTGGCGGAGGACCTCGCGCGCCTCCTCCGGGATCTTCATCTCGGCGAGGTGCCGGCGGATGATGCTCTCGCGGTAGCCGACCGAGACGATCTGCTCGCGCTCGAGCGCGAACAGGAGGAGGGCGAGGAGCTCCCCCTTCGGGTCGCCCGCGAAGCGCTCGCGGAAGCGAGCGAGCTCCCTCTCGAACTCGGTGTAGACGCTCACGGTGCCAACTTCTCGGGGGCTTCGCCCCCGAGCCCCGAGACCGGTCCTCGCGGCACCGCAAACGGCGCGGTGCCGCTGCGGGGGGGGGGGGGCCCCCCCCCACCCCCCCCAAAAACACCCCCAAAACAAAAAGCCCCCGAACCGGGGGGTGGGGGACGACCGGGGG
>CAZYLP010000326.1:0-9096 GCA_964648345.1 uncultured Planctomycetota bacterium
GCTCGGGACGGTCGTCACGCTCGGCGTGGACCCGCTCCGCGCGCCGCCGCCTCTCCGCCCGTTCGAGGGCGAGAAGGAGGAGGTCGGCCGCTTCGAGCGCGCGCGCGACTCCGCGGCCCGAGAGCTCGACGCGCTCGCGACCCAGTTCGAGCGAGACCACGGAGCGGCGACCGGCAAGATCTTCCGCGCCCACGAGGAGCTCCTCCGCGACCCCGCGCTCGAGGAGCGCGTGCGCGAGCGCATCGAGAAGGAGAAGGAGCCCGTCGAGCGCGCGATCCACGCGACGATCGAGGAGTACGTGAACGTCCTCCGCGCGCGGCCGAGCCCCCAGATCCGCGAGAAGGTGCACGACTTCTACGACGTCCGCGGCAACCTCCTCCGCGCGCTCGGCCTCGGCCCGCGCGACGACGAGGACCCGCGCTCGAACCTCCGCGCGGCCTCGCAGCGGCTCAAGGCCCAGGCCGCGAGCGGCGCCGCGCCCATGGGCCTCGTCGTCCTCGCGGAGATGCTCACGCCCGCGGAGACGGCGCACCTCGACCCGACGCACGTCGTCGCGATCGTCACCGAGCACGGCTCCGAGACCTCGCACGCGTCGATCCTCGCGCGCTCGCTCGGGATCCCCGCGGTCGTCGCGATCCCCGAGCTCATCGCCACGGTACCCGCGGGCGAGAAGCTGCTCGTGGACGGCGACAACGGCTTCGTCTTCCGCGAGCCCGACCCGACGATCGAGGCCGAGTACAAGAAGCGCTCCGACGCGGCGCGGGCGGCCGAGCAGACGATCGAGAGCGAGCTCGCGCGGCGCGCCGCGGCCGGACCGACCGTGAAGGGCGTCCAGCTCCTCGCGAACGTCGGCCTCCCTGCCGAGCTCGGGGCCGCGAAGGCGCGCGGGGCCGCGGGGATCGGTCTCCTCCGCACCGAGTTCTTCTTCCTCCAGCAGCCCTCCTGGCCGACCGTCAAGGAGCAGGTCTCGTTCTACCGCCGCGCCTTCAAGCAGGCGCCCGCGGGCCCGATCGTCGTCCGTCTCCTCGACGCGGGCGGCGACAAGGAGCTCCCCTACATGGAGCCGCGGCCCGAGCCGAACCCGATCCTCGGGCTCCGCTCGGTGCGGTTCCTCCTCGCGCAGCCGGACGTCCTCCGCGCGCAGATCGAGGCGCTCCTCGTCGCGGCGGCCGAAGAGAACGCGGACGTGAGGATCCTCGTCCCGCTCGTGACCACGGGCTGGGAGCTGACCACGGTCCGCGAGATGATCCTCGAGGTCGCGGCGAAGCACTCGCTGCCGCCGCGGCCGCTCGGGATGATGGTGGAGGCGCCGTCGGTCCTCTACCAGCTCGACGACCTCGTCCCGCTCGCGGACTTCGTGTCGCTCGGCACGAACGACCTCACGCAGTACCTCCTCGCCGTGGACCGCGACAACGAGCTCGTCCGCCACTACTACTCGCCGTACCACCCCGCGGTCGTGCGCGCGCTCGCTTCCCTCCAGGCGACGCTCGCGCCGCGCGGCCAGAGCGTCTCGATCTGCGGCGAGATGGCGGGCGACCCGCTCGGCGCGCTCGCGCTCCTCGCGATCGGCTACCGCAGCCTCTCCGTGCGGCCGCGCGCCGTGTCCGCGCTCAAGACCCTCATCCACTGCATACCCGAGGCGAGCCTCGCGCCGCTCCGCGGCCAGCTGACCGCCGCCTCGACGTCCGACGAGGTCGAGCGCATCCTCCGCCGCGCGCTCCGCGAGGCGGCGCCCTTCTTGCTCGAAGCATGAACGGCCTCGAAGCATGAACGGCAGCGCAGCGTGAGCGCGGGGCAGGACCTCCTCGACCTCCCCGCGGAGACGGTCGCGGTCATCCGCGCCGCGGGCTGGTGGCGCGCGCTCCTCGCGATCCCGCTCGTGCTCCTCGCCGCGTGCCCGGTGCTCCTGCTCATGGCGCCGCTCGCGGTGCTCGCGAACGAGCTCGACCGCGGGCTCCCGCGCGTCGGCGTCTGGGGCGGCGCACTCCAGTGGGAGCCCCTCACGCGCTCGGTCGTGCTCGTCGGCACCGCGATCGTCGTGAGCTTGCTCGTCGGGTCGGGAGTCGCGTTCTTCGATGCGGCGCGCACCGTCACGGAGGCGTTCGGCCGCGCGGCCGTGAGGCTGCCGGCGCTCGTCCTCTTCTACCTCGGTCCGTGCGCGCTCCTCGTGATCGCGCTCGACGTCGAGACGCCGGGCGTGGTCTGCATCACCGACGACCGCGCGTACCGCGGGATCATCGACGGCGTCATGCGGATCGGCTCGCTCGCGATGTTCCTGGCGGCGTCGCCCTTCGCGGCGCTGGCGCCCGTCTTCATCATCCGCGGTCAGGGCGCCGTCTCCGCGCTCCGCGCTTCCCGCGAGGCCGCGCGCGGTCACAAGGCGCTCGGCCTCGCGACGCTCGTCGTGCCGGGGCTCCTCGTCCTCGGCGGCGTGCTCTCGCTCATCTCCGTGCTCGAGCTCCGGAGGACGGCGGCGGCCACGGGCGAGGCCGGCATCGTCGGCGCGTTCGTCGTGCTCTACGGCGGGCTGCTCGTCGCGCCGTTCTTCACGGCCGCGCTCAAGGTCGCGGCGCACCGGGTCGCGACTCGGACTACCCAGGACGACAAGCCGGAGATCCCTCAGCGGGATTGAGGGTCGAGGCGCTGCCAGGTGGGGTCGGGCTGAGCGAGCCAGCCGCCCGCGTAGACGTTGCCGAGTCCGTCGCGCCAGTACTGCTCGTGGCCCGCGGGGACGCTCCAGCGCTGTCCGGACTGGTCCACCATGTCCTGGCGGCCGAGCATGGCGTTCGACCACTCCTGCGAGGCGCGGTCGTAGACCTGCTGCCGCGCGTGCCAGCCCGAGGCGATGATGTCGTTCGTCTCCGAGAGGGTGCGCCCGATGTCGCGGAGGCGCGCGTGCCGCTCCTGCTGCTGCTGGAGGAGCCACGCGTTCATCTGCCCGTCCTGCTGGACGCGCCATTGCGGGTTCTCGTGGAACGAGTCGAGGATCCCCGAGAGCACGGGCTCGCCCTCCTCCCAGCGGTCGACCGGCGCGGAGACGCCCCCCTCCACGTAGCAGGTCCACTGGCCCGAGCCGCGGATCCGGATGAGGTGGATCTGCGTGCGCTCGCGCCGCGCGACTCCGCGCTCGTCGTGGACGAGCTGGATCACGCCCGTCGAGGCGTCCACCTGTCCGAGGAGCCCGCGCGAGCCGTACTCGGCGAGGGCGGCCTGGAGGAGGTCGGGCCGCTCGTGGGAGTACTCGATCCGCGCTCCGGGCCGGAAGCGCGGCGCGAGGAAGTCGCGCGCGAAGTCCGATGCCGGACGGAACGGGAGCTGCGGCGCCTGGGGCCCCATGAAGGCGGCCATGCCTCCGAACATGGCTCCGAACGCACCCATCGGGTTGGGCTCGGAGAAGACGAGGAGGTCGGGCGAGATGACCGCCTTGAGCGCGCCCGTCTCGTCCGTCGCTTCGAAGTGCGTGCGCGGAAGACCGTTCGTCGCCGCGATCCTCAGGATGCCGCCGCTCGCGCGCCAGCTCTGCGGGATGCCGAGGGCGAAGGCGCCCTCCGCCGGGTCCTGGAAGATCGTGCGCGGGAGCGCGGGCGTCGCCTTCACGGAGGAGAGGACCTTCGCGAGGACGGGCGCCAGCGCGTGGAGCTCCTCGGGCGGCGCCTGGAAGCCCGTGAGGACCCCCGCGCCGTCCTTCGCCGCGACGCGGAAGCGGCCCTCGAGGCGGCGGCCGAGGAGCGTCCCCGCCGTGCGGAGGTGGATGCCGCCCTCGGAGTCGGTGCCGGGCGCGCGGTAGGCCGTGAAGCTCGGGTCCTGGGCGCGCGCGATCGCGATGAAGTGGCGCGCGAGCGGTTCGCTCGACGCGGCGAAGGGTCCGCGCACCGGCCAGACGACCGCGGCCGTGAAGCCGCACGGGTCGCGCCGGACCGTGAGGACTCCGCGCCGGTGCTCGACGGCGAAGCCGTCCGGCCGGTCGAGCTCGACCCCGTGCCAGCGGTCCCGGTGGATCACTTCGATCCCAGCTCGAGGACCTTGGCGAGCTCCGCGTCGGTCACGGGCGTGACCGAGAGGCGGCTCCCCTTCCTGAGGATGAGGAGACCCGCGAGCGCCTTGACGCTTCGCATCTCGTCGATCGAGACGGTCCGGGGCAGGCGCTTCACGAGCCGGAGGTCCACCGCGCTCCACGTCTCGTCCTTTGCCTCGGGGTACGCCTCCTTCGCGACCTCGACGACGGCGACGACGCCGGGCGGCTCCGCGTTCGAGTGGTAGAAGAGGACCTGCTCGCCCTTCTTCATGGCGCGGAGGTAGTTCCTCGCCTGGAAGTTCCTCACGCCGTCCCAGGAGGTCGTCTTCTTCGGGGCCTTCTCGAGGTCATCGACCGAGAAGGTCTCCGGGTCCGACTTCACGAGCCAGGGCATGGAACGACCCCTCCACAAAGCGGTCGCTCCGCGGGTCGCGCGCTTCGCGCGCTCCCGCGTCGCGCCCTGTTGTAGGCTTCGCGGAGCCTCGCTGCGCTCGGACGCCCAGCTCCGGAAAGCGGTTCGCGCCCGGCACGCTTATCGGCGTGGCGAGCGCGAAGGATCCGCTGCAGGAAAAGGGAAAAGGAATGGAAACAGAAAAGGGATCTGTTGTTTTTCTTCGGGCTCTCTCTCCTGATCTCTCTCGGGACCCTCGTCGTGAGGCGTCCCACCCGTTGTTCTGAGAGACCCTTAGAGCGTGGCGCGTGCCCATCGCCTCCGATGGGCGCTAAGTCGCGGCGAGCCAGCGTGCTGAGCGTTTGGCCCGCGACTTCGGTTGACACGGAACGGAGACCGAGCCGCGCGGAGCCGGTCGTTCGACCGCGTCCGGACACTATTTGTCTCCGGCACGCCGGAGGCGCGGCTGGCTTCCGCTCCGGTCGCCGACGCGATGGTCGCGCGCGCGGGGCACGACGATGACGCCGCCCTCGGAGACGGTGAAGCGGCGCTTGTCGTACTCGGCGTCGTAGCCGATCCGGTCGCCGTCGCCGAGCTGGAAGTTCTTGTCGATGATCGCGCGGCGCACGCGCGCGCCGCGGCCGATCCGCACGTTGTCGAAGATGACCGACTCGCGGACGTCGGCGCCGGCGTCGACGAAGCAGTTCCGGCCGACGATCGAGTCCTTGACGTAGCCGCCGGCGACGATCGTGCCTCCGCCGACGATCGACTGGATCGCCATGCCGCGGCGGCCGTCCTCGTCGAACACGAACTTCGTCGGAGCGGCGCCCGAGGAGGCGGAGCGGATCGGCCAGAGCCGGTTGTAGAGGTCGAGCGACGGCGTCACCGACTTCAGGTCGAGGCTCGCGTCGAAGTAGGCCTCGATCGTCCCCACGTCGCGCCAGTACTGGACCTCGCCCGCGCCCGGGACGCGGTTCGTGTTGAAGTCGTAGCAGTACAGGCGGCCGCGTCCCGCGATCTGCGGGAGGATGTCCTTCCCGAAGTCGTGCGAGGTGTGGTCTGCGTTCTGCTCGAGGAGGTCGCGGAGGAAGAGCGCGTCGAACGTGTAGTTGCCCATCGACGCGAGGACCTTGTCGGGCTTCCCCGGCATGGGGGGAGCCTTGTCGGCGGGCGGCTTCTCGAGGAACGACATGATCCGGCCCTTGTCGTCCGTCGAGACGACGCCGAAGTGCTTCGACTCGCCGAGGGGGACCGGGATGCACGTGACGGTCGCCAGCGCGTTCTTCTCGCGGTGGAAGTCGACCATCTGCTTCACGTCCATCTTGTAGATGTGGTCGGCTCCGAACACCGCGACGATGTCGGGGTCGTACTCCTCGACGAGCGACCAGTTCTGGAACACGGCGTCCGCCGTCCCCTGGAACCAGCTCTCGCCCGTCCGCATCTGCGCCGGGACGGCGACCACGAACTGGTCCTTGTCGAGCCCGCGCGGGATCTGCCACGCGCTGTGGATGTGGTCGAGGAGCGACTGGGACTTGTACTGCGTCAGCACGTACACGGAGCGCAGGCCGGAGTTCCAGAGGTTCGAGAGGACGAAGTCGATGATCCGGTACCGCGCGCCGAACGGGACGGCCGGCTTGGCGCGGTCGCGGGTCAGAGGCTGGAGCCGTTCGCCGGAGCCTCCGGCGAGCACGAAGGTGAGCGTCCTCGGGTTCCCGGGCATGCCTGACTAGATACCAAATCCCCCGGCGTTGACTCGCCGCGGAGCGCGCGCGACACTCGAACGTAGTCAGGGCGAGCGGAGGGAGCACCGCGGTGGATGACGATCGGCGCCGGGAGCTCGAGCGGCGTCTCGCGTTCAGGTTCCAGGACGTGAGCCACCTGGAGGATGCCCTCACCCACTCGTCGGTGAAGACGGAGCAGCGCCCGTCGAACGAGCGGCTCGAGTTCCTCGGCGACGCCGTGATCGGGCTCGTCGTGTCGGACTTCCTCTACGACTCGTTCCCGGACCGGGACGAGGGCGAGCTCACGCGGATCAAGAGCGTCGTCGTCTCCGCGGACTCGCTCGCCGCCGAGGCGCACCGGCTCGGCCTCGCCGATGCGGTCGATGTCGGCCGCGGCATGAAGAAGGACGGCCTCCCGAGCTCGATCCTCGCGAACGTCTTCGAGGCGATCGCGGGCGCGATCTACCTCGACGGCGGGATCGAGCACGCGCGGCGCTTCGTGCTCGTGAACCTGGCGCCGTCGATCGAGCGCGTCCTCGGCGCGCGCACGGGGCGCAACTGGAAGTCGCTCCTCCAGCAGTACACGCAGCGCCTCTGGGTCGTGACGCCGACGTACGAGGTCGCGCGGACCGTCGGGCCGGACCACGTGAAGGAGTTCGAGGTCGTCGCGCTCGTGAAGGGCGAGGTGCGCGGAGCCGGCCGCGGCCGCTCGAAGAAGCTCGCGGAGCAAGCCGCCGCGCGGACGGCCCTCGAGAGCTACCTAGGCGACGGCGACCCGGTTCGGCTCGCCGCGCTCGCGGAGCAGGCCGTGGCCAGCGCTCCGGAGATGAAGGGATGAGACGAGCGGCAGCGAGGCGCGGCGCTCCATGACGCTCGGGCAGGACCTCCTCGCGCTCGTCGCGAAGAGGGCCCAGGGGCTCGCGCCCTCCCCGGCCCAGCGCGTCGCGGACGCGGCCGGATCGTCGGCGTCCCTCCTCGCCCTCGCGGCCGCCGAGGCGCGGGGGGCGCCGGTCCTCGTCGTCGTCCCGAGCGAGGAGGAGGTGCGCTCGTGGATGCGCGACCTCGTCTCCCTCTCGGACCAGGACCGGGTGCTCCAGAACCCGCCGCTCGACATCAGCGACGAGGAGGTGTCGGTCTTCGATGCCTTCGCGGCGCTCGGCGAGCGGCTCCGTGTCCTGCGCGCGCTGTTGCTCCCGGCAGGGACCGAGCACGCTCCCCGGGTCATCGTCACCTCGATCGCGGGCCTCCTCGAGCGCGTGCCGGGGCGCGAGTCGGTCGAGCGGAGCTCCCTCGTCGTCGAGAAGGGCGGGACGCTCGATCCGGCGGCCCTGGCGCGGAGCCTCGTCCAGGTCGGCCTGCGCCGCGTGCCGCTCGTCGAGAGCCCGGGCGAGTTCGCGCTCCGCGGCGGCCTCGTGGACGTCTTCCCGGTCGGCGCGGCGTCGCCCGTCCGCATCGAGCTCTTCGGCGACGAGGTCGAGTCGCTCCGCCTGTTCGAGCCGGGCACCCAGCGCTCGTCGGAGGAGGTGGCGCGGGTCGCGATCCCGCTCATCGCGGCGCCCGAGTACGTGCGCGCGCGGCGCGAGGACAGGGTCACGCTCCTCGATCATCTGCCCGCGGGCTCGCTCCTCCTCCTCGTCTCTCCGGTACGCCTCGTCGAGAAGGCGCTCGCCCTGGATGAGCGGTACAGCGGTGCGATGCGGGGCTCCGCCCCGGCGGGCAACGCGCGCGCGGACCTCGAGCCGGCGAAGCCGCTCCTCGCGCGGATCGTCGCGCGCGAGCGAGTGTTCATCGGAGACCCCGTGGGCGACGTCGCGCCCGCGAGCGCTCCCGTCCTGAGCCTCGGCGCGCGCCCCGCCGACGCTCCGAAGGGCTCTCACAAGGAGATCGCGGACGGCCTCGGCCACCTCGCGAAGCGGGGCGAGAGCGTCACCGTCGTCTGCCTCCGCGGCGCGGAGCGGGAGCGCCTCCGCGAGATCCTCGAGGCCGGCGGGCTCGCGCCGCTCTCCTCCGACTCGCCGCGAAAAGAGCCCGGGATCTCGCTCGTCGTCGGGACGATCGAGGCCGGCTTCCGCGTCGCCGAGGAGCGCGTCGTCGTCGTCACGAGCTCCGAGCTCCTCGGCCGCTACAAGAAGCTCGCGGTCACGCGCGCCTCGCGGAAGCACGCGGGCGTCGCCGGGAAGGCGCTCGAGAGCTTCGCCGACCTCGAGGAGGGCGAGGCCGTCGTCCACGTCGCGCACGGCGTCGCGCTCTTCCGCGGGCTCGTCCGTCTCGACCGGGAGGGGAGCCCTCGCGACCACCTCGCGCTCGAGTTCGACGACAAGGCGCTCCTCTACGTCCCGGCCGAGCGCATCGGCCTCGTCCGCCGCTACGTCGGACCGAGCGGTCAGGCCGTGCGCCTCTCGAAGCTCGGCGGCCAGGGCTGGACGAAGCGCACGCACGCGGCCGAGCGCGCCGTGCGCGACCTCGCGACGGACCTCCTCGCCGTGCAGGCCGCGCGCCGCGTGAAGCCGGGGATCTCCTTCCCCGCGGACGACGACTGGCAGCGCGAGTTCGAGGCGAGCTTCCCGTTCGTCGAGACGGAGGACCAGGTCCGCGCCGCCGACCAGGTGAAGGCGGACATGCTCTCGCCGCGCGCCATGGACCGCCTCCTCTGCGGCGACGTGGGCTACGGGAAGACCGAGGTCGCCATGCGCGCCGCGTTCAAGGCGGCCGCGGCGGGGAAGCAGGTCGCGGTCCTCGTCCCGACGACGATCCTCGCCATGCAGCACGCGAAGACGTTCAAGGAGCGCATGAGCGACTACCCGATCAAGGTGGACGTCGTCTCGCGCTTCCGGACGAAGGCCGAGCAGAAGCGCGCGCTCCAGCGCGCGAAGGCGGGCGAGATCGACATCCTCATCGGGACGCACCGCCTCCTCTCCAAGGACGTCTCGTTCAAGGACCTCGGTCTCATCATCGTGGACGAGGAGCAG
>CAZYLP010000327.1:0-9089 GCA_964648345.1 uncultured Planctomycetota bacterium
GCCCGACCTACGCGCGCGAGATCCAGACGCCCGACTTCGGCCGCGGCCTCGACGGCGTGCTCCGGTCCCGCGCGAAGACTCTCCGCGGGATCGTGAACGGGATCGACGCGCAGGCGTGGGACCCGGCGACGGACGCCGCGCTCCCCGTGCGCTTCTCGCGGACCGACCTCGCCAGCCGCCGCGAGGTGAAGCGCGCGCTCCTCGCCGAGCTCGGGCTCGACGGCGACCTCGACGCCCCGCTCATCGCCATGGTCGCGCGCCTCGACCCGCAGAAGGGCTTCGACCTCGTCCTCGAGGCAGCGCCCGAGCTCGTCGCCGCGGGCGCGCGCCTCGCGATCCTCGGGACCGGCGACCCGGGCCTCGAGCACCGGCTGGCGGAGGTCGCGCAGAAGAACCCGGGGCGCGTCGCGGCGCGGCTCGCGTTCGACAACGGCCTCGCGCACCGCTTCTACGGCGGGAGCGACTTCGGCCTCGTCCCCTCGCGCTTCGAGCCGTGCGGCCTGAATCAGCTCTACTCGATGCGCTACGGCTCGATCCCGATCGTGCGCCGGACGGGCGGTCTCAACGACACCGTCGAGGACGCGGACGCGAGCCCGGAGCGCGGGACGGGCTTCGTCTTCGGGCCGCCCACGGCCGCGGCGTTCGTGGAGGCCTGCAAGCGCGCGCTCGTCGCTTACGCGGATCGCCCGCGCTTCGCGGCGATCCAGCAGCGCGGGATGATGCGCGACGACTCCTGGGACGTGCCCGCGCGCGAGTACGTGCGCCTCTACGAGGAGCTCGTCCAGTCCGACTCGGCGCGCGGGATCTCCGCGGCATAGCGCCGGGCGGCCTGGCTACCAGGCCTCGCGCATGGCGATGAACGACTGCGGGTAGCCCCAGTCGGGCGTCGAGACCTTCGAGAGCTCGTCGAGCTCGGCCGGGTCGAGCTTCACGTCGAGGCAGGAGAGGTTCTCCTCGAGCTGCTTCACGTCGCGCGCGCCGAGGATGATGCTCGAGACCTCGCTCTTCTGGAGCAGCCACGCGTGGGCGACCGCCGACATCGAGGTCCGGCGCCGCTCCGCGATCGAGCGGACCGCGTCGACCGTGGCCCAGCCCTGCTCCTTGTCGTAGTGCTTCAAGGTGTCTCGCCACGACTCGAACCGGGAGCCCGAGGGCGCGGGCTCGCCGCGGCGGTACTTCCCCGAGAGGAAGCCGCGCGCGAGCGCGCCCCAGACGAGGACGCCGAGGCCGAACTCGCGGCAGGCGGGGACGACGTCGCGCTCGCAGCCGCGGTCCACGAGGCTCCACTGGAGCTGGACGCTCTCGAAGCGGACCGTGCTCCGCTTGTCGGCCGCCCAGAGCGACTCGACGAGGCGGTAGCCCGTGAAGTTCGAGCACGCGACGTAACGGACCTTCCCGGCGCTCACGAGGTCGTCGAGGGCGCGGAGCGTCTCCTCGATCGGCGTCGAGCGGTCCTGCATGTGGACCTGGTAGAGGTCGATCCAGTCGGTCCGGAGGCGCCGGAGCGAGTCCTCGCAGGACTTCACGATGTGCCGCCGCGAGAGGCCCTGGTCGTTCGGGCCCGCGGGGCGCGGCGCTCCGGGGCCGAGCGGGAAGCGGCACTTGGTCGCGACGATCACGGAGTCGCGGCGCGCGCCCAGCCACTGGCCGAGGAGCTCCTCGGACTTGCCGTCCGAGTAGACGTCCGCCGTGTCGAGGAGCGTGACGCCCCGGTCGAGCGCGACGGCGAGGACGCGGCGCGCCTCGTCGTCGGACGAGGTGACGCCCTTCATCCAGGTCTGCGACTCGCCGAACGTCATGAGGCCGAGCGAGAGCGCGGAGACCTTGAGGCCGCTGCGCCCGAGGGAGCGGTGTTCCATATGCCCGGAACCATACCCCAAGTTACAGTGAGCGTGTGGGCGTCCCCCGTGTCGTCCTGGACCACTACAAGAACCCGCGGAACAAGCGCGCGATCGCGTCGCCGAGCGCGAAGGGGTTCATCGCGAGCCGCAAGGATGGCGAGGGGCTCACGATCTTCCTCGAGGTGAAGGGCGGCCGCGTCACGGACGCGAGCTTCGTGAACACGGCGGACCGCATGGACGACCCGGGCGCCTCCGCGCTGACGGAGCTCGTGAAGGGGAAGACGGTCGCCGAGGTCCAGCGCCTGGGCGTCGAGGACGTGGCGCGCAGCCTCGAGTCGGCCGCGAGCCCCGGGATCGCGATCGTCGCGCCCGCGGCGCACCGGGTCGCGCTCTTCGCGCTCGCCGGCGAGCGCGCGCCGCCGCTCGGCCGCACGATCTGCAACTGCTTCCACGTCCCCGAGGACCGGATCCGCCGCTACGTGCGCGAGAAGAGGCTCGCGACCGTGGACGACGTGCGCACGTGGACGCGCGCCAACTCGGGGTGCCGGAGCTGCCGGCCCGACATCGAGCAGATCATCTCCGAAGAACTGCGGTCCTGAGCACGGACCTAGGGCACGTCGGTGTAGGAGCCGCCGCTGTCGTTGCAGACGTTGAAGCAGAACTGCTTGAACTCTCCCGTCGCCGCCATGCCGAAGACGTTGATCGCGGCCTTCTGCGCGTTCGCCGCGCTGATCATCGCGCGGTGCGCGGCGAGGTCGGCCGAGCTCCCCCACCCGCTGCCGGCGCCGCAGTTCGGGGCGCCGCACGTGATGAGGACGACGAGCTTGTTGTCCACGTGCTTCGTGAGCGCGTGCGCCACGGCCGGACCCGTGCCGCGGGCCCCCTGGGGCTGCAGGCTCGAGAGCCAGCCGATCGCCGCCTGCTTGTTCGCGGCGCTCGCGTCGGTGAGCCAGTTCCTCCAGACGTAGACGCTGCAGTCGTAGGCGATGACCTCGAACTTGAAGCTCACCGGCAGCGAGTCGATCGACTTCTCGAGCTCGTCCCGCGCCTGGTCGAGGTGGGTCTGCGCCCCTCCGCCCCAGCCCATCGCGCCCGAGAGGTCGAGCACGTAGACGATCGTGCCCGACTGCGACCGGAGGTCCTTTCCGTAGATGACGGGAGGGTTCGCAGGAGTCGGGATCGGCGGCGGCGGCGGCGCCGGGGGTGTCCCCGGAGACGGCGGAGGCGGCGGCGGGAGCGGTGGCGGAGCAGGCGTCTGGCCGAGGAGGACGGCGCTCGCCGGGAGGTAGGCCGCGCTGCCCCTGACGGTGACGCGCACGAACGAGCCCGACTGGCCGCGGACGAAGACCTCGTCGCCCTTGCGGACGATCGCGGCGATCGTGCCGGTCGCGCTCGCGCCTCGCCGGGCGAAGGCGAGCTGTGTCGCCTCGCCGACGATGCCCGTGACGCGCGCCGTCGGTGGGGCGCCGGCGGTGACGTGCGCGCGGACCTTGACCATCTTGCCCGGCATCGGCGCGAGGATCGCGCGGATCTGACTCGAGGTCGGAGCGAGCGAGTAGGCACCGACGGAGACGGATCCACCCGCGCCCGTCGAGACGACTCCGGTGATCTCCTCGCCGACCGCCTCGCGGACGAGCCGGTCGATGATCGGCTGCAGCGCCTTCACGAGAGGCTCGACGCGCGCCTTGTAGCTCCCGTAGTGGCCCTGCTTCACGATCGTCGTCCGCCCGGTGGTCGCGCCGAGCGTGGCATCGATCGGGACCGAGGGGAGCCCGACGACCGGCGCCGGATCATCGATGATGGGAGGGAGCGTGAAGAAGGACGAGGCCGCGAACGCGGCGTTCACGGACTGGAGCTCGGCCGCGGTCGCGTTTCCGGTCCGGAAGACGTCGAGGCCCGCGGGGGAGCTCGGCGTACGGTCCACGACCACCACGCCGCTCGCGTTGATCACGATCGTCTCGCGCGCGGCCGTGACGCCGCCCGTCGAGCCGAGCACGATCTGATCGAAGCTCGTGGCCGGCTGAGCGTGCGCAGGCCGCACCAGCGCACCCGCCGCCAGGATGACGAAGACGGATACGCCGACGGCGCTCCGTGACGAGCTCAATTCCACGGGCTTCCCCTCGCACCACGCAATGCACAATCGAGGCCAGCTTCCGGACGACGCAAGTCGCGCGCGTCGAGCTCGCCGTGTCCCTTCTCGCCCGCTCTCACCGAGATCCGATTTCCGAAACCGGAAGCGGGGAGCTGTGCAGTTCTCGCCCCCTTTCGGGCGAAGGCCATTCTCGGTACCCTCCCCTCGAATGAAGCGAGCGATCACGATCCCCATGCCCTCGCTTCTCTTCCCCGAGGAGGGCTGGCTCGACCGCCTCGTCGCCTTCGTGCGCGACGCGAACGCGAACGGGCTCGAGCTCGAAGCGCACCTCGAGCCCGGCGCGAGCGCGGACGCCCTCGCGGCGGCGCCCGCGATCCAGGGGGCGCTCCGAGAGCTCTACGCGCGCGCGAACGGCGGCCGGATCGGACACATCCACTTCTTGCCCGCGAGCGCCGTCGCGCCGGGCCGCGACGGCCACCTTCGCTTCGCGAACGACCTCGCCGGCTCCTGGTCCTTCGCCGCCTCCGGACCGCACCAGGTCGTCCTCGAGTCGCGAGACGGCCCCGAAGAGCAGCATGCCTTCACGACGCTCGGGGCCTTCCTCGAGTCCGCGCTCGTCCGCGCGTGGGCGGACGCGAGCCACCGGAAGGCGGAGGTCGAGGCCGGCGACGACCTCGATGATCGACCCTGGGTGGACGCGGCGCGCGCCCTCGAGCTTAGAATCGACCCCCAGATGATCCGCACCCGGGAGGACTGAAGAGTGGCCGATCTCTGGGACCCGCCCACGACGCCCGAGCAGGTGATCGACCGCGCGAACGCGTTCTTCGCGACGCAGGCGCTCCTCGCGGCGAACCGCATGGGGCTCTTCGGGGCGCTCGGGAAGGAGGGGCGCAAGGACGCGGCGCAGCTCGCGAAGGACCTCTCCTCCGACGCGCGCGCCCTCGGCATGCTCCTCGACGCGCTCGTCGGCCTCGGCTACCTGACGAAGGACCAGAAGGGCCGCTACGGCAACTCGAACCTCTCGAAGAAGCACCTCCTCCCGGGCGGCGGGGCGAGCTACCTCGGCGACTACCTCCACTTCCAGGACATGCTCTGGGAGCCGTGGGGCCGCCTCGAGGAGGCGGTGAAGACGGGCCGTCCGACGCGGAAGCCCGACATGTACCAGTCGAACGCCGACGAGGCGCGCCGCTTCATCCGCGCCATGCACTCGACGGCGAGCCTGAACGCGCCCTTCCTCGCGGCGCGGCTCGACATCGCGGGCCGCGAGACGCTCCTCGACGTGGGCGGCGGGCCGGGCACCTTCGCGCTCCACTTCTGCAAGCAGAACCTCGCGCTCCGCGCGACGGTGATCGACCTCCCGCAGACCCTCGAGACGACGAAGGAGATCCTCGCCGAGGAGCCGGGGAACGTACGCGACCGGATCAAGCTCCAGCCCTGCGACTTCACGCGCGACGACCTCGGCGGGCCGTACGACGTGGCGTTCGTGAGCCACATCATCCACGGGCACAGCGACCACCGGATCCACGCCCTCTTCATGAAGCTGCGCGACTCGCTCTCGTCGAACGGCCTCCTCCTGATCCACGACTTCTTCACCGAGACCTCGCACACGACACCGCCCTACGCGTCGCTCTTCGGCCTCAACATGCTCGTCTCGACGGACGGGGGCCGGACGTGGAGCTTCGACGAGACGAAGGAGATCCTCGAGAGCCTCGGCTACCGGGACGTCGAGTGGAAGCGTCTCGGACAGCCCCGGGGACTCTCGGTCGTGTCCGCCATCTCTCCTGCCCACGAAAGCTTGCGTTCGAAGCGCCCGGCCCTAGAATAGGCGCCCTCGTAGAGCTCTCACGAGTAGCCGCGGGCAGTGTCGCCTTCGGCGAAGCGAACGGTTGCCTTTGGGCGGTCGGACGTGTGGCGCTCTCCGACGAAGGGTTTGTCATCTCATGAGCCGCAAGAGGAAGAAGAAGCGCGAGCGCCTCAAGAAGCAGGAGATCGAGCGCAACAAGGGTCGCGTCTACTGCACGATCCGCGTCTTCTGCGAGGGCGACTGCAAGAACCACAACTTCAAGCGCAACGGCCGCCTCTGCTCCGAGGCGTTCTACAAGACCGGCGACGGCGAGATCCCCGTCACGGCCAAGCTCGGCCTCGACGGCGAGCCGCGCCCGTTCAGCGACCGGCCGTTCGGCGATCGTCCGTCGTTCGGCGACCGCGACCGCGGCGGCGACCGTCCCCCGTTCGGCGGCGACCGCGGCGGCGACCGCCCGGCGTTCGGCGACCGGCCCGAGCGCCCCGCGTTCAGCGGCCCCCGCAGCTGAGGGAGCCGTCCTCGAACCTCGCACCGGCGCCCCGCGAAAGCGGGGCGTCGGCGCTTCAGCACCCGCGGGGGTAGGATCGAGCTCATGAAGAAGCTCGCGAAGGTCGCGCTCGTGCTCGCGCTCGTGCTCGGAGGGCTCGGCGCGTTCGCGTGGACGCAGCAGACGCACCACAGCGCGCCGACCGGCGCGCCGCGCGCGATCGAGCCCTCGGGCGACCCGATTCGCGACGGAGTCCGCAAGGCCCTCGCGTGGATGGAGACGCGCCAGGAGGCGGACGGCGAGTTCTCGGCCGGCATGCTCGACCCGAAGCCCGCGTACACCGCGCTCGTCTGCGACGCGGCCGCGCGCTCGCCCGAGCGCGTGCGCTCCTCGACGCACCCCTGGTTCGCGAAGGCTCTCGCCGCGATCGCGCGCCATCAGCAGGAAGACGGCGGGATCTACACGCCGCGCCTCTCGCTCGACGGTTACTGCACGGCGATCTCTCTCATGGCTCTCATCCACGCGGAGGACGCGAGCTTCGCCCAGGTCGTCTCGCGGGCGCAGACCTACGTCGCCTCGTGCCAGGTCGGACCCGACGGCGGGATCATGGCCGGCGGCTTCGGCTACTCGAAGGGCGCGAGCAAGGCCGACCTCTCGAACACCGCGGTCGCGCTCGAAGCGCTGCGCGCGGCGGGCGTGAAGGAGGACGACCCGGCCTTCAAGAACGCGGTCAAGTTCATCGACTCCGTGCACAACGACTCGGAGACGAACAAGGCCTCGTGGGCGACGAACGACGGCGGCTCGATCTACCGCCCCGGCGAGTCGAAGGCCGGGAGCTACACCGACGAGAAGGGCGTCGTCCGCTACAAGAGCTATGGCCTCATGAGCTACGCGTCGCTCCTCTCGTTCCTCACGGCCTACGTCGACCGGAACGACGGACGCGTCAAGAGCTCGATCAAGTGGGTGAAGTCGAACTGGGACCTCGAGAACAACCGGAACCTCGGCCAGAAGGGGCTCTTCTACTACTACCTCATGATGGCGAAGGCCCTCGCCGCCTACGGCGAGCGCACGATCGTGACGGACGACGGCGTGAAGCACGACTGGCCGACCGAGCTCGCGAAGGCGATCCTCGCGCGGCAGAACCCGGACGGGTCGTTCCAGAACACGGACAAGACGTGGTACGAGACCGACTCGGTGCTCGTGACGGCCTACATGATCCGGGCTCTCTCGATCTGCTACGAGCAGAGCCAGAAGACAGGGCGACCGGAGGGAGCACCGCGGTGAAGTGAGCGCGCTCGCGCGGGTTACTTCTTCTCCGTCTTGTCCTTGTTGTCGGTCTTCTGCTCGCCCGTGACGGGCCGTTCCTTGCCGCCCTCGGCGCCCCAGTCGAGGAGGTCCATGCGGAGGAGCTCCTTCCCGTCCTTGTCCTTCACGATCTGGCGGACCGTGCCGTAGAGAGGGATCTCGCTCGAGGTCCAGGTGGTCGTCGTCATCTTGTCGCCCCGCGAGTCGGCGGCGGTGGACTCGACCTTCTTGCACTTCATCTTCTTGCCCTTGAGCTCGACCTCTTCGTCCCCGAGCTTCTTCTCGTCCTTGCTCGCGGGGAGCGGCTTCTCGGTGTCGATCGGCTGGGCGTAGCGGACCGGCCCGTTCGCGGTCTTCGCGTCGTTGTTGAGCACCTGGCGGCCGAGCGTCACCTTCTTGCCGTCCACCTTGGACACGAAGACGTAGTCGATCGTCGTCATCGTGCCGCTGATCACGTTCTTCTGGATGATCCACTCGCCCACCTTCGACTTGGCGAACGGGTTCTCGTCCGCGTGCGCCACGGCGAGGAGAGCGAGCGAGAAGGCGAGGGCGGCGAGGGGGCGGCGGTTCACGGAGACCTCCAGGCGATCTTGGACGGCGCGGCGCCGGGTGGGATTCGAAGACGACCGCTAGGATAGCAACCCGTGGGAGACAGCGAGATCCGCGACTTCCTCCGCCGCCGCGCCGCGGCGGCCGTGCCGTTCGCCGACGAGGTCCGCGGCTGGACCGAGCAGGCCCGGATCGGCGCGCTCGCTCCGCCGGTCAGCGAGCTCGTCTCGCGGCTCGCGAACGGCAAGCTCACGCGCGAGCGGCTCGAGCTCCTCGCCTATGCGGGCGACGCTGATGCGCTCGCGCTGATCGGAGGAGAGACCGACGAGTATGCCGCGAGCGTGGGGGGGGCCGAGCTCGTCGCCGTTATCCGCCATCCCTGGCGCATTACTCAAGGTTGCGTGACCGCACCGGCAGGAGCGCCGGTGCTTACTCCGTGGCTCTCCGGGCTCGGACGATGGGGCCCCCGTCCTGGAGCTGCCGCGGCGCTCGGGCTTGCCGAGTCGTGCCTTGCGCAGGCGCAGGCCGATCTCACTGATGCCCACTACTACGCGACGGACGACGGGATCTTCGCGGCCGAGGAGTTCGTCGATCGCGCCGGGGGGACGATCGCCGGCGCGTGGACGGCGCTCCTCCGGGATGATGCGCCGTCGAAGCAGGTCGCGGCGTACCGTGCCGAGAAGCTCGAGGCATCTTCTCGAAAGCGCTACGCCAGAGACGCCGCGCCACTCGTGCGCTTGGCTCGGATCGTCGCGGGCGAGGGCTTGGATGCACGGAGCAGGGAGCCGTGGACGGGGCTCGACGGCGAGCCGCTGAGTTCTTCTTTGAGCGACATCGCTGAGCGGAACGCGCGGGCGATGCAGGCGGTCTTGCGCTTCGCGAACGAAGCGAAGGATTAGCCACAGAGGTCACAGAGAGCACAGAGAGTCGCCAAGACGACCGTTCTCGCCTATCTCTGTGCGCTCTGTGTCCTCTGTGGCAGACGAATCATCCGCGGCCCCTCGACTCGGG
>CAZYLP010000328.1:0-9086 GCA_964648345.1 uncultured Planctomycetota bacterium
AGCCTGATCTCCGGCTTCCCGGGCGAGACCGACGAGGAGCACGACGAGCTCGTCTCGTTCGTGAAGGAGTTCGCCTTCGAGCGGCTCGGAGTCTTCCCCTACTCCCACGAGAAGACCACGCCCGCGGGCGAGAAGTTCGAGGACGACATCCCCGCGGACGTGAAGCAGGCGCGGGTGGACGAGCTCATGAAGGCGCAGCAGCCGATCGCCTTCGCGCACAACAAGCGGCTCGTCGGCCGCGAGCTCGAGGTCGTCGTCGAGGGGACGAACGAGGAGGGCGTGCCCGTCGGCCGCTCGATCTACGACGCGCCCGAGATCGATCCGGTGGTCTACCTCGAAGGCGACGTGACGGTCGGGGAGTTCGTGAAGGCCCGGGTGCTCAAGGGGGTCGGGTACGACCTGATCGCGGAGGTCGAAGGCGTCGCGAGGGAGGGCAAGGGCAACAAGGGCAAGGGCAAGGGCAAGGCGGGGTCTCCGCCGAAGCCCAGGCGGCTGCCGATGGCGAAGGGCTGAGGCCTTGGCGCTCCCGAAGAGCCTCCCGAACCAGCTCACGATCCTGAGGATCGTGCTCGCGGTCGTGCTCTTCGTGCTCCTCCACGCGCTGGGCTGGGCCGAGCGGCCCGAGAACGCCGCGAGCGCCTTCGCGCAGGGCGTCATGAGCCGCAAGTGCTTGCTCCTGAATTTGGGCGCTGCTATCTTCTTCGCGGCTGCGATTTCGGACATCCTGGACGGGCAGATCGCGCGCCGATGGAACCTTACGACGGACTTCGGTCGGATCGCCGACCCGTTCGCCGACAAGGTGATCGTGTCGGGCGCGTTCCTTTTCCTGGTGCCAATCGCAGGGTCGGGGGTCTCCGCCTGGATGGTGGCCGTCATCGTCGCCCGTGAGAGCCTGGTCGACGGCATCCGCGGCTTCGCGGAGGCTCGCGGCATCGCGTTCCCCTCCTCGGTCTGGGGCAAGGCCAAGATGGTCTTCCAGTCCGCGACCGTGATCCTCATCCTCCTCGCCCTCGCGAACGCGCCCCACGACCCGAGGGTCCAGATCGCCGTCCAGGGCTTCATCGCCTTCACGATCTTCGCGACGCTGTTCTCCGGTCTTCTCTACGTGCTCAAGGCTCGCACGCTCCTGCGTCGCGGCGCCGAGGGCGAGAAGGTCGCCGCTTCCGCCGCCACCGCGGAGGCTTCGCGGTGAGTGAGAAGACGAAGGCCAGCGACCGCGTGAAGAAGGACGAGGAGCCCAACCTGGAGGATCAGGACGGGGCCGGCGACGAGGGGTCGCCGAAGGACGAGGCCTCGCCCGCGCCGGACGCGAAGGGCGCCAAGGCTCCGCGCGCGACGGGCAAGATCCGCCGCGGCGACCTCAACAAGAAGGTCGCGGGCAGCGGCAGCGCCGAGAAGCCCGTCACCGAGGGTGGCGGCAAGAAGGCGAAGAAGAAGAAGCCCGAGAAGGAGGACCGCGGCCTCGAGCTCGAGCCGATCTCCCCCTTCAAGCGCGGCATCTCGATCGCGGTCAAGTTCGCGGCGCTCACGGCCGTCGTCGTCGCGCTGTCGATGGGCCTCCTCGGCAACCTCACCTACCAGATCACCGTCCAGGAAGTGGACGACCAGATCAACGCGGGCGGCGTCCAGGCCGTCTCCTCCTTCGAGAAGGGCGTGGATCGGATCTTCTGGGCGCAGCCCGAGACGGTGAAGGAGCTCGTCAAGGTCATCCAGCGCCCCAACGAGGTCGGCGAACCGCCCCCGGCGGGTTCGCCGGCGTTCAAGCAGTGGGAGGACGCCAAGAAGAAGTTCGAGCAGGACACGATCGATCTCCAGGCGAAGATCTGGGGCGAGCTCAAGCGCGTCTCCTTCGACGGGCTCTCGACCCGTATGAAGAACCTCGTCGACGGCTCGAACGGCCAGATCCGTTCGGTCCTGCTCTTCGAGAAGGCGGGCGGTTCGGTCCACCCGATCGCTGCTTACCCGGCGAACTTCGGTCTGAGCGGCACGAAGTCGCTCTCCAAGATCGGGTCCGTCGACGTCTCCGAAGGGCGACTGAGCGCCGAGGGCTCGTCCGTCCTCGTCCGGCAGTTCGACAAACCGATCACCGAGGATGGGGCGGCTGAGTTCAAGCCACAGAACGCTGGCGCCACGCCCTACGTGAGCGTCTTCGTCAACGCGCAGAAGATCGAAGAGGTCAAGGCGAACGTCTGGAACCGGATCATGCTCGTCACGCTCATGGGAGCGGTCGCGGGCGTCATCCTGACAGCCGTGATCGCGGCGATCCTCTCGCGGCCGATCCGCGCCCTCGAGGGCGACATCGCCCAGGTCGCCGAGGGCAACCTCGAGCACGAGACCATGGTCCGCTCGCGGGACGAGATCGGCGGCCTCGCCCACACGTTCAACATCATGACGCGCAACGTGCGCGCGGCGCAGTCGCACGCGGCGGATCGAAAGGCGATCGAGCGCGAGCTCGCGATCGCGACCGAGATCCAGACGAAGCTCCTCCCCGAGCGGATCCCGCAGATCCCGGGGCTCGACATCCACAGCTTCTACCTCTCGGCCAAGGAAGTCGGCGGCGACTACTACGACTTCATCGTCATCGACCAGACGCATCTCGGGATCATCGTGGCCGACGTCTCGGGCAAGGGCATCCCGGGCTCCATGGTCATGACCATGGCCCGCTCGCTCGTCCGGCTCGCGAGCGTGCGTAACGTGTCCCCCGGCGATACCTTCAAGAAGGTGAACCGCATCCTCGCGAAGGACATCCGCCGCGGCATGTTCGTGACCTCGATCTACATGGTGCTCAACGTCAAGACGCACCAGCTCAAGGTCGCGAGCGCGGGTCACAACCCGCTCGTCGTCTTCCGCGCGGAGACGGGCGAGAACGAGCTGGTCAAGCCTCAGGGCATCGCGCTCGGCTTCGACAAGGGCACGATCTTCGACAACCACATCCACGAGATGGAGATCCAGCTGAAGCCCGGCGACCGCATCTGCGCCTACACGGACGGCGTCAACGAGGCGATGAACGACCAGTCGGAGGAGTTCGGCGACGACCGCTTCTACAACCTCGTCAAGCAGCACGCGCGTCTCTCGTCCAAGGACTTCGTGAACGCGATCGTCCAGGAGCTCGAGGCCCACCGCGGCCAGGCCGAGCAGTCCGACGACATCACGATCACGACCCTCGCGGTCTTGAAGTAGGGAGCCCGGGACCAAGAATGGCCATGGAGCCCTACAAGAAGGACCTGAGGATCACGAACGAGACGAAGAACCTCTCGCTCGTGCGCCAGGTCGTGGGCGAGGTCCTCGACCGGACGCCGTTCGGCAAGGACGACAAGGCGAAGATCATCCTCGCCGTCGACGAGGCCGTCGCGAACGTCGTCGAGCACGCCTACGAGGGGTCGCGCGGCGACATCGACCTCCTGTTCCAGCTCGACGACGATCGCCTCGAGATCACGATCCGGGACAACGGGAAGAAGTTCAACCCGGAGATGATCCCGACGCCGGACATCCACGAACACATCAAGCGGGGCCTCAAGGGAGGCCTCGGCATGTTCCTCATGCGAAAGATCATGGACGAGGTGCGCTACTCGCTCGATTCGACGTACGTGAACGAGCTGGTGATGGTGAAGTTCACGCCGGGCGCCTGAGTCTCGAACAACGGACCGCCGCACCAAGACAAGAAGGAGCAGGGTTGTGCCTGACCTCAAGATCCGCCAGAAGCCGCTCCCCGGAGGCATCGTCTACATCGAGGCGGAGGGCTTCCTCGACGCGCATACGTTCGAGGAGATGGAGAGCCTCATCGAGTCCCTGTTCCGCCAGAACTGCTTCCGGCTGATCGTCAAGCTCGAGAAGCTCGACTACATCTCGTCGGCCGGCGCCGGCGTGTTCGTCGGGGCGATCGGCCGCGCGAAGGACATGGGTGGGGACATCGTCTTCCTCAACCCGTCGCCGAACGTGAAGGAGGTCTTCGACCTCCTCGGCCTCTCGGCGATCTTCCAGTTCGCCGAGACGCAGGAGCAGGCGGTCGGCTGCTTCTCGTAGCCTTCGCGCTACGGGAACTTTCGCAGACGCCGGATCTTGAAGTTGCGCGCGTCGAGGACGTAGAGGTTGCCGTCCTCGTCGATCGAGAGCGCCGTCGGCGAGTTGAGGTTCGCCTGGAGCGCGAGCCCGCCCTCGCCGTCGATCCCGGGTGAGTTGTTGATCCCCGCGACCTTCATGACCGAGCTCTGGGCGCCCTGCGGGACGAAGATCGGGATCCGGTTGATCGTGTGTCCCGTGAGGACGGGGCCCACGCCGACCGACTCGCGGACCGCGTAGTAGACGTCGCGGGTCACCGGGTCGATCGCCACTCCGCGCGGGATGTCGTACGTCGGGCCGCCGGTCTGGAGCGAGCCCTGACCGAAGTCGAGCCGCTCGCTCTGGCCGACGAGGCTGAAGTTGCGGCCGTGGATGAACTTCACCGCCGACGGGTTCGGCGCGTAGTGGATGCCGAGGATCCCGGGCGGGTTCGGGCCGAACGTCGCGTCGCCGTTCTGGACGACGATGATCTGGTGGAGCTCGTTGACGGCGAGCGCGCGCGGGCGCGTGAGCAGGACGCCCGGCCCGCCCGAGGACACCACCGAGATCGAGTCGATGAAGCCGGCGCCGATCGTCTTGTTCGTGATCGCGACGGTGCCGGTCTGGTTGAGGTTGACCGCGCGGATCGCGTTGTTGTCGGTGTCGGCGATGAGGAGGAGCCCGCTCGACGTGAACGCGACGCCCTGGGGCGAGCTGAGCCCCGTCGTCCCCCCGGCGGCCATGCCGTCGCCGCCCGAGGCCGGCGCGCCCGTCCCGCAGAGGAGCCGGATCTCGCCCGGCGCGAGCGTGAAGGACGGCCCGACCCACGGGACCGCGCCCACGTTGGCGAGGCGGACCGTGTGGTGCGCGGTGTCCGCGACCGCGAGGAGCGACGTCACGAACCCGACCCCCGAGACGGCGATCGCGCGCACGCCGATCGTGTCGCTCGTGACGTCGGCGAAGGTGTTCGTCGTCCGGAGGTGCTCGAAGGACGCGTTCACGATGGACGCGCCGTCGCCGAAGGCCGCTTGCTGCGCGACGCCGCCGATCCGGGTGACCCGCGTCGTCGAGGGGTCCACGTAGCGGATGCGGCCCGTGTCCACGACGAGGTAGGCGCCACCCGGGAGGGCGGTGACCGCCGTCGGGATGGTCAGCGTCGCGTTCTCCGCGGGCCGTCCTCCCGGCCCGCTTGGCTCGCCATCGTCCACGAGGTTGAGACCGGCGACGGTGAAGATCGTCCCGTTCTGGCTGACCCGCCGGACGGTCCCGGTGTCGCCGTCGGCGTAGATGAGGTTGCCGATCTGGTCGAGGAACAGAGTCGTGCCGACGCCCTGGATCGTGTTCACGCGCGCCTGCGTCGCCGGACCGTTGTCCACGACGGGCAGCGGGCCGCTCCCGCCCGCGATCGTGTCGATCGTGTTGGGCGCGATCAGGACGCCGTGGACGTTGAGGTTGCCGCCGCCCACGTTCAGGTTGACGACGCGGATCCGGCCGTTCCGCGAGTCGGCGATGTAGAGGAGGTTCCGGTTCGGCTCGTAGTGGACGCCGCTCGGCTCTCCGAGCTGCGCCAGGCGGGGGTCGCCGCCGTCACCCGCGAAGCCGCGCACCCCGGTGCCCGCGATCCGGCGGATCTGCCCGTCGCTCCTGTTCACGCGGAACACCGCGTTGAACTTCGAGTCGGCGTAGTACACGTCGCCGTTCAACGGCGAGATCGAGAGCCCCTCGGCCGAGATCACGCAGACGGCGTTCGCGTCCGCGCCATCCGCCGGCAACGTCACCGTCGCGTTGCCGCCGGCGAGACGCCCGATCGCGCCGGGCTGGACGGTCAGCACCGTCCCGAAGGAGATCGGGGCGGCGCCGAGGTTCACCACGTAGACGGCGCTCGTGAGGCACGCGACGCCGAGCGTCGTCCCCTGGAGCGCGACCACCGACGGATTGCTGATCGGCACGGTCGTCGCCGGCTCGGTGCCGTCCGCGAGCGGCGGCGCGCCGGGCGTGGCGGTGCCGGCGATCCTCGTGACGACTCCGTTCGTGTCGACCTTCCTCACGACGTGGGACTGGAGCTGCGAGAAGTAGTAGGCGCCCGTCGGGTCGGCCGCGACGGAGTTCACGAGGCCCATCTCGGCGGCGAGGGCCTGCCCGCCGTCGCCTGAAACGCCCGGGTTTCCGTTCCCCGCGACGGTGGTCACGCGGAAGTCCGGCGTCGTCACCCGCCGGATCCGCGAGAGGATCGGGTCGGCGATGAGGAGGTCGGTCCCGATCGGCGCGACGGCCACCGGGACGCGGAACTGCGAGGTCGCGGCGATCGTCCCGTCGCCGATCACGAACTGGCTGCCGCCGATCGTCACGAAGCTCCCGTTCGGCAGGCCGGGCGACGGCGGGAGGAGCGAGCGGACGCGGCCGTTGTTCGTGTCCGCCACGGCGACGATGTCGGGCGCGAAGGTCCCGAGCGAGCAGATCCAGCGCGGAAAGACCATGAGCGCGAGGAGCGGGTCCTGGCCCTCGCCGGCGAAGCCGAAGACTCCGGTCGAGCTGCCGATGAGCGTCGACGTGGAGCCGTCGGGCTTGATCCGCACGACGCGTTGCCCCTGCTCCTCGATGACGAGGAGGTCGTACCGGTCGACGACGCCCGGGACGGTCCGGTCGGCGATCGTGATGCCCTTCGGGCGGTTGAGGCCGGGGATGACCACCACGGCCATCCCCGGGGGGACGAGCCGTCCGAAGAGCGTGGGGCCCGGCCCGACCGTCGAGTAGTTGATCGCGATGACGCGCCCGAACTGGCGGTCGGTGACGAAGAAGATCTTCCCGAAGTGGCTCGTGTCGACCGCGCCGCCCGTGTGCTCGCTGTCGCCGATCTGGGCCTGGAGCGCCGGGACGGGCGTCCCGTCGTCGCTCGGCGTCGTGGAGCCCATGACCGGGCCCGCGATGACGGTGAAGCCCTGCGGCGCCAGCGCGTCGAGCATGGCGATGCGCTTGCCCGCGCTGTTGATCTCGAAGAAGAGCGTGTCCGTCGCCTCGTCGAGGGCCATGACCCGGTCGCCGCCGCCTCCCGCCGACGGGAACGTCGTGACGACGGGCGTCGAGCCGTCGACGCGGATGCAGCGCGAGAGGATGTTGTTCGACGTGGGGTCCTGGAACTGCTCGGTGATGAACAGGGTCCCGCCCTGCGCGGGCGAGACCACGACCCCCGCGGGGAAGCCCAGGCCGTAGTCCGTCCCTAGCGTCCCGTCGAGGCGGCTCGCGCCGCCGCCGACGACCGTCGTGATCTTGCGCGTGATGAGGTCGATCGACCGCACGCGCTGCGTCTTCTCGTCGCAGAAGTAGAGGAACTGGTTGAACCGGGCCATGGCGCCCGGCGAGCCGAGAGGCTGCGAGTTGCCCGGCACGTCGTCCACGACGCCCGCCGACTTGTTGAACACGGTCTGGATGAGGCGGTGGTCCACCGAGAACGTGCTCGTCGTGAACGGGCCGCGCCGGACCTGCGTCGTCGGCCGCGTCACGAAGAGCTGCATGGCGATCCCCGCCGAGGTCGGGATCCCGTTCTGGACGACCATGTCGAAGAACGCGTTCCAGACGAAGAAGTGGGTCGTGCCGCTCGGGCTCGACGGGAGGCTGCCCGAGCCGGTGTGGGGCGGCTGCGGCACCGGGGTCGCCGCCGCGACGGGCACGCCGGGGAGCGCGATGAGGACCTCCACGTCGAGGGGCTGGCTCGCGTTGTCGATGAGCCGGTACGGGAGGATGACCTTGTCGGTGATCTGCGAACCGCTCGGCGTGTTGAGGATCGCCGTGAACGACGCGTTGTTGATCCCGAAGTTCGTCGCGCCGTTCGGCGCCGTCGCGAGGCGCGGAGCGCTCGACTTCGAGTCGGCGGCCTGGAACTGGAGGACGATGTTCTGCTGGCCCTGCGTGCCGATCCCGCTCGCCGTGCCGTTGAAGCGGAACGTGTAGGGCGTGCCGCCCGGCGAGGTGGGGAGACTGTCGGGCGGCTGGACCGTGCCGCTCCCGTCCACGAAGAAGCCCGCGGCCGCGTTCTGGCTCGGGAAGCTCACGCCGTTGTCGAGCGAGAAGAACGCCTTGAGCGAGCACGGAGCGGACTCGGCGTCCGCGATCACGACCGTGACCGGGATGAAGCCCCGGCCCTGCTGGTCGTCCGAGTAGACCGTCGCGCCCGACGGCAGCGCGCCGAGCGTCGCCGACATGATCACGGGCGCCTTCGTGTTGTCGATCACGAAGGTCGCCGTCGAGTTCGCGACGGAGAACGTCCCCGAGCTCCCCGCCTTCCGGACGAGGACCTGGAGGCGCACGTTGTCCACCTTGACGGCGCCGAGGTCCTGGGCCGTGTTCCACGAGAAGTTGTAGTTGATCCCGCCCGCGGACGAGGGGACCTGCGTCGCCGCGACCACGGCGCCGATGGCGTCGGCGAGCGTCCCCGTCGCGATCTTGGGGAACGCGGCCGTGCCCGGGTCGTTCGGGTCCGTCGAGTAGCGGACCTCGACCTCGACGTCGTCGCCCTCGGCGTCGGTCAGCGTGAGGGAGAGGACGACCGTGCCCGCGCCGGAGTTCGAGCTCACGGCCGCCGTCGGGATGGTCGCCGCCGAGTTGGGCGCGCCGCCACCGCCCCCGCCGCCGCCCTTCGTCGCGAAGACCGCGCCGCCCACGACTCCCGTGAGCGCGGCTCCGCAGCCCGTGAGGAAGAGCAACACGACGGCGACGGCGATGCCGTGGATCCAGCGCGACCGGTTCACTCTTCTCGTAGCCCCCACCCGCCCGCGACGACGGCCTCGACTATGGCAGAAAGTCACTTGCGGCGCACGCCGGGAGGGAGGTCCTCGACGAGGATCTCGGGCCGCGCGGCGGCGCGCATCCACGCCGCGGTGAGCGCCGCCACGAGCTCGCGGGCCTCGCCCGCGAGCGAGCGCGCGGCGAGCGCGTCGCGCGCCCCCGCGGAGAGCGTCTTCGTCTCGCCCCGCTCGGCGGCGAGGCGCTCGAGGATCGCGACCGCGAGCTCCGGTACGTCCTCGCGCCGCTCCGAGAGCGGGGCGAGCTCG
>CAZYLP010000329.1:0-4793 GCA_964648345.1 uncultured Planctomycetota bacterium
TGTTCTCCATGAGCTCGCGGTCGAAGGCGGCGTGGTTCGGGTCGATGAGGATGATCACGTCGAACTCGCGGAGCTGGTCCTTCGTCCGCGGGATCGCGTCGATCTTGTTCGTCCCCGGCATGGGGAACGAGTCGTCGGCGCTCTGGAGGAAGACCGAGCTCTTCACGGTCTTGTCGCGGACGATCATGTTCGCGAGGTGGCGGTACTCGTAGGAGGGGCCGCCCGAGATCAGGAGGACGCGCGTCTCGTCGTCGATGACCGCGACGGGCGTGCTCCGCTGGTTGTCGTCCTTGATGAGCTCTTCATCGCGCGCGGGGACGCGGAGCGTGACGACGTACTTGCCGACCTCGGTCGGCTTCCACGTGAAGGCGACCTTCTCGGTCGTGCCGTCCGCCTTGAGCTCGACCGTCTTCGTCTCGAGCTTCCGCTGGTTCTGCGGGTCGTCGGCCGGAGCGAGGGAGAACTCGACGTCCACCTTCTCGCCCTCGTAGCCGCGGTGGCGGACGCGGCCCTCGATGACGACGGGGTCGTTCTTGTACGCGCGCTCGTTGCAGATGAGCTCCTGCAGCTCGAGGTTCTTGGGCGCCGTCGGGTCGCCGATGCCGATCGCGTAGAACGGGATCCCCCGCTCCTTGAGCTCGGCGGCGACGGCCTTCGGGCCCTCGCCCTTGTTGGCGCGGCCGTCCGTGATCGCGACGATCGCCGCGACGGTGCGGCCGCCCTGCTCCTCGAGGGCGCGGCGCACGGCCTTCGCGAGGTCCGTCGCGCCGCCGCGCGGCTCGACATCCTTGAGCGTGAGCTTGTCGACCGGGAGCCCGCGCGCCTCGTCGCCGAAGGCGTAGAGCTTGACGCGGTTCTTCTCCTCGAGGCGAGGGAGGAGCTTCGCCTTCTGTACGATCCGCCACGCGATGTCCTGGCGGCGGAGGGTCGTCGCGCTCGACGCGGCGCCCGCGACGGCATCGATCCCGGCGGCTTCCTCGACGCTCTTCCGCCGCCCTTCGTCGAGGTAGCGGTCGGCGAGCGACATCGAGAGCGAGTCGTCCCAGAGGACGATCGTGTTCGCGTGGTCCGTGCGCTCGACGTCCACGGCGAGCCGCGGCTCGAGGAGGACGAGGAAGCAGAGGCCGATCGTGAGCGTCCTCAGGACGCCGAGCGTGAACTTCTTCCAGAGCGCGACCTGTCCCTCGCGCTTGTAGAGCCAGAAGGCGAGGCCGATGAGCGCCGCCGCCGCGAGGGCCATGGCGAGGCCGCCCTGCTGCTGCGGCATCGAGCCGAGCTCGAAGCGCATGCGCGCGCCCTCGGGGACGCGCGACGTGAGGTCGGCGATCCCGAGCAGCTTCGCGAGCTTCTCCCAGTCCAGGTCGTTCACTTTCCACCCGCGATCGGAAGAGGAGCCGGCTTGTCGGACTTGGTCACGTGGTCCGCGACGGGGAGCGAGACCGGAGCGTCCGGCCCGCGCACGGGGCCGCGGCCGCGGCGCGCGGCCTCGACCTCCTCCTGCGAGGCGGAGCTCCCGTGGTGCGCCGCGATGAACGAGAGCACGCCCTCGATCGCGAGGATCGCGAGGAGCGCGAAGGCGCAGAAGCGCCAGAGCTCGCTCCGCTCGCCCTCGGTCATCTGCAGGAGCGAGTGCGTCGGGTCCTCGATCTTCAGGTTCACGTCGGAGAGCGTCTTCTGGACCGCGACGGGGTCGGTCTTGGCGAGCTCGCCCTCGTGGGGGTCGAGCTCGACCGCGAAGCTCTCGACGCGCGACCCGCCGCCCGCGCGGGGCACGAGCTCGAGCTGGTAGACGCCCGCCGTCCACGTGTCCGCGAAGGTGAACCAGAGCGCGTCCGACTGCGACTCGCCCTCGGTCCGCGCCGCGAGGAGCTCGCGCGGCTGCTTCTCGCCCGGGACGAGGAGCTTGGCCTTGGGCTCGAACGCCGCCGGGTTGATCGCGCGGCGGAGCGGCTGGCCGACGACGATGTTCTTCCCCTTCGTCGCCGCGGGCGCGAGGTGCCGGACGAGCTCCTGCGCGATCACGGGGAAGCTCGCCTCGCGCGGCCAGTCGGTCCACGCGCGGCTGGCGGTCGTGTTGATGACGACGACGCGCCCGGCGCCGTCGAGCTTCTCGACGATCGCGGGGGTGTTCTCGACGTCCTCCCAGCGGCAGATCACGCGCGTCGCGCCGTCTTTCACCGGGTCGATCGGGAGCGCGAAGTGCTTCCTCGTCTTGACCCGCGAGAGGAACGGGTTGTTGTCGCCGGCGAAGACCTTGAGGATCGGATGGTCGAGCGCCGGCGCCGCGAGCTTCTTCGGCGCCGGAGCGGTCTTGAGCTCGCCGAGGCGGCAGGGGAGGGGTCCCTTCCCCTGGACGATCTGGTCGCGCTTCTGCGGGTCGGGGTTGTCGATGTCCTTCCCGGGCCAGAGGTCCTTCTCGTAGGCCACGGAGTCCACGTCGTCGCTCAGGAAGAGCGCGAGCCCGCCCCCGGCGCGGAGGAACCGGTGCAGGGTCTGGAACCGGCCCATCGGGAAGCGGTCGAGCCCGCAGAGGATGACCGCGTGGTACCTGGAGAGGTCCTCGCCCGAGAGGCGATCGGCGGGCAGGGTCGTCACCTCGACGCCCGAGCGGACCTCGCCCGGAGGAGCGAGCGCCTTCTCGAGGTAGAAGGTCTGCGACTCGAAGGGGTCGTCGCTCGGCCGCCCGTCGATGAGGAGGACGCGCACGGCCTGCACGACCTCGAGCGCCACGTCGCGGCGGTCGTCCGCGGGGAGTCGGTCGCCCTCGAGGCGCACGGTCGCGGCGTAGGGGCCGGCTTCGGTGAACGTGTAGGTGATCTCGACTTCCTTCGTCTCGCCCGGCTTGAGCTCGGGGATCGGCGTCACCGGCACCGAGCTCGCGCCGACGGTGAGCTGGAGCCTCACCTCGTGCGCGGAGGTCTTGCCGTAGTTCTTCACGACGGCGACGAGCTTCTGCGGGATGCCCGTCGTGACGAGCGTCTCCTGCGGCTCGAGCTTGGTCACGCCGACGTTCGTCGGGTCGTCGTGGCCCACGTCCACGAGGAAGAACTGCGTCTCCTTCCCCGCGTTCTGCATCATCTCGTGCGCGCGGGCGATCTCGGACGTGGAGCCGGTGTCGGTCCAGTCCGTCTTCCTCAGGTCGCTCAGGATGTAGACGTAGCGCTTCTGGCCAGACTTGTCGGCCTTCTCGTCGCCGTGGCTCGAGAGCGCCTCGTGGATGCACTCGGAGAGCGGGAACCTGGTGTCCGACGGGACCCACGTGTCGATCCGGCGCGCGACGTCGTCGGTGCGTCCCGACTTCGCCTCGGAGCGGACGAGGTCCGCGTGCCGCGAGCGCGAGCCGCGGATGATCGTGATGAGGTCGCCCGGACGCGACTGCGAGAGGTCCTTGATGAGCTCGGCGACGAGGCGCTTCTCGTCATCGAAGGCGGACTTGTCGCCCTCCTTCTCGCCCGTGGACGCCGAGTCGTCGAGCACGATCACGCGCTCGACCTGATCGCGCGCGCCGGGGAGGAGCGAGAGCGCTCCGCTCGTCGAGACCGGCCGCGAGACCGCGGCGACCACCAGGAAGATCGCGAGGCAGCGGAGGAGGAGCACGATGAGGTGCTCCATCTGCACGCGCTTTCGATTCATGCGCGCCGCCTCGAGGAGGAAGTCCATGGCGGCCCAGTGGAGGATCTTGAAGCGGCGGCGGTTCAGGAGGTGGATGATGATCGGCAGCGAGATCGCGGTCATGCCCCAGAGGAGCGGACCGTTGAGGGCGCTGAGAGAGGTGAGCCACGTGAACATTGTCTAGGCTCCCTCGAACAGATTTTTGCCACAGAGGACACAGAGAGCACAGAGGAGTGGTCGGGCGTTCCCTCCGTCTTCGCGAGAGCGAGGAACGGGCATCCACGTCGGTTCCGCCAACTCTCTGTGCCCTCTGTGCCCTCTGTGGCAAAAATTGGTCATCGCTACCTCGCTCCGACGCGGCGACGCCGCGCGACGAGGTAGCGAGAGAGCGTGACGGCGGGCGGTTCACTCGTGTCGACGAGCACGTAGTCGCATCGAGAGTCGGAGAGGCCGCGCGAGACCGTGGTCTTGAAGCGCTCGAAGGCCTCCAGGTACCCCTTCCTCAGCGACCTCGGCTCCGCCAGGAGCTGGCCCTTGTGCTCCATGCCCTTGAACAGCGTGATGTCGTCGAACGGGAAGATGATCTCCTCGTGGTCCATGACGTGGAACACGATCACCTCGTGCCGCTTGTGGCGGAGGTGCTGGATGCCGGAGAGGAACTCCTCCGCGCCGAAGAAGAGGTCCGACACGATGATCACGAGGCCGCGGCGGCGGATCTCCTCGGCGACGCGGTGGAAGATCGGGCCGACCTTCGACTCCTTCTTCACATCGACCTTGGCCATCTCGGCCGCCATGTCGCGCAGCTGGAACGGGTGCGCGGAGGCCGGCACGCGGCCGCGGAGGTCGTCGTCGAAGAGGTGGAGACCGCACGCGTCCTGCTGGCGGATGAGGAGGAAGGCGAGCGCGGCCGCGATCGTGCACGCGTACTCGTACTTCGCGAGCTGCGCCGTCTGGCCCTTGTAGGTCATGCTCTCCGACATGTCGAGGAGCACGTTCGCGTGGAGGTTCGTCTCCTCCTCGTACTGCTTCACGTAGTAGCGGTCGGTCCGGGCGAAGACCTTCCAGTCGACGTGCTTGAGCTCGTCCCCCCACGTGTACTCGCGGTGCTGCGCGAACTCGACGGAGAAGCCGTGGTAGGGCGAGCGGTGGAGGCCCGACACGAGACCCTCGACGAGGTTCGT
>CAZYLP010000329.1:4803-9072 GCA_964648345.1 uncultured Planctomycetota bacterium
GCACCTCGGCCGGCAGCGGGTCGCGGGTGAAGAAGGGCATCCGGTCTCCGTCTAGCTCTTGAACGCGGGGGCGACGCGCGGGTCGGCGGTGAGGGCGCCCGCCGTCGCGGGCGTCGTCTCGAGGAGCTTCTCGACGACCTTGTCCACCGTGACGCCTTCCGCCTCGGCGGTGAAGTTCGTGATGATGCGGTGCCGGAGCACCGGCTTCGCCACCGAGCGGATGTCGTCCGCGGAGACGTAGAACCGGCCCTGGAGGACGGCGCGCGCCTTGCCGCCGAGGACGAGCTGCTGGCAGGCGCGCGGGCCGGCGCCCCAGCTCACGTACTTGCGGACGAACTCCGGGACGGGCTCGTTCGCCTCGCGGACGCGCGTCTTGCGGACGATGTCGAGGGCGTGGTCCACGACCGCGGGCGCGACCGGGACGCGGCGGACGATGCGCTGGAGCTCGAGGATCTCCTGCGCGTTCAGGATCTGCGTGACCTCGTCCTTCTGCTCCTGGGTCGTCAGCGTGACGATCCGGTTCTCCTCTTCCCGCGTCGGGTAGCCGACGAGGATCTTGAACATGAAGCGGTCCTGCTGCGCTTCGGGGAGCGGATACGTGCCTTCCTGCTCGATCGGGTTCTGCGTGGCGAGGACGAAGAACGGCTCGTCGAGCTTGTGCCGCTTGCCGCCGGCCGTGACCTGCCGCTCCTGCATGGCCTCGAGGAGCGCGGCCTGCGTCTTGGGCGGCGTGCGGTTGATCTCGTCCGCGAGGACGACGTTCGCGAAGATCGGGCCGTTGATGAACTTGAGCTCGCGGCCGCCCGTCGTCTTGTTCTCCTGGATGACCTCGGTGCCCGTGATGTCGGACGGCATGAGGTCGGGCGTGAACTGGATGCGCGAGAAGCTGAGGTTCAGCGTGCGCGCGAGCGTCGAGATGAGGAGCGTCTTGGCCAGGCCCGGGACGCCTTCGAGGATGCAGTGACCCCGGGCGAAGATCGAGATGAGGAGCTCGTCGACGACCTTGTCCTGACCGATGATGATGCGGCCGATCTGCTCGCGGATGCTGTCGTAGGCCTTCTTGAGACGCGCGACGGCCTGCTGGTCCGATTCGTTCCCGGTCGTCATGAGGCCTCCCTGTTTTCGAGGCTACGGTTTCGCACGGTTCCTGCGTTTTGGCAATGGACAGAGCACGTGTGAGACGCGAGTTACACGCGCGCGGTCTGAGAAAAGTTTCGGGTCTCGACGTGCGTCCTTGTGGAATAGGAACACGTGGGAGCCGTCGAGCGGTTGCTACTTCCGCGACCCGACGAGGCCGCCGCGCTCTACCGCGCGCACGGCGAGGCGCTGCACGCGTTCGTCCTCGCCCGGACGCGAGATGCGGGCGCGGCGGAGGACATCTGCCAGGAGACCTTCCTCGCGGCCATCGCGCGTGGAGTCCCGGGCGGCGGCCCCGAGGACGCGGCGCGGTGGATCTTCGCGATCGCCCGGAACAAGGTCTTGAAGTGGCATCGAGACAAGGAGCCGTCGCACGACCCCGAGACCGGCGTCGCCCGCCCGGTCGAGCCGGCGCCCTTCGCGATCGATGAGCGCGAGGAGCGGGCGCGGGTCCGGGACGCGATCGCGAGGCTCGAGCCCGAGCTGCGCGAGGTCATCCTCATGAGATACGAGAGCGAGCTCGACTACCGTGAAGTCGCGGCTCGCCTTGGAGTTCCGCTCAGCACCGTGCAAGGCCGTCTCAAGCGAGCGCGCCACGCGCTCCGCGACCTGCTCGAACCAGGGAGGCCGCCCGCGTGACGCCCGAAGATGCGCTCGACCTCCTCCCGCTCCTCGCGGCGGATGAGCTCGACGAGACGACGCGCAGCGAGGTCCAGGAAGCGCTCCGTGGCCGGGCCGTCGGCGCCGAGCTCGAGGCGTGGGTGGACCTGGACGGACTCCTCGAGCGCTCCCTCGCTCCCGAGCGGACGGCGCGCGCGGCCGTGCTGTGCCCCTACTGCCGCGACGGGATCCACCAGGGCGACCAGGGGGAGCACCGCGGCGCTGGCCAGGAGCGCGTCCTCTGCGGCGGGTGCCTCACGCCCCACCACCGGAGCTGCTTCGAGGAGAACGAGGGCTGCTCCCTCCTCGGATGTCAGACGACGGGAGTCGTCGGAGCGAACGGCCGCGCGAGCGTGATCTGCTCCTCGTGCCAGGGAGAGGCCCCCGCGGGCGCGGCCTGGTGTCCGTGGTGCCGCTCGCGGGTCGCTCCGAGACCGCCGAGGGTGCGGCGCCGGATCTCGCCGCGCGTCCGCTCCGCGATCCGGACGGCGTTCTCGTACGCGGCGTGCGTCGCGGTCCTCCTCCCCGGCGCGCTCGGCGTCGGCTTCTACACGCAGCGCGAGCTCGAGCGGACCTGGTGGGAGTCGCGAGGCTCGCTCGAGGCCCTCGAGGACGAGGCGGAGGCGCGCTCGCTCCTCGCCGCGGTCGCCACGGCGCAGAAGCTCCACCGCGCGAAGGCGGCGCACGGCGCCGCGAAGGGCGTCCGCGCCGAGTACGCCCCCGACCTCGAGACCCTCGCTCCCATCCTCGACGCCGACCCCGCGTGGAGCGGGGCGCGGCGGGGCCGCTTCACGGTCTCCACGGAAGCGAGCCTCTCGCGCCCCGACGAGCGCTTCCACGCGCAGGTCGTGCGCGGCACCCGCGGCGTCTTCACGAACCAGGAAGGGCGCGTCCAGCGCCTCGCGCGCGGGCTCACGGTCGACCGGCTCCGGTGCACGCTCGTCGCGGCTCGGCCCGTTCGGGACCCGAGAGACGTCGAGCGCGAGACGCTCGAGGCCGCGCTCGCCGACATGAAGGAGCGCTTCGCCGCCGAGCTCCCGGCCAGCGAGCGCGCGCAGCGCCTGGAGCTCGAGGCCCAGCGCCTCCGCGAGCGCGTGCAGCGGCTCGAGCGGCGGCACCGCGGGCCGCCCCCGGGCGACCTCGGCGGCGAGAACACGGCGATGCTCCCGTCGAACTCGCCCAATGCCCCATCGATGAACGGAGGTGCCCGGTGAAGGATCAGACCCCGCTCCTCCTCGGTCGGTTCGTCGCGTGCGCGATCGCGGGCCTCGCGTTCACGGCCGCGGGCAGCCGCTACGCCCTCTCCACGAGCGAGCTCACGCTCGAGAAGGGCGCCGCGCTCGAGCTGGGCGCCGTCCTCGTCTTCCTCGGCCTCCTCGTCCTCGCTCTCGGTCACGTCCGGACCGCGCGGCCGCTCCCGCGGAGCCTCGCGCGCGCGACGGGCGTCCTCGTCGGGCTCTTCTCGCTCGGCGTCTACCTGCTCCCCGGGTTCGCGATGTTCTTCGCCCGCATGTAAAACCGGGGCGTGCAGGAGATCGGCCCGTACACGGTCCTGGGCCAGCTCGGGCGCGGCGGCATGGGCTACGTCCTCCGCGTGAGGGCGAAGGACGGGCGCGTCCTCGCGCTCAAGCTCCTCAACAAGGCCGGCAACGAGGTCGCGCTCGCGCGCTTCGACCGCGAGAAGCGGCTCCTCGAGCGGCTCGGCGACGCGGGCGGCTTCGTGCCGCTCGTGGACACCGGCGAGTCCGCGGCGGGGCCGTACCTCGTCATGCCGTTCCTCTCGGGCGGGACGCTCCGCTCGAAGCTCGCGAAGGGTCCGCTCGATGTCGCGAAGGGGATCGAGCTCGTCCGTGCGCTCGCGTCCGCCATGGCCGCCGCGCACTCGGAGTCCATCGTCCACCGCGACTTGAAGCCCGAGAACATCCTCTTCGACGAGGAGGGCCGGGCCTACATCGCGGACCTCGGCCTCGCGAAGCACTTCCGCCACGACGTGTCCGGCGCCTCGCAGAGCATCGCCCTCTCGAAGGACGGCCAGATCCTCGGCACGGCGCACTACATGGCCCCCGAGCAGGCGCTCTCCGCGAACGAGGTCGGCCCGCCCGCCGACGTCTTCGCGCTCGGCGCGATCCTCTACGAGGTCCTCACGGGCGAGGCCGCCTTCCAGGGCGAGACCGTCGCCGAGATCCTCGCCCGCTCCGCGTCCGGCGGCTTCGAGCCTGTCCGCCGTCTCCGCCCTGAAGCTCCTCCCTGGATCGACTCCGTCCTCCGTGCTGCTCTCGCGCCCTCGGTCAAGGACCGTCTCCCCGACGCGTCCGCTCTCCTCCTTGCCCTCGAGTCCGGTCCCCTCACGCGGCGATCACCTTTGCTGCTCGCCGCGCCTCTCTTCGCGATCCTTGCCCTTGCCCTTGCCCTTGCCCTCCCTCGCACGCCAACACCGCACACGATCTCTCCTCCTCCGCCCATCGCCGCCCC
>CAZYLP010000330.1:0-9053 GCA_964648345.1 uncultured Planctomycetota bacterium
CGGCGGCGCCCGTGTCCGCGTCGCGGCGGGCGCCCGCGCCGAGCCAGCCCGAGATGGCGGCGGGGGTCCTGGGAGCGCTCGTCGCGAGGGCCTGCTGGAGGAGGAGCGCGATCGCCCCGGTCGCGCACGGTGTCGCCATGCTCGTGCCCTGGAGCGTCGCGTAGAAGCCATCCGGCGAGACGCGGTTCGTGGAACGGTAGTAGTTCGGACCCGGCGCGTCGAGCGCGTCCTGCGAGAGGCACGCGACGATCCCGACGCCCGGCGCGCTGATCGCGGGCTGCGTGCGGCCGTCGCGGCTCGGACCGCGGCTCGAGAAGAACGCGAGGCCGCCGACCGCCATCGGGTCGTAGTAGGAGATCGGCGCCGTCCCGTAGCTCTGCGTGACGATCGTGAAGCTCGAGAGCGGGTCGCTCGGGTTCGCGTACTGACGCGCGGGCCAGGAGTCCTTCGTCATGTACGCGCCGATCGAGATGACCTTCTTCGCCGTCGCGGGCGCCCCGATCGTCATGACGTTGTCCGAGTCGGCGCCCTCGTACTTGAAGCGCGCGAGGTTCAGGTTCGACGAGTTCCCGTTCCACGCGTGGAAGTCGCCGGTCCCGCTGACCTGGATGAGGTCGATCTTCCAGCGGCCGCTCGCGAGCGCGGCGCCGTTCGAGCCGCCGTCCGAGATCTCGATGTAGATGTTGTTGTCGGGCGAGTTCGTGTCCCAGCCGTTGTCCGAGCCGAGCTTGTTCGAGACGTAGACGAGGCCCTCGGGCGTGCTGAACCCGCCGGCCTGGCCGCCCGTCGTCCAGAGGTTCCTGTAGGCTCCATTGAAGCTCGGCGGGTACTTCGCGCCGGAGGGGCTCGTGATCTGGACCCGGCAACGGTCGGTCCCCTTGTACCAGAGGTCGATGAACGTGTAGTCGTCGCCGCCCGCGGGTCCCGCGGCGTAGCCCGCCGGGACGTCCACGGTGATGTCGTCCGTGTTGCCGTCGATCCTGCCCGCGCCGTGGAGCGGCGGACCCCAGAGCGCGAGGTTCGCCGAGGAGTACGAGCGGCCCGCGTTGCCGGCCGCGACGCAGAGGACCTTGCCCTCGCCCGTGAGGGCGTCGAGGCCGCGCTCCTCGGCCGTGGTGCCGTCGTGCGGGCCGTAGTCGGAGCCGAGGCTCATGTTGATGACGCACGGCTTACCGGCCGCGGCCGCCTCCGCGAAGATCCACGCCGCCGCATCGATGATCGACGCGCTCGTGTTCCGGTCCTTGACGTTGTCGAAGTCGAACTTGACGACGATGAGCTGCGCCTCGTAGGCGACGCCGCGGAGCGCCGCTCCCTGCGACTGCGCGCCGGACCCCGCCGCGGTGCCCGCGACGTGCGTCCCGTGACCGTCGGTGTCCTTGGTGAGGCAGGTCGCCGGATTCGCGAAGTGGCTCGTCGTCCAGACGGTGCCGTACGAGTAACCTGTCGGGCTCGAGGCCGCGCCGCTCGTCTCGGCGGGGTCGATCGTGTGGTCCCAGACCTTGAGGATCCGGCCGGCGAAGTCGGGGTGCTTCCAGTCGATCCCCGTGTCGATGACGCCCACGATCACGCCCTGTCCGGTGCGGTGCTCGTTCGTCCCCTGCACCGGAGCGTTGAGTCCGATCGGGCCGGTCGCGCGGTCCATGAACATGTTCACGCGCCGCGCGGACTCGATGCGCTTGACCCCGCCGATCGCCGCGAGCGCGTTCAGCTTTTTTACCGGCGCGTCCGCCGTCATGAGGCCGTTCGGTAGGACCGTGCGCACGTTCACCCCGAGAGCCTTGATCGCCGCGAGCGAGGCGGCGTCCGCGTCGATGAAGACGTCCGCGTGGAGGTCTGCCCCCTTCTTGTGGGCGGGGGCGAACGCCCCACCCGCGAAGTCGCCGCGGTTCTCCTCGACGAGGCGAGCCACGTGAGGGTCGAACTTCTTCGGGTCCGCGGCGGCCGAGGTGGCGGCGAGGAGCAGCGCAGAGAGCGCGAGGGGGACGATGCGATACGATCTCATGACGATCCTTCGAAGGGTGAGCCGTGGCACCCGTGCAAAGGAACGTCCTCTCCGGAACGTCTTGAAACAGCGGGGGGGCTAGACCCCCACCGCAACGTGTTTTCCGAAATTGGCACGTCGCGTCAGAAACGATCCTCGGGACCGAAGGTCTGCTCGACCTTGTCGGCCTTCTCCGCGACCGAGAGGATCGCCTTCCTGAGCTCGGCGGGGTCGGCCGTCGCCTCGAGGAGCGCGGCCGACATGACGAACTCGTCGCCGCGCGGTCCGGCGACGATGCCGAGCTTGCCGTAGCTGAGCCCGTGGTTGAGCTCGAGCGCCCAGCGGAACTGCTTCGGGTCCGCCTTGCCGCAGGGCGAGAAGACGACGATGACCTTGTCGGACTCGAAGTCCGACTGCTCGTAGCCGACGCGGACGTACTGCTTCCTGCCGTCGAGGAGCGGCACCGTCAGCTTGAAGCCGTAGCGCTTCGACTCGATGGGGATCGACATCCCGGAGAGCGCCTCGTCGAGGAGCTGCCGCCGCACCTTCGCGGACTCGGTCGCGGAGCGCGCCCGGGCCGCCTCGAGCGCGCGGGCGTTCTCGGCGGCGGAGCTGCGGATCGGGGGCGGCTGCTCGATCGCCGTCTCCTCGAGGTCGGACTTCTTGAGCCGCTTCGTGCGGGCGAGGGGCGGCTTCGGCCGCGCCTCGCCGGGGTCGCTCGACGCCGTCTTGAGGACGCGCGCGCTCCATTGCTCCGTCTGCTCGCCCGGCTCGTCCTGATCACCCCTGGCACGGATCGCTTCGATCGCGCGCGTCGCGTCGGCGCGCACGAGCGCCTCCACGTCGCGCGCGGCGGACGCCATGAGCGCGTCGAGAGCGCGCGGGTCCTGGAGCCGCGCGAGCTCGTGGATCGCGCGGCGCCGGATGAGCCCGACCTCGGAGCGCAGGTCTCCGAGCGTCCGCTTGAGCGTCTCGTCGCGATCGCTCGAGTTCATGCTCGTGCTCATGCACCGCGCCTCGCGGCCGCTCGTCTCGATGTCACCGCGCCTCGCTCCGCTCGTCTCGATGTCACCGCGCCTCGCTCCGCTCGTCTCATTCGACGAAGCGGGTGCCCAGGAAGGAGAGGAGGACGCCCGGGTTCTCGTTGAAGAACCGCATGAGGTCCGTGCGCGAGATGCGGAAGGCCCGGCCGGGCTCGACGGCCTTCGCGGTCGAGGAGCACGGCCGCCCCTCGCGGAGCGCGTCGACCTCGCCCAGGAACGCGCCGGTGTGGAACGGCTCGAGGCCGTCGATCGCGACGCGGCCCTCGTCGACGATGAAGGCGTTGACGGCGGGCTCGCCCTTGCGCCAGAGGATGTCGCCGTCGGTGATGACGCGCGCCTCGAGGAACGACTGGAGCTGCGTCTTCTGCGCGCTCGTGAGCGTGCGGAGCGCGGAGTTCCGCTCGAAGACCTCCCAGGAGCGCTCGGCGCGCATCTTCGCGAGGCGCACGAGCCGCTGGGGGATGTCCGTCCCGCGGAGGAGGTAGAGGAAGTCGTAGCTCCCGATCTCGATCACGTCGAGCGCGGTCTTGGCGAAGACCGACGCGCTCCGCGGCTGGCCGAGGATGAGCGCCGTCTCCCCGAAGTAGTCGCCGGCCTGGTAGGTCTTGATCTCGCGGCCGGACTGGTGGACGGACGCCACGCCCGAGGCGATGAGGTAGAAGCGGTCGCCGTGCGTGCCCTCGGCGATGACCTGCGTCCCTTGCGGGTAGCGGAGGCGGCTCGCGACCTGGAGCACCTCCCGCGCGCGCGAGATCGAGAAGCCGCGGAAGAGGTCGACCCCGCAGATGAGGTCGAGGAGCTCGATCGCCTCGGCGTGGCGGGGCGTCTCGCTGTCGATGCGGATCGTGTTCTCGATGCCGCCCTTGGCCGTCTTGAGGCCCTGACCCTTCGGGAGGTCCTTCTCCGCGATGTGCGTGAGGTAGAGGCGCTGCTTCACTTGCTCGGGGAGCGCGGCGAGGACCGCCGTCGGCGTGTGGAGCGGCGGCACGCCGGCCTCGTGGAAGATCACCGTGTGGTGCCACGGGAAGTCGATGAGGGCGCGCTTGCGGCCCTCCGAGAGGACGCCCGCCTTCGCGAGCTCCTCCACGCGCGCCGGGTCGTAGAGCGTGTCGGCGGAGAAGACGAGCGACTTGCCGCCGTAATACGCCTCGAAGCCGACCGTCGGGATCGAGTGCAGCGTGTAGAAGAAGTGGAGCTCGGCCCCGTGGACGCGGATCGGTGCGCCGATCTTGACGGGCCGGAAGATGAACGTGCGGCGGAGGAAGTCCTCGTCGAGGCCGGCGAGCGCGCTGTACTTCCTCAGGAACGAGCCGAGGATCGTCGGCGTCGTGTAGACGACGATCCGGCCCTCCTCGAGGATCTTCTGGAACGTCCCCGAGTCGTGGTCGGCGTGGCAGTGCGAGAGGATCACGCCGTCGATGAGCTTCGGCGCGATCCCGTTCGCGCGGAGCCGCTCCGTCGAGTCGACCGGCGGGTCGACGAGGATCCCGCGCCGGTTCACCCAGAGGACGAACCCGGTCGTCGAGCCGTGCGGGTCGAAGCCGTGCGAGCTGCCCAGGATCGTCATGCCGAACTGGGGCGGCTGGAACTCGGGCTCGCGGTGGAAGAGGTCGGTCGCCTTCTTCTCGGGGAGCTGGATCTTCGAGGGGACGCGCGCCGCCTCGGCGCCCGAGTCGTGGACGATGTAGCCGCCGTCGTCGGGGAGCCGCTCGATGGAGACCTGGTCCGAGATGCGCGCGCGCCCGTCGCGGTCGAACGCGGTGAAGCCGAGGAGCGTGTCCACCTCCATGCGGCCTCTCGGACCCGTGCGGAAGAACTCGCCCTCCTTGCGGAGGTCGGGCCGCTCGCTCGCCGGGAAGTCCTCGGCGAACTCCTCGGCGCCCGGGTAGTCGCGCGGGCCGAAGAGGGTCTCCTGGAAGACGCGGCGGATCCGCTCCTCGGTGTCCTTGTCGTCCACGACGAGGTTCACCCGGCGCTTCAGGATGAAGAAGTTGTAGTAGGCGGGGAACTCGACCTCGCTGACGTTGATCCCGCGCCGGCGGTCGAAGCGCTCGCGCGGCACCACGAACGTCGTCGGCACGTCCTTCCCGCCGAGGATCGAGTCCTTGATCGTCTCGGGCGGGATCCCGAACTGGATCAGCCCCGCCGAGGTCTTCACGACCACCCCGCCGCGCGGCAGCGTGTACGTGCTCGTTGTCGTCACGGCGATCTCATCCCCGATCTCGTTGCGAGGCGGGGAGTCTACCCCGGCGGCGCGCCTGACGAAACCGTGACGCAGCGCCGGGGCAGGCCGATAGCATCGGGCCCAACACAACCCGGGGGGTCCGTCGTAAGGAACGCATGAGTCGCCACACGAGTCGTCACGTCGCGGTCGTCACGTCCTTCCTCGCGTTCGCGAGCGCCGTCGCGCTGGCGGAGGACCCCTTCAACCGGAAGGGGTCGAGCGACACGAACGTGGGCCCGCTCGGCTTCGCCGCTCAGGCCGAGGCCAAGGCGCTCTCCGTCAAGTCGCTCGTGGGCGGTGGTCCGGCGGAGAAGGCGGGGCTCAAGGCCGGCGACCGCATCACCGGCGTCGAGGGGCGTGCGTTCGAGGGGAAGCCCGAGCCCGCGATCGCGGTCGTCATGGCCTGCGAGGCGGCCGAGCTCCAGGCGAAGAAGGACGCGGTCGTCACGCTCACCGTGAACGGGAAGGAGGTGAAGGTCTCCTTCCCTCCGTCCGGCAAGCACGCCGCGACCTGCCCGAAGAAGTGCAAGAAGTGCGAGAAGGTCGTCCAGGCGGGCGCCGCGTACCTCGTCTCGCAGCAGAAGAGCGACGGCTGCTTCCCGACGGAGCTCGGAGGCAAGACCGGCAAGGTCGTGGTGACGTCGCTCTCCGCGCTCGCGCTCATGGCGTCCGGGGGAGCCGACGCAGCGGTCGAGAAGGCCGCGAGCTACGTCCTCTCGAAGTGCGGCGCCGCGGACGACACGGGCCTCAAGCTGGGCGGCGGCGGCCGCGGGGGCAACTGGAACCAGGAGAACTGGGAGCTCGGCTACGGCGCGATCTTCCTCGGCGAGTACGCGCGGAAGACCAAGCGCCCCGACGTGAAGGTCAAGCTCTTCGAGATCGCCAAGCGGCTCGAGGCGCAGCAGGAGTCCTCGGGCGGCTGGGCGCACGGCCCCGGCGGCCCGAACGCGCTCAACTATCTCGAGCTCGAGATCGTGAGCAACTGGAGCCTCATGGGTCTCGGCGCCGCGCGGAGGAACGGCTACGCGCTCGACAAGGCGAAGCTCGAGAAGGCTCTCTCGTTCGTCGAGCAGACGACGCGCGGCGACGGCGGCGTCGGCTACTCGCCGCGGAGCGGCCAGAAGGGCTTCGGCGAGGCGGGCCGGACGAGCGGCGCGATCGCGGGCTTCACGGCCGTCGGTCAGAAGCAGTCGCCGTTCTTCGCGAAGATGACCGACTTCTACCGCGGGAAGATGACCACGCTCACCGCGGGTCACGTGTCGCCCTGGATGCACATGACGTCGGGCGCGGTCGCGAGCTATCTCCTCGGCCCCAAGGACTGGGCGGCGTACGTCGAGACGTACCGTCCGCAGCTCTACGCGGCGCGGAAGGCCGACGGCAGCTTCGCCGCGATCCCGACGCACGAGAGCGACCTCCTCCACTCGAACACGGACGCGACCGTCGGCCCTTGCTGGACGACCGCGAGCGCCGTCCTGATCCTCTCGCTCCCGAACGAGCGCGTCCCTCTCCTCCTCGACCGCGGCTCCGAGAAGCCGGAGAAGGGCGAGAAGGAGAAGCCCGGAAAGACCACCACCGGTACCGATCCTCAAGTCAAGTAGGATCGTTAAAGCCGAAGGCACGTTTCGTGCTATGGCCTTTAAGTTTTATCGCGGTAAGGTTATCGGAGCCTTGTAAAGACTTTACAGTGATAATTCTCGTCGCTCCTTGTTGAAACCTTGGTGCTACAAGGGATAAAAGGCTCTCCCGCGTCTTGCCACGCGAAGACGCAGACTCGGGGGATTCAGCTCCGCTGATGGCCGGGGGGCCAGAGGCGGGGTGCGCTCCCCCGGAGTCAGAACGGGGGACGCAGTGAGCGGGAGTTTTTCGCGGGGGGTGGGCCCCCTCGTCGCGGCGTGCGCATTGGTGCTCGCGGCTCCGGCCGCCGCGTCGGCGCAGACGGCCACCGTCACCAAGACGAGCAGCAACACGTTCTACGTCGGCAAGGAGAACGGGACGCTCATCCGGTGCATGTACGGCTCGTACCGGGTGACGAACACCGGGGTGTCGGCGATCAACGACGTCTGGGTCCTCGCGTCGAACTTCACTGGACAGGTCACGCTCGCCCCTGGCGCTCCGAGCGTCCAGCACCTCGGCTCTCTCGCCGCGGGTGCGAGCAAGACGGCCTTCTTCTACATGACGGGCCCGGCCGGCAACGACATCAACACCGCGCAACCCTACACGATCTCCGTCTACAACGGTCAACCGCCGCCGCAGGGCACCGGCACTCTCATCACCGCCTCCGCCCAGCAATTCACCAACATCAAGGAATCGATCCAGGCCGGCGCGAACAAGGTCTCGTCCGTCGTCTCGGGGCCGATCCCGCCCGAGCTCGGCGGCATCGTCACGATCACCGTCATCGGTGACTCGGGGACGATCGGCGCCGGCGACAACATCGCCTTCACTCCGGCCTCGTTCCTCTCCTGGCGTCCGGAGGCGTACGAGCTCTTCCAGACGGTGATCGAGATCCGGCAGGACACCACGCCCGACGGCACGGGCACGATCATCACCACGCTGACCGACACGCTCGAGTACATCGTCGGTGCCGGGCTCTCGGTCGTCGACTACCGCGCGGTCTACAGCTTTCGCGCCGTGGGGAGCACGTCGACCCCGACGCAGATCTCGCCCGTGAACCACATCGCGAGCGGCACGCAGTTCAAGCACCAGGACACGGGTGACTTCACGAACGGGACGTTCCCTCCCCTCCAGCCGACGAGCGCCCGGACGACGCTGTCGAAGTCCGCGAACCCGACCTCGCTCTCCGGTGCGGCGACCGTGGACTACACGCTCACGCTCACGAACACGAGCATGACGTCGGCATCGATCGTCGACAAGCTCGTCGACACCTTGCCGTCGTCGCCTGCGTCGCCGTCCTACGTTGCGGGCTCGACGAAGCTGAACGGGGTCGCGTTCGCCGACCCCTCGATCTCGGGCCAGACACTGACGTGGACCGGTTCGCCGTTCACGGTCCCGATCGGTGGCACGACGACGCTCACGTACAAGGTCAACATCCCGGTCGCCTCGGGCAACTACGTGAACTCGGCCGTCGGTCAGCTCATCGTGATCGTCGGAGCCGGCACGACGACGACGATCATCGACACGACCGCGACGACGAGCGACAACGCCCCCGCGACGGCGACCGTCAACCAGGCGCAGGTGCCCGACCACCTCGTGTTCAACCAGCAGCCCACGAACACGGTCGCCGGCGCCTCGATCACGCCCGCCGTCACGGTGCGCGTCCTCGACGCGCTCAACAACCTCTGCGCGGGGTTCACCGGCAACGTGACGATCGCGATCGGGACCAACGGCGGTTCACCCACTCCGGGAACGCTCTCGGGGACGCTGACCGTAGCCGCCTCGGGCGGCGTCGCGACGTTCAGTGGCCTGAGCATCGACAAGACGGGGAACGGCTACACCCTCGCCGCCACATCGGGCACGATCACCGGGGCGACGAGCAACACGTTCAACGTCACCCCCGGGCCCGTGGCGAGCTTCGTCGTCTCGGCGCCTGCGGGCGTCACGGCGGGCGGTCCGTTCACGTTCACCGTCACCGCGCGCGATGCGAACGGGAACACCGCGACGGGATACACCGGCACCGTAGCGTTCACGAAGACGGACGGCGGCGCGGGCTCCGCGGTGCCCGCGAACTACACGTTCGTCGCAGGCGATGCGGGCGTGCGCACGTTCACGAACGGCGCGACGCTCGTGACCGTCGGGACGCACACGCTCACGGCGACCGACACGGTGACACCGGCGATCACGGGGACCT
>CAZYLP010000331.1:0-9048 GCA_964648345.1 uncultured Planctomycetota bacterium
CGCGCGCGCTCCGCCCGCGGATCAGGTCGAAGACGAGGAACGACTCGCCCCCGGCCTGCCCGAGCTCGTGGAGGCGCGCGATGTTCGGGTGCTCGAGCCGCGACGCCGCGTCCACCTCGCGCCGGAGGCGGCGCTCCCAGATCTCGGTCCGGGCGCCGTCCTTCACGAGGACCTTCACGGCGAACTCGCCGCCGCGCGCGCGGTGGCGCGCGCGGTAGACGGTCCCCGCGGCGCCCTTCCCGAGCGCCTCCTCGAGCTCGTACTCCCCCAGCGTCCGGATCAGGGGGGCACCCCCGAGGTGACTCTAATGGAGCCGGGCTCTCGTTTCACGGGACGTCGGGCGCGGTCCCCGAGCGGCCGCTGCTAGCATGGGCCCGGGAGCGCCGTGATGCGTCTCGAGCCCGGCTCGCGCGTGGGAGCGTTCCGCCTCCTCCGCGTCCTCGGCGAGGGCGGGATGGGCGTCGTCTTCGAGGCCCGCGACGAGAAGCTCGGGCGCACGGTCGCCCTCAAGGTGATCCGCGGCGAGGCGTCCGCGGGCGCGCGCGCCCGCTTCGAGCGCGAGATCCAGGCCGCGTGCCGCGTCCGCCACCCGAACCTCGTGACCGTCCACGGATCGGGCGAGGAGGAGGGCGTGCGCTTCCTCGTGAGCGAGCTCGTCGCGGGGGAGTCGCTCGCGGCCCGCCTCGCGCGCGGAGGAGCCCTCTCCGTCGCGGAGGCGGCGGCGATCGGCGAGAAGCTCGCGCGCGCGCTGCACGCGCTCCACGAGGGCGGGGTCGTCCACCGCGACGTGAAGCCGGGGAACGTCCTCATCGACGAGCGGGGCGAGCCGCGCCTCACCGACTTCGGGCTCGCGCGCATCGCCGACTCGGAGCGGCTCACGAAGTCGAACGCGATGCTCGGGACGCCGGCCTACGCGCCGCTCGAGCAGCTCGGCCGCGGGAGCGCCGACTCGCGCGCCGACGTCTACGCGCTCGGAGCGACCCTCTACCACATGCTCGCGGGCCACGCGCCCTTCGACTCCGAGACGCTCATGGGCCTCGTGAGCCGGAAGCTCAAGCCCGCGAAGCGCCCATCCGAGGAGCGCGCCGACCGCGACGCGCGCCTCGACCAGGTCTGCCTCCGCTGCCTCGAGCCCGAGCCGTCGGCCCGCTTCGCGTCGGCCGCCGCGGTCGCGGACGCGCTCGCGCTCGCCATGAAGCCGGGTGCGCCCGGGCCGCGCGGCCGGCGGGGGCTCGTCGCCGCGCTCCTCGTCGTCGGGACGGGGGCCGCGGTCGCGGCGGGCGCGTTCTTCCTTCGGGAGCGGAGCCCGCCGCCGCCACCCGCCGCGAAGGACTCGCCGCCGAGCTCCCCGCGCGCCGGGCCCGAGGCCCCGCGTCAGGAAGAGGCGCACGCCGCGGTCGCGTGGCGCGAAGGCCTCGCCGTCGTGGATCAGGCGTTCCAGGGCAAGGCCAGCCTCGCCGACGCCGTCGCGGCCGTGGCCTCTCTCTCGCGCCCCGACGGGCCGCTCGACGAGAGCGAACGCGCCCGCGGACGAGCGCTCATCCGCGCGGTGGACCGCATCCTCTCGACGATCGCCGTCGAGCGCGGCGTCATGTTGGCCGGGGACAAGCTGCTCGAGCTCGCGCACCACATCTTCCTCCTCGCGAGAGTCGCGCCCGGCGTCCCGCTCCCCGGGAAGACACACGACAAGCTCGTCTCGGTCCTCTCCCCCCGTGCGGTTCACCCGCGCGGGATCGTGAAGCTCGCCCAGGCCGTCGGACCGCTCGCCGCCGACGGCGACCCGCTCCTCGTCAACGCGACGCGCGCGCTGGCGCGCACGAACGAGGTAGACGCCGCGCTCCTCGAGGGGTTCGCGCGGCGGATCATCCTCGCCGAGGACGCCACCGACCGCCTCTTCGCGCACGAGACGATCCTCGACACGCTCGTGATGCGGCGGCTCTGGGCCGACGCCGTGCGCGAAGCCGACGCCGTCGAGGCCGCGCTCGAGCCGCTGCGCGAGACGCTCGGCGAGCACGAAGCGCCGACCCTCGAGGCGAAGCTCCTCTTCGTGCGCGCCCAGGCGGACCTGGCCACGAACGAGCCCGCCCGGGCGCTGCGCCGGATCGACGAGGCGCCCCAGCTCGAGGGCTACCTGCGCGACGGCTTCGCCCTCGGGCGCATGCTGGCGCACGAGAAGCTCGGACGGAACGACCGCGCCCTCGAGGCCGGGCTCGTCTACGCCCGGAAGCAGCCCGTCCCCGGACGCTACACGCTCCCGATCATCGAGAGGATGTGGGCCATCGCCCTCGCCGACCACCGCGTCCGCGACCTGCGACCGCTCTTCGAGACCGTGGAGCTGCTCAAGGTCGAGGACCCGGTGTGGCAGCTCCGCTTCGTCGTCTTCCTCGTCGAGACGGGCGACGACCGCGGAGCGGCGAAGCGGTACGAGGCGGCGCGTCACGAGCGCGGCTGGCCGAGCCTCGCGGAGCGGCTCGCGCGCGGAGACACGCCGGCTCGCGACGAGCTCCGCGAGCTCGAGCGGCGGCTCAGCGGAGAGCGGAAGTAGCCTTGAAGCTCGGCGCCGGCTCGTCGATAGTGCGCTGACCCTACTTGGAGCGGAGCTCGCGTTGGACCTCGTCCCGGGACAGTTCGTAGGCGACCACGAGCTCCTCTCCGAGGCCGGGGCCGGCGGCTTCTCCGTGGTCTGGAAGGCCCGGAACCCCGAGACGGGCGCGCTCGTCGCCATCAAGTTCCCGCGCGTCGAGGCGCTCGTCGATCACCTCCGCCGCGAGGTCGGGGTCGCGCAGCACGTGACCGACCCGAGGATCGTCCCGATCCTCGAGACGCACCTCGACGCGGACCCGCCTCACCTCGTCATGCCGTGGATCGAGGGGCACAGGATCGCGACGCCGACGGTCACGCCGCCGCCCGCGGACATGCTCTCCTGGCTCACGGTCGTGCGCGACCTCGCGGCCGTGCTCGCGCGCCTCCACGCGGCGGGCGTCGCGCACGGCGACGTGAAGCCTGGAAACGTCCTCGTGGACGCGCAGGGCGCGTGTCACCTCCTCGACTTCGGGCTCGCGCGGCTCCAGGTCGCGACGCGCCTCGAGCGCTCGCTGGCGCAGTCGCTCGTGAGCGTGGACGGACGCTCGATCGCGGGCACGCTCGACTACATGGCGCCCGAGATCTTCGACGGCAAGCAGCCCGGGATCCCGGCCGACGTCTACAGCCTCGGCGTCCTCCTCCATGGAGTGCTCACCGGCCGCCCGCCCGCCTTCGGCGTGAGTCCCTCGGCGCTGAACCCGTACCTCCCTCCCGGCACGGAGGCGCTCCTCCGCCGGATGCTCCACCACGACCCCGCCGGCCGCGCGAAGGACGCGGGGGACGTCCTCCACGACCTCGACGGCCTGATCGCCGCGGAGAGGCGCTGCCTCGCGCGGAAGAACGGCCACGAGCGCCGGCGCGTCTTCATGACGCGCATGGCGACGGTGCGCCGCGGCCTCCGCGCGCTCCTCTCCGGCGTGGGCGCGCTCACGTTCGTGGTCGGGAGCTTCTACCTCGCGGCGATCGTCCTCTCGGGGAAGACTCCCCGCGCCGCGGAGGCGTTGACGATCCTCGGAGTCCTGTTCGGATCTCTCTTCGCGACGTTCGTGCCGCTCCTCCTCGCCATGACGACGATCAACGCGTTCCTCATGCGCGTCCCCGAGAAGACCTACAAGAACCGCACGGGCCACCCGATCTGGAGCTTCATGATGCAATGAGACGAGCGGCAGCGAGGCGCGGTGCCAGATGAGTGCTCCGATCGAAATCCCGGGCGTCACGCTCGAGCGCCTCGTCGCGCGCGGCACGTTCAGCGAGGTCTGGTACGGCCAGGACCTGCGCCTCAAGGCCCACGCCGTCGCCGTGAAGGTCGCGACGGGCGAGGTCGGCGCGCGCATGCTCCGCGCCGAGGCGGCGCTCTATCGCCGCATGGACGGGACCGTCGGGATCCCGCGCCTCCTCGAGCTCAGGGACGGCGAGACGCCCTGGATCGTCCTCGACTGGCTCGGCGACGTCTCGTTCCGCGACGTCCTCCGCGCGATCGACAGCGCGAGCGAGCGCGGGCGCGCGCTCGAACTCTTCCTCGAGATCGTCCGCGTCATGGCGAACGTCCACGGCATGGGGATCGCGCACGGGGACCTCAAGCCCGAGAACGTCGTCCTGAACCAGGGCGCCAGCGGGCCGCCGAAGCCGGTGATCCTCGACTTCGGGCTCGCGCGCGAGTTCCAGAAGGAGCGGCTCGGAGCGCGTCTGTCCGAGTCGCTCAAGACGGGCGCGGGTCTCGAGGGCGGCACGCTCGCTTACCTGCCGCCCGAGGCCGTGAAGGGCGCGGAGCCCTCGCCCGCGGGCGACGTCTACGCGCTCGGCGTCATGCTCCACGAAGCGCTCCTCGGGAGGCGCCCCGACAAGGCGGTGAGCCCCGAGATGCTGAAGCGGCTCCTCGATCCGGACATCGTGGACATACTCTGCAAGGCGCTCGCCTTCGAGCCCGGGGACCGCTACTCGACGGCGCGCGCGTTCCTCGACGCGTTGAAGGAGCACTCGCGCGCGCTCACGGCGACGGGGGTGGACGCGCTCACGCGGTCGTGGCTCCGCTTCGGGCTCTCGGGCCTCGCGGCGTTCTTCGTGGTCCTCCGCTACGTCTCGGTCGCGACGCTCCTCGTCTTCTACGTGGGCTGCGTCGTCGCCTGCTTCGGCGTCGGGAATCCGGCGCCGCTCATCATCCTCGTCCCGTTCGCCCTCCTCCACCTGGTCGTCCGCTGGGAGGGGCCCGAGACGGACGCCGAGGCGACCCTCCGCCGGAGCGGCTTCGTCGTCGGCAAGCGGCGCTGAGCCCGCATGGCGAACCGCGGGCGTTCGCTCGCCGCTCTCGCCGCGATCGGTCTCGTGAGCGCGCTCGCCGCGCGCGCCGAGGAACCCTCGCGCGCGTGGATCGGCTTCCGCCACGACGCGGTCGCCGTCAGCTCGACCCAGGTGGGCGTGTGGGTCCTCGACATCTTTCCGGGCTCGCCCGCCGCGCGCGCGGGCTTCAGGTCGCGCGACGCGATCGTCGCGATCGACGGCGTCCCCCTCGCGTGGAACAAGAACGAGGCGCCGACGCGCTTCCGGATGTGGCTCGCGGAGCGGCGACCCGGCGAGCGCGTGAAGTTCGGCGTCCGCCGCATGCTCACGGAGACCGAGATCAAGACCGGGGAGTCGATCGCGGAGAGACTCGACGCCCTCCCCGACATCGAGCGGCTCCTCGCCGAGAACCTCGGCAAGACGGTCACGCTCCGCGCGGAGCGGAAGTGGGCGTCCCTCGACCTCGACGTCGTGCTCGCCCCTCCGCCCGAGGAGAGCGCGAAGCCGCTGCCGAGGAACGCGACGCTGCGCCCGGATCTCGAAGCGACGGCGCCGGGCGTCGAGGCGAAGCGCGCGGCGGAGGCGATCGCGAGAGCGGGCCTCGAGCGCGACCTCTCCGAGCTCAGGGAGCGCTTCGAGAAGGACGAGAGGGGCTTCGACGACCCGTTCCGTCTGAAGACCGTCCGGTACCTCCACCGCGATCCGCTCCGGCTCCCCGACGCGGCGCGGAGCCTCGCGCACTCGCTGGCCCCCGCCGCGGGGAGCGGCGGCCTCGCGGCGCTCGCGGCGGTCGCGACGTTCGTGCTCGACGGCACGGCCCCCGTCCCGAGCGAGGCGCTCGCGGCTCCTTCGCGCGGCGCCTCGTGCGAGGAGCACGCGCGCTACATGACCGGCCTCATGCGCCGCGCGCGCTCCCTCCTCGATCGAGCGCTCGCGCGCCTCGATGCGAACGAGCGCGCCGTGATCGCGAAGGAGATGCCGGAGATCGCGGCTCGCTTCAAGCAGTCGATCCTCCTCGCGCGCGACCGCGACCGCGACCGCTGGGAGCGCGAGCTCGAGGCGGTCAACGCGGCCGCGAAGATCGACGGGCCGCTCCTCGTCGCGGCCGTCGCCGAGCTCGCGCCGCTCGCGGACCCGGCCTACCTCTCCGCGCTCGCGGCGGACCTCCGCGCCGTCGAGGTCGCGACGTTCGGCGAGGCGCGAGCGCCCGGACGGGTCCTCTTCACGCAGACGACCGACGTGGGCGGCGTCCTCTTCGCGGGCTCGGGCGCGAACGATCACAGCGCGGAGTACGCGCTCCTCGTGGACCTCGACGGCGACGACCGCTACCTCCGCCGCGTGGCGAGCGGCTCGCCGACGGCGCCGGTGAGCATCGCGCTCGACCTCGGAGGCGACGACCGCTACTCCGCGACCGAGTCCTTCGCGCAGGGAGCGGGCCTCCTCGGGGTCGGCCTCCTCGTCGATCGCGCGGGCGACGACACCTACGCGTGCGACGAACCCTTCGCGCAGGGAGCGGCCGCCGCGGGCGCGGGCGTCCTCGTGGACCTCGCGGGCAAGGACGAGTATCGCGGCGTCCACTTCTCGCAGGGAGTCGGCTTCCTTCGTGGATCGGGCGCACTCCTCGATCACGCGGGCGACGACCGCTACGAGGCGACGACGATCGCCCAGGGCTTCGGCGGTCCGGGCGCGCTCGGAGCCCTCGTGGACGGCGGCGGCGGCGACCGCTACGCCGCGCTCCTCGGGCGGAAGGACACCTACGGCCAGCTCGGGATCATGAACGGTCTCGCTCAAGGAGTCGGCTGCGGCGTCCGCGGCTACGCCTCGGGCGGGGTCGGCGCTCTCGTCGATTGCGGCGGAGACGACCGCTACCTCGCCGGCAACTTCTCGCAGGGAGGCGGCTACTACTTCGCGCTCGGGCTGCTCGCTGACTTGAAGGCCGGGCGCGATCGATACGACGGCTCGCGGTACGGGCAGGCCTTCGGCTGTCACTCCGCGCTCGGAGCACTCCTCGACGAGGGCGGCGACGACGTCTACACGGGCTGCGTCGTCGCGCTCCAGGGCTCGTCGTGGGACCTCTCGGTCTCCTCGTTCGTGGACGCGGCGGGCGACGACCGTTACGACGGAGCGCAGGGCTTCTCGCTCGGAGCGACCGCGCACAACGGCTTCACGCTCTTCTTCGATGGCGGCGGCAAGGACGAGTACGTAGCCCCAGGCGGCCTCTGCCGTTCGGGCCCGAACGACTATCACGGCGGCCCGAGCGTGTCGGTTTTCGTGGACACGACAAACGATGGGGTGGGAGTGGTCGCGACCGCGAGCCGTTGATGGCCCGCGGCCTTCCTGTTCCCATTGGCCGCGGAGGGGGAAGACCGTGCCTCATAGCCTCGACGACGCGTGCAAGAAGCACCTGACGCAGGGCATGACGCCCGAGGACCTCGAAGCGACCTTCAAGGTCTGCGAGAAGCGCGGCGAGATCATCGTCTTCCGCGCCACCGGCCCGTGGCCCCGCAAGTACATCGAGACCGACGAGTGCCCGACGAAGGACATGGGCGTGAAGGGGAAGAGCTCGACCTGGGGCCCCATGGCGGGGCTCGTCCCCGTGCTCGCCGACTTCAGCAAGGCCATGAAGGCCGAGGACGTGAAGAAGGGCAACGAGGCGAACAAGAAGGCGCTCGACGGCAAGAAGGTCGTCGCGTCTCACCTCACGCTGACGGACGCCATGATCACGCGCCTCATGACGGAGAAGCTCCAGGACGACAAGACGGGCGCGGCGCGCACGGCGATCGCCTCCACGAAGAAGCCCGACAACGACCCGCTCCGGCTCTACATCTTCGCGGAGAAGCGCGACGGGAGCGTCGTCGGGACGCCCAAGGACTGGGTCTTCCTCGCCAAGAAGGACAGCGCCACGGCGAAGGAGTTCAAGATCTACCACTTCCTCGGGGACGACAAGGCGTACAAGGTCCTCCTCGGCGGCTCGAAGGCGGACCGCGATGCGATGGAGGGCGAGGCCGAGCCGCTCATGGTCCTCGCGCGGCCCGCGAAGCCGAACGCCTTCATGACCGGCGACTACGACCTCATGTTCATCTGCCCGCGCTGGGCCGACTGGGGCACGAAGGACAAGCGCTCGGACAACTTCATGGACGACCCGAAGTACGAGGCGCGCATGAAGGCCTTCCAGAACGAGATCGACCCCCGCATGGCGAAGACGTTCGAGGAGGCCTTCAAGGCGGCGGAGAAGCTCCGCATCGACGCGTCGGATGCCAAGAAATACAAGGGCTGGCTCAAGGGCAAGATCGACCTCGAGCGCCAGGCGAAGGCCCGCGAGGCGGTGCTCAAGGCCGGCCAGGAGAGCACCAAGATCGTCTGCTCGGGCGGCTGCATCGACCTCGCGCACGACAACGACCCGCTCGAGTTCCGCCCGACCGACGAGAGCTGCCGCGTCTGCAAGAAGCCCGCCATGATCTGGCTCGTCTGCGCGAAGGGCTGCAAGGGCGACGTGAAGGACAAGGCGGGGAAGCCGAAGCCCTACGTCTTCAAGCCGACCGACGACAAGTGCCCGAAGTGCCAGGGGCCGCCCGCGTCCGCGAAGCGCTCGATGCGCGACTTCGAGGACGGCGACACCGTCGGCAACGTCACCTTCCGCGTCCTCGAGGTGATCGCGGCCCTCAACAAGGAGATGGGCGCGACCGAGTTCAACCGGCGCGTCCACCACAACCAGGAGGCGGGCCGCTTCCACGCGCCCTCCGACATCACCGAGGCCTTCCCGCTCACGGTGATCCAGCCGAACGACCCCGTCCTCCACAAGGCGGGCTACAAGTTCAAGTTCGCGATCATCGACGACCTCGAGGACCTGAAGACCTACCTCGAGACGATCTTCGAGCTCGGGTGGTTCGTGCCCCTCAACCACGCCTGGGAGATCAAGAACCTGAACAAGGTGCTCGTCGCCATGGACGACCCGTGGGACACCGCATAGCCCGGGACGTCGCATAGCCCGGCCCCCCCTGTTCTGCTAAACCACAGGCTGGGTCTGGCACGACACCCGGGGGGAGTCATGCGTCTCTCGCGCTTGCCGGTGGTGCTGCTCCTCATGCTCGCGTGGCCTGCGCTCATCTGGGCAGGCCCCGGACAGTCCAAGTCGCCACCGCCTCCGCCCCGGCCGGCGCCGCCGCCGCCCCGGCCGGCACCGCCGCC
>CAZYLP010000332.1:0-9009 GCA_964648345.1 uncultured Planctomycetota bacterium
GCCGATCCGGAGCGCGCTCCTCGCGATCGAGCGCCTCGCGTGGGCCGAGACCGCGCGGCAAGGGGTGATCCCCCTCCGCCCCGGCGAGCCGCCCGTGGACGAGGGGCGCATGGACTCGAGCTTCTTCGGCGGCATCATCGACGCGGAGGAGCGCGCCGTCGCGCTCGGTCACCCGCGGTGGCACGTCGTCGCGCGCGAGCTCCTCGGCCTCCGCTGCAGCAAGGCCGAGCGCCTCGTGCAGGAAGGGGACCGAGCCGGCGCCGCCGCCGCGGCGGCGTCCGCCGTCGCCGCGGCGCTCGCCGCCCGCGAGCGCTTCGCGGCGTCCGTCGTGCGCCAGAAGCAGCTCGCCGGCGCGACCGACCTCGCGAGCCGCCGCGAGCTCTCGGCCGCCCGCCTCCGCGGGGAGTACATGCTCCTGACGGACGAGTCGATCTGGGCCGTCACCTACTGGCGCGAGGCGTGGGCGCACGAGATCGAGGGGCGCGTCGGCGACCCGGTCGCCGCCCGCCGCGCGCTCATCCCGGTCATCGAGGCCGGGCTCGCGCACGACCCGCTCGACGGCGACTGGCGGATCCGCCTCGCCGAGCTCCTCCACGACGAAGGGCGCTCGGCCGAGGCGCTCGCGCACCTCGACCGAGCGCTCTCGCCGCCCGCGGGGGCGAAGGCCCCGACGCGTTCGTCCGCCGGGGCGGCACTCAGGAAGAAGATCCGCGGCGAGTGACGCCGCGGGTCTCCATCACTCCGGGACGACGTTCACGAAGCCCGGCGTGACCGTCGGCGTCGTCGGCGTGAACGCGATCACGTCGTAGCTGATCAGGATCGACGACTTCCTGACGTAGGCCGTCTTGCCCTGGTACTTCACCTCGTAGTTGAGGCCCTTCACGCCCGTGATCGCGACCGGGGCGCCGCCGACGAGGTTCCCGACGACCTTGCCCTGCGCGTCGCGGATCTTGACCGGGTTGAAGGTCGGGTTGATCCCCTCGAGCTCGAGCACCTGGATCACCGGCTCGATACCCGGGATCACGCGCGCCTTCACGCGGACGTACTTGTCCTTCTGGCCCTTGAGGAGCGAGTAGAACGGCTCGTTCGTCACGCGCCACTTGGGCGAGAAGGAGAGCGGCCCGAGCGGGACCTCCTCCTTCACCGAGACCGTCCCGCCGTCCACGACGACCTGACCGAAGATCGTGCGGGTGTTCGCCTCGGCGTCGAAGCGGTCCATGATCGCCTGGAGCGCGGCGATGAGCGGCCGCACGCGGGGTCCCTGCGGGCCGTAGAGGCCCTGGTGGGCGCGGTACGACTTCTTCGTCGCGTCCGGGAACGTCGAGGCGAGCTCGATCGTCGTCCCGCCGAGCGGCATGGGGTGCGGGGCCGGGCCCATCGCGGGGAGCGTCTTCGGGTCCGCGGCCTTGAACGTGTCCTGGACGAGCTTGAGCTCGGCGGGCTTCGCCTTGCCGTTGAACGGCGCGAACTTGGCCGCCGGCGACGCCTTGAGGATCGTGACGCGGCCGTCCTTCTTGAGCGTGATCGTCCGGCTCGTGCCGGCCGACGCGTTGAAGAAGCTGAGCGAGACCTCCTCGAAGGGAGAGGCCGGAGCCGGCACGAGCATCTTCGCGTGGAGCGCGTAGAGGAAGTCCATGAGCCCCTTCACGCGCGCGGCGTTCGCCGCGTAGATCCCGGGCTCGCCGTGGAACGTCTTGCTGCCGCCCACCGCGAACGTCGTCTTCACGGAGAACGTCTTGTCCGGCGCGACGATGTGGATGACCTGCGTCACGTCGGCGGGGAGCGTGGCGACCCTCGCCGTCGCGAACTTCTGCTTCAGGTCCGCGAGCTCGGCCGCGGAGAGCGTCGCTTTCTTGACCGCCCCGCTCGCGAGGTTCTCGTCGAGCACCGCGTTGCCCGCCTCGTCGACCGTGAGGTGAGTCTTCTTGAGGATCGACGAGCCACCGACGGACCCCGTCCGCGTCTCGGTGTTCAGGGTGATCGACTTGAACGCGTCCTGCGCGTGCGCGACCCCGCTCAGGAGTAGAGGCGCGACGACGCCGCACGCGATCGCCGCGCGAAGGTTGAGTCTCATGGCTGGCTCCGTGTTGCTGTGCTGGATGCCCGGGTGGTCGGGCGGACGGGCGCGAGGAACGCTAGCGGCGTGCCAGTGCGGATCCGGCACCGGCTCGAGCACTCCTGGGGCAGGACGGGGCCGACCGGTTCATTTGAGGCTCGGATGGCGTGCGAGAGTGGGCACGGTCTGTCCACTCTGTTGCGGACCCGTCAGACGACGCGGTCCTCGAGCGAGTAGCGCATGCGCTTCTTCTCGACCTTGTGCTCGTCGGGCGAGAAGAGGTGGATCTCGCGGAGAGGCTCCGCGTAGAAGTGGAGCGTGACCATGTCCTCGCCCGAGTTGGGGTCGTTCTCCATCATGTGGATCCCGCCCCAGTCGAGCGGCGCGTACTCGCCGGGCCCGACGAGGTCCGCGCGGATCTTCTTGAGCTCGCAGTAGTCCTCGCGCTTGCCGTCGTCCTTCCGCTCGTAGAGGTGGTTCGTGAGCGTGCCCCGGATGCACTTCACGACCGAGAAGGACTCCATGTGGTCGTGGATCCGCGAATTCTGGCCGGGCTTCCAGCAGAGGACGAGCATCTCGAAGCGCGGCGTGAGGACGACGAGGTTCCGCGCGTAGGTGTCGTCCTTGAAGCTCACGTGGTCGCGGATCCAGTCGTCCGTGACCTTCAAGCGGCGGACGAGGTCCCAGAAGTTCTCGAGCGTGAACTCGGAGGGCCGCTTGAGGCACTGGACCTTCGAGATGAACTCCTCGAGGTGGAGCGTCGAGGGCGTGGAGACGTTCACCGGACCCTCCTCTCAGATACCGCCGAAGAAGCCCTTCTTGATCTGACCGATCCGCTGCACGCGCTCCTCGGCGAGGCGGTCCGCGGCGACGTAGGTCGGGATCTTGAGCTCGGACGCGATCTTGTAGACCCGCTCGACCGTGTCGTAGATGTTCTGCGCCATGCGGAGGGCGCGCTCGCGGACGTAGCCCTCCATCTCGACGTAGACGTTGATGAGTCCGCCCGCGTTGACGACGTAGTCGGGCGCGTAGCGGATCCCGCGCTTCTCGAGCGCGACGCCGTGGCGGTCTTCCTTCAACTGGTTGTTGGCGCCGCCGCAGACGACCTTGCACTTCAAGCGGGGGATCGTGTCGTCGTTCACGATCGCGCCCATGGCGCACGGCGCGAAGATGTCGCAGGCCACGTCGTAGATCTTGTCCGGCGCGACGACCTCGACCCCGAAGGTCTCCGTCATGCGGCGGCACTTCTCCTGGTCGATGTCCGTGACGATGATCTTGGCGTTCGCCTTCGCGAGGTGCTCGACGAGGTGCGAGCCGACGTTGCCGAGGCCCTGGATCGCGATGCGCTTCCCCGCGAGGTTCTCGTCGCCGAACTCGACCTTGGCCGAGGCCTGCATCCCACGGTAGACGCCGAACGCGGTCACGGGCGACGGGTCGCCCGAGCCGCCGTGAGCGGGCGCGACGCCCGTCACGTACTTCGTCTCCATGAAGATGTACTCCATGTCGTGGACGCTCGTGTTCACGTCCTCGGCCGTGATGTAGCGGCCGTTCAGGCTCTCGACGAAGCGCCCGAAGACACGGAAGAGGGCCTCGCTCTTGTCCTTCTTGGGGTCGGCGATGATCACCGCCTTGCCGCCGCCCAGGTTCAGGCCCGCGGCGGCCGCCTTGTAGGTCATGCCGCGCGAGAGGCGGAGCACGTCGGTGAGCGCGTCCTCCTCGGTCTTGTACGGGAAGAGGCGGCACCCGCCGAGCGCGGGGCCGAGGGTCGTGTCGTGGATCGCGATGATCGCCTTGAGACCCGCGGCCTTGTTCTCGCAGAAGACGACCTGCTCGTGAGACCCCTCGTTCATGGACTGGAAGACGTTCACGAGCGCGCTCCTCCCCGCTGGGTCGGGGAGTATCCGCCCGCCGCACTTCACCGTCAAGGCGCCGCGTGCACGGAACTCCTTGCGGCATGACGCACTGCGACGAACGCCGCCCGTGGTAACTTGGCGCCCGCTTGACCGAGAAGACGCTCCTCCTCTGGGACATAGACGGGACGCTCGTGACGACCGCCGGCGCGGGGCGCCGGGCGATCGACAAGGCGTTCCGCGACCTCCACGGCTGGGAGCAGGCGACGAAGTCCCTCTTCTTCGACGGTAGGACCGATCCGTGGATCGTGGAGGAGACGTTCCGCGCTCACGGCTTCGTGTCGGATCGTGGAGGAGAGGCCCGGCGCGCGGTCCTCTCTCGCTACGTGGAGCACCTCGAGGACGAGCTCGAGAACCCGCCGCCCGGGAAGCCCTTCGGCCCTCTCCCCGGCATCGAGCGGGCGCTCGAGGTCCTCGCGGACCGCGGCGACTGCTCGCTCGCGCTCCTCACCGGCAACATAGAGCCGGGCGCGAAGCGGAAGCTCGAGCGCTTCGGTCTCTGGAAGTACTTCCGCTTCGGCGCCTACGGCGACGACGCCGAGGAGCGCCCCGCGCTCCTCCCGGTGGCCCTCGGCCGCGCCGCGAACGGCCACGGTCTCGCCTTCGAGCCGCGCCACGCGGTCGTCCTCGGCGACACGCCCCGCGACGTCGAGGTCGGCCGCGCTCACGGCGCGCGCACGATCGCCGTCGCCACCGGGGGCGGCTACCGGCGCGCGGACCTCGCCCTGAGCGAGCCGACTCACATCTTCGACGATCTCTCTTGCACGGAAGCACTCCTCGAAGCGATCTTCGGGTGAACTCGAAACCCCACACGGAGGATTCGATGCGCGCCTTCTCGATCTTTGCCGCGCTCCTCGCCGTCGCGCTCTTCGCAACCGGCTGCGGAGGCGACGAGAAGAAGCCCGACGACACGAAGGGCGGGACGTCCTCCACGTCGGGCGGCGGGGACGCGAGCGCGCCGTGCGCGTGCGGGACCGCGACGGCCGCGAAGGCGGGCGCGACCTGCTCGTGCGCCGACATCCGCACCGCGAAGACGGGCTGGTGCGACCACTGCGGCATGGGCCAGGTGAACGGGACGAAGACGAGCTGTGCTCCGTGCGCCAAGTCCGGAAAGCTCTGCGAGGCCTGCGTCGCGACGGGCGGCAAACCGTGCGACGACTGCGCGGCCAAGATGCCCAAGTAAACCCGGTCCTCTCTCCTTGCCCCTCCCGACCCTCGCGGTCTCGTTCGTCGTCCCGACGCTCGACGAGGCGCCCACGCTGGCGCGCTCCCTCGAGCCCCTCGCGTCACGCCTCGACTCCGCCCGCGAGGAGATCGTCGTCGTGGACGGAGGCAGCAAGGACGGCACGCCGGAGATCGCCGCGAAGTTCGGCCGCGTCGTCGCCGCTCCGCGCGGGAGGGCCCGGCAGATGAACGCGGGCGCCCTCGCGGCGCGCGGAGCGCTCCTCGTCTTCGCGCACGCGGACACTCGCTTCCCCGCGCGGGCCGTGGACGAGCTCCGCGTCCTCGCCGCGGACGACCGCACGCGCTGGGGGTACTTCCCGGTCCACCTCGACGGCTCCGCGCTCGCCTATCGGGTGATCGAGTGGGGGATCCGGATCCGGCTCGCGGCCGGCGGCTTCGCGACGGGCGACCAGGCGATCTTCGTGCGGCGGTCTCTCTTCCTCGCGCTCGGCGGCTACCCCGACGTCCCGCTCATGGAGGACGTCGAGCTCGCCCGCACCCTCGGCCGCTTCAAGAGCCCCGAGCGGCCGCGCACCCCGGTCGTCACGAGCCCGCGCCGCTGGACTCGCCGCGGCGTCGCGCGCACGCAGGTCCGCATGTGGGCCCTCAGGATCGCGTGGCGCCTCGGCGTCCCGCACCGCGTCCTCGCGGGGCACTACCCCGACGTCCGGTGAAGTTCACGCTCGACCTCCGGGTGGACGACCTCGAGCGCGAGAAGCTCGTCATCGCCGCCTGGAAGGGCGAGATGACCTGGCACATCACGCTCAAGCTCCTCGGCTACGTCCTCTACTTCGAGGAGCGCCCGCGGATCGAGGAGAGCGTCCAGTGGCACTACAAGCCCGACCTCTTCGCGCGCGACGAGGCGACCGGGAAGATCAAGCTCTGGATCGACTGCGGGAACATCGCGGTCAGGAAGATCGATCGGGTGGCCACGAAGATCGGGGCCGAGCGCTTCGTGATCCTTCGCCGGAACGTCGACGAGGGGCGGCGACTGAAGGACGCCATGGAGGGCAAGGTCAAGCACATCGAGCGCGTGCTGGTGATCGCGTTCGACGACGGGCTCGTGGATGGACTCGCGAATCACCTCGATCGAACGAACGACTTCGCGGTTCGTCGATCGGCCACCGAGTTGAAGATCGACTGCTCGAACAGGCGAGGGCGATTCGAAAGGCTGACACAGTTGCATCGCATTTGATGCCACAGAGTTCACAGAGGGCACAGAGAGTCGGCGTCCCTCTCCGTTTCGCGAGGACGCGGCGTTCGCCCGACACGCCCTCTGTGCTCTCTGTGTCCTCTGTGGCAAAAATCATTCGAAAGAAAACCGAAGGACGACTCCTCGACCTGTGCCGGCGAGGAAGTGCTTCCCGTCTCCCACGGGGACGATGTTCCCCGACCAGTCGACCGCCGAGTCGAGCTTGACCTCGTCCAGCTTCGTCGCGCTCGCCGCATCCCAGACCGCGATCGAGCCGTCGTAGCAGCCCACGATCACGCGCTTCGAGTCGAGCCAGCCGAGACCCCAGGGGATGTGAGGCTGATCCGAGAGCTCCTTCACGAGCGCGCCCGTCGAGGTGTTCCAGACCTTCACGGTCTTGTCCCAGCTCATCGTGACGAAGCGCTCGCCGTCGGGAGAGATCGCGAGGTTGCCGACGAGCTCCTTGTGCGCGTTGGGGATCCTCCTGAGCTCGAGCCCGCGCTCCACGTCCCAGATCCTGACGCTCCGGTCCTGGCTGCACGAGAGGAGACGCTTCCCGTCGGGGTGCAGGGCGACGCAGAAGACGCGGGCGGTGTGACCCGTGAGCTCCCGGGCGTCGCCGACCACGTCCCACACGTAGATCACGCCCGAGTCGCCGCACGAGACGACCCGGTCGCCGTGAGCCGTGAAGGCGACCCGGTAGACGCTCCCCTTGCCGCGCTCGAAGGTCATCTCCATGTGGCTGGTCGACGCGTTCCAGAGGCGGACGAGGCCGCTCTCGCTCGCGGTCGCGATGCGCTTCCCGTTGGGCGCGAAGGCGACGGACAGGAACACCGAGCCGCGCTGACCGGAGGACCAGACGTTCTTGCCCGTCGCGCCGTCCCAGACGCAGACCCGGGCGTCCGAGCCGCCGGTCGCGATCTGCTCGACGCCGTCCACCTTCGAGAGCGCGATCCGCGTCGCCTTGTGCGGGACGGTGGGCGCGGACGCGCCGGGCACGATCGTCGTGATCTCCTCGTTGCGGCCGCCCCAGGCGAGCTTCCCGTCGGGGGTCGCGGCGATCGCCTCGAGCGGGCCGGGCCGGTCGTCGAGGGTGCCGAGGAGGTTCAGGTCGTCGCCCGAGCGGTGCCGCACGCTCCCCGTCCGGTGCACCGTGTAGAACGTGCTCTGGACGGCCACGATCGCCTCGATCGGCGCGGGCGAGGAGTCCCGCCGCGGGACGAGCGACTCGGCCGCGGAGTCGGCGACCCAGAGGTCTCCGCTCTCGCCGCAGAGCGCCGCGCGTCGCGAGTCGCGGAGGAACGCGACGGCGCGCACGGGCGTGCCGACGCGGTAGGCGCGCCGCTCGACGGCCTCGCCCCGGCGAGCGGCGCCCGCGTCCCAGAAACGCGCGGCGCCGTCCGCGCTCCCCGCGACGAGGAGCGCGCCGTCCTCCGAGAAGGCGACCGAGAGGCACGCCTCCCGCTGCTCGCCGAGGACGACCGGCTTCTCGCCCTTCGCGAGGTCGTAGAAGAGCACGCGCCCGTCGAGGAGGCCCACGGCGACCGCGGACCCGTCGCGCGTCACCGCGAGCGCGAGCACGGGCGCGCCCGTCTCGAGCACGCCGACGCCGGTGCCCTTCGCGGCGTCCCAGATCCTCACCGTGCCGTCGAAGCTCCCCGAGACGATGCGCTCGTCCGTGAGGAAGCCGCAGCCCGTGACGCCGTGGACGTGCCCGCGGAAGCGACGGAGCTCCTGGCCGGACGCGGCATCCCAGAGCACGAGCGTCCGGTCGAGCATCTCCCCCCAGTGGCGCTCGCCCTTGTCGAGGTGGCCCTGACCCGAGAGGAGCTTCGTCCCGTCGGGCGAGTAGGCGAGGGCGTGGACCTCGCCCGCGACCTTGAAGCCGTAGTCGCCGATGAGCTGGACGAGGCGGAGGTGGCGCTTCCCGCGGAGGAAGCTGTCGCATTGAGGAGGGAAGGTGCCGGGAGGAGGGAGCGGGAGAAGAGAGTCCGAGGTGGAGGTGGAGGCGAGGGGAGCCGGGGGAGGGGAGGGAGGAGAAGTCGTGGGCGGTGTCGGCGTGCGAGGGAGGGCAAGGGCAAGGGCAAGGGCAAGGGCAAGGATCGCGAAGAGAGGAGCGGCGAGAAGCAAAGGGGGTCGCCGCGTGAGGGAGCCGGATTCGAGGGCAAGGAGGAGAGCAGCACCGTCGGGGAAACGCTTGGCCGGGTCGCGGGAGAGGGTGCGTTCGATGACCGAGAGGAGAGAGCGAGGGACGTCGGGGCGAAGACGGGAGAGAGGCTCGCGCGTGTCGCGCTCGACCTTGTCGAGGACGTGGAGCGGGGTCTCGCCCGAGAAGGCGGGGGCGCCGGCGAGGCATTCGTAGAGGATCGCTCCGAGCGCGAAGATGTCGGCGGGCGGACCCACGTCCTTCGACTCTCGCAGCTGCTCGGGGGGCGCGTAGCCGATCGTCCCCTTCATGCCTCCTCCCTGCGAGAAGGAGAGGCTGAGGCTCGCTCCCCCGAGGTCCTTCCTGAAGTGCTTCGCGAGGCCGAGGTCGCCGACGAAGGCCGCGCCGTCCTCCGCGAACAGGACGTTCTCGGGCTTCAAGTCGCGGTGGACGATCCCCTTCTCGTGGGCCGCGCCGAGCG
>CAZYLP010000333.1:0-8988 GCA_964648345.1 uncultured Planctomycetota bacterium
CGCTCACTGGGAGAAGGACTACTCGTGGACGCCGGCCCGCGCCGAGCTCCTCCGCCGCACGTCGCTCAGCCACAGCAACGACGCGACCGTCGCCGAGGAGGAGCTCCGCAAGGAAGCGTGGGACTTCCACGACGCCGAGAAGGTGCTCAAGCTCGTGGTCAAGGCCCGCCGCGCGGGCACGTCGGTCAAGGACCGTGTCGCCGCCTTCCGCGACGTGGCCAAGAAGGACGGCTTCGCGCTCCGCGCGGTCGTCGCCTTCTCGCTGATCTCGGGCGCAGAGGACGCGCGCACGGTCTTCACGCTCAAGGCGTCTAGCTGGATGAGCGTGAACCAGGCGAAGGGCGACGTTCGCGCCCTGCCCGAGCAGCCGTAACTACTCGGTCTTCTTTCGCTTCGCGGAGAGGCTCTGGAACGCACCCTCTCCGCGAATCGAGTCGAGCTCCTTGTCGCCGTCGATCTTCTTCCAGTCGTCGAACCCGAGCTCGACCGCCTTCGTCAGCTCCTCGATCGAGCTGTTCTTCCGGTTGTTGAGCGCGTAGCAGCGGGCGAGCTCGTAGTGGCCGACGATGTAGAGCTGCTTCTTCTCGCCCGCCCCGAGCTCGGCCCGGTCGACGAGGCCGAGCATCTCCTTGAGCAGGTCGATCGCGCGCGCGTACTCGCCGTCCTGCTTGTGCGTCTGCGCCTTCTCCGCGAGCTCGAAGACCTTCGCCGCCTCGTCGTCGGAGCCGGGCTCGGGAGGCGGCGGAGCCTCGGCGGCGGGCATGTCGGCGCCCACGTCCTTGAGCGACTTCTTGACGCCCTCGTAGGTCGCGGGGAGCGGCGCGTAGCGGTCGTGGAGCTTCCAGAGCGCGTCCATCTGCGCGAACTTGGGCTGGCGGCGCGCGTCGTCGAGCTCCTTCTCGGCCTGCTTCTCGATCTTCGTGAAGATCTTCTTCGCGCGCTCGCCGTGCTTCCGGTCCTTCGAGAGCTTGAAGAGGAGGTGGATCCCGAGCGGCGTCGCGCCGGACTCGAACTCCTTGATCGCGAAGTCCACCGCGTCGTCGGAGTAGGGGCCGACGAGCTCGCGATGCCAGCGGACCGCGCGGGCGAGCTCGTCGAGCGGCGGCATGCCCGCGCCGAGCCCGTCGAGGGGGCGCCAGACGAGGTCGGACCCGCTCGCGTTCTTGCGGAGCCGGTCGTGCGCGTCCTGCGCCTGCTTCTTCCGGTCGTCGGTCGCGCCGACGAGGAAGTAGACGCGCGCCTGCTTGACCTTCTTCTCGTAGCGGCTCACGGCGCACCAGCGCGGCCCGACCGGGATCGAGCCCGAGAAGCACTCGGGGAGCCTCAGCGCGAGCTCGAAGGCGTAGTCGGCGCCGTTCGCATCGCCCGCGACGATCGTGTGCTTCTTCTCGATGTCCCACTCGCGCTCGAGGTGCTCGACGCACTCGCGGATGTAGGCGACCTCGCGGTCCTTGTGGATCTTCTGAGCCTCCCAGTCGTAGACGCGCCAGCCGCGCGCGTCGGGCGTCGGGAAGACCGCCATGACCGGGATCGTCGCGAACTTCTCCTTCCACTCCTGGGCCTGGGCCTCGGGCGTGCCCTCCTTGCCGATCCAGACGACGACGAGGTGCTTCTCGGGGAGCCCGCGCGGCCGGTACGAGATGTAGCTCCGGCCCGAGGGGAGCTCGTTCGTCTTGATGTCGGCCCCGTGCGCGCTCGCGGGGAGGAGGAGAGAGGCGAGGAGGAGGAGCGAGGAGACCGGCGTGCGCATGGACACTCCGCGCGCCATCTTAGCGAGGCGAGCACGGTGCGGCATCGTGGCGACTATCCGGCAGCCGCCAGAGGACGAGCCGCCCGCCTCGCGGAGAGCCCGCGGCGCCGGCCTCGCGCTCGAAGCCGCGCGGCTCGCGGCCCGCGCACCAGACGGCCAACCGCTCCGCGGGGTCGGCGCTCTGCGCGACGAAGTACCCCGCCTCCGCGCGCGGGTCGGCCGCGCCGGTGATGGGGTTCTTCTCGCGGCGGATCGTCCACTCGACCGCGTCCCTCACCTTCATGGCATCGAGGTCCACGAAGCGGAGCTTCTTCTTCACGCTCTCGCCTTCCTTGAGCTCGAGCGTCGAGACCGCGTGGAGGAGGACGAGGTAGCCCGGCACGAGCGGCTCCTCGTCGAGGGGGGCGGCTGTGTCGAGCTTCTTCTCGCCCTTCGCGAAGAGCTGGAAGCGCCAGCCCGTCGCCTTGCGCTCGATCGTCGTCTCGCGGCGCTCGCCCTCGACCTCGACGCTCGCGTGGTAACGGAGCAGCTTGCCGTCCTTGTCCGCGAGGAGGTCCTCCGCGGAGCGCGAGGCCGGCGGCTCGGTCGTCCGGGCGCGGAGGAACGTGAGCCGCTCGCCGTCCCGCGGCCCCTCGAAGGTCCGCAGCCTCACCCAGGCGCCCGTCGCGAGCGACGCGACCGCTCCCTCGAGGCGCCACTCGGGCGCGAGGGGCTTCCGGTCCGAGAGCGTGCCCGCGATCGCCTCGAAGCCGTCGTCGCCGGCCATCGCGAACGACACCCAACCCAAGAAGATCAAGGCCGAGGCGAGAATCCGCACGGGCCCTCCGCGCGACGATGATATCGTCCTCGGCCCCCGGGGAGGGTCCGAGATGTCATTCCGCACGATCGCGGCGACCGCCGCGCTCCTGTACGCGTTCGCGCCCTGCGCGCTCGCCGTCGACAAGGTCGAGCCGACCGAGCTCGAGATCGGCGACCTCAAGATCCGCCAGGCCGTCGGGGCGCCCGACGGCTCGGCCGTCTTCCTGCTCGAAGGCCAGGTGGACGAGTTCGGCCGCGCGGCCAAGAAGGACGGGGCGGCGAAGCTCCACGTCTGGGACCCCGCGAAGAAGAAGGTCGACGGCGAGATCAAGATCCCGAAGGGCGCCGTCCACATGGGCGTCGCCAAGGACAAGCTGATCGTCGCCTGCGCCGAGTCCGAGGCCGTCGTCATCGTCGACATCAAGACGCGGAAGATCGTCAAGACGGTCGAGACCGAGATCAAGGGCGAGAACATCCCGCCCCACTACGTCGTGCCGGACCCGCCCGCGGGGAAGGCCGTCGTCCTCTGCCAGAAGGAGGGGACGGCGTGGTGGGACGTCTTCGTCCTCGAGATCGACCTCGGGAGCGGCAAGATCGTCGTCCTGACCAAGGCGGGCGTGCAGCACGCCGCCTTCGCGAAGGACACCGTGATCACGCAGGGGAACTTCGGCGGGAGCCCGAGCGGCGGCCCCGAGTTCTGGAAGCTCTCGCAGCTCAGGAAGTCGGGCGGCCAGCACGGCATGGGCCAGCGCTCGCCCGGCGAGAAGTCCACGCGCGAGTGGCACTCCTCCTTCGCGCCCTTCCGCGCCGTGAACGACGGCGCGAACCTCGTCACCGCGGACGAGCAGGGGAAGATCGTCCTCTTCTCCGCCGACATGCAGAAGGAGCTCTGGCAGGTGGACGGCTCGCTCTACGCGATCCACCCCGCGAAGCCCGTGATCCTCGCCCTCGCGAGCGCCGGCGACCGCACGAGCGACGTGAAGGAGCTCACGTTCATGGGCCTGAACGCGCAGAGCGGGCGCCGCATGTGGCGCTTCGTCGTCTCGCTCGAGGGCACGGTGGACTCGTGGGCGCTCCACTCGAGCCGCGCGCTCAACAGCCCGCCGACGATCCTCCCCGGGAAGCCGGACCAGCTCATCTTCTCGCTCCCCTTCCGCGACCGGCGGTCGGGCCAGGAGTCGGGCCCGAAGTGGTTCCGCGTGGACCTCCCCTCGACCGAGGGCGGGACGGGCCCGTCGGTCTCGGGCGCCGAGCCGCCCTCCGAGACGAGCGCGGGCGCGAGCTTCGAGTGGACGCCGAAGACGAGCAACGTGAAGGACGGGACGACGTTCGTCCTCAAGCAGGGCCCGGACGGCATGACGATCGACGCGAAGACGGGCAAGCTCTCGTGGAAGCCGGACGACACGCACCTCGGCAAGCACGACGTCGAGATCGTCGCGAAGGTCGGCCCGGACGAGATCCCGCTCGTCTCCTTCACCCTCCGCGTCCGCGCGAAGGGCGACAAGTCCGAGAAGGGGAAGTGACCGTGAAGCGCTCGCTCCCCCTCGCGGCCGCGCTCCTCCTCGCGTTCGCCGCCCCGGCCGCCGCGATCGACAAGGTCGAGGCGGAGGAGATCGACTTCGGCGAGCTCGAGGTCGCCCAGGCTCTGCCGTCCGAGGACGGCTCGACGCTCTACCTCATCGAGGCGACGCCCCAGGGCGGCGCGGCCCCGAAGAGCCGGATCGTCTTCTGGGACGTCGCGAAGGGCGCGATCGACAAGGAGCTCAAGCTCCCGAAGACGCCGTCTCACTTCGCGCTCGCGGGCGGCAAGCTCATCGTCGCGTGCCGCGACTCCGAGGTCGTCGTGATCGTGGACCCGAAGGAGAAGAAGATCGTCAAGACCGTCGAGACGCAGGTGGACGGCGAGACGATCGCTCCCTGGTCGATCGTGCGCGACTCCCCGGCCGGGAAGGCCATGGTCTTCCTCCTCGGCGACCGCAACCGGAACATGGGCGGCGCCGACGGCGGCGTCCTCGTCGAGCTCGACGTCGCGACGGGCAAGCTCTCGACGTTCGCGCACGCCGGGCCGCAGGCCGCGTTCGCGAAGGAGTACGCGATCCTCGGCGAGCACGGCATGGTCGTCCTCGAGAAGGTCTCGTCGCTCAAGCGGCGCGGCCCGAAGGGGCGCGGCGGCCAGATCCCGCGCGAGATGCAGGAGCTCCAGCTCGCGCTCGCGCGCCCCGCGAACGGCGGGACGAACTGGCTCGTCCCGAACCAGCAGCAGCGGAAGACGGCCCTCGTCTCGCAGGACTGCGAGAAGCAGCTCTGGGCGACGGACGGCACGCTCGCCGCGCTCTACCGGACGAAGCCGATCGCGCTCCTCACGGCGCAGGCGACGGACGACATGCACTCGAGCGACAAGTGGACGCTCCGGGGGATCCACACGGGGAGCGGCCGCCAGGTCTTCCGCGTCGCGGTCAAGCTCCCGCGCGCGCTCGACCGCTGGGAGCTCTTCCAGGGCCAGACGCTCGACGTGATCGAGAAGAAGTCGGGCGACGAGCTCCTGTTCGGGATCACGAAGGAGCGCCGCCACGGCGAGCAGCTCGTCTCGCGCACGTGGTACCGCGCCGCGCTCCCGAAGTCGGACGCCGACGCGGGCCCCGCCTCGATCGGCACCGAGCCGCCGTCCGAGATCGCCGTCGGCGACGCGCTCGACTGGCAGCCCACGCTCGGGAAGACGGCGAAGGAGCCCAGCTTCATCCTCAAGCAGTCGCCCGACGGCATGACGGTGGACGCGAAGACCGGCAAGCTCTCGTGGAAGCCGGACGAGGCCTCGGTCGGGAAGCACGACGTCGAGCTCGTCGCGAAGGTCGGCGACGACGAGTTCCCCGTCCTCAACTACACGCTCCGGGTCCGCGCCTCGAAGGCGAAGAAGGACCCCGAGGACTCGGACAAGGAAGAGAAGGACGAGTAGCGTGGAGCGCGAGCTCGACCCGAGAGAGAAGCGTCTCCCGATCGAGCCGGCGCCCACGGAGGCACCGCGCGCGGACGTGAAGGTCGCGTCGAGCCTCGTCCGGTGTCCTTACTGTCACGCGGACGTGGCCTCGGACGCGGCGGGCTGGGTCGCGTGCGAGAAGTGCCTCGCGCGTCACCACACCGCGTGCTGGGACGAGGGCGGCCGCTGCTCCACGTGCGGGGGGACCGCCCGCCTCCGCGCGGACAAGCCGGCGTCGCGCGGCGCGAAGCTCGCCGCGTTCCTCATCGCGGCGATCGTCGCGCTCCTCGTCCTCTTCGCGGTCATCGTCCCGATGCGCGCGAGCTCGCTCACCGAGCGCGCGGCCGCTCGCCGCACGGAGAAGGCCAACGCGCGCGAGCGCGCCGCCGCGGTCCTCACGCGCGCCTCGCTCAAGCTCGCGAACGACGACCCGGACGACGCGATCCGCAACGCCACCGAGGCGATCGAGCTCGACCCGTCGTTCGCGCTCGCGTGGCACGAGCGAGCGCGCGCGCGCCTGCGGAAGGGCGACGACAAGGGCGCGCTCGACGACATGAACCGCGCCTTCACCGCGGACCCCGACGCCCCCGCCGCGCCCTCGATGTACGGCGTGCGCGGCGAGGCGAGGCGCCGGACGGGAGACCTCGGCGGCGCGCTCGAGGACGGCAAGAAGGCCGTCGAGCTCGACCCGAAGGACCACGTCCTCTGGCGGCACCTCGGGACGACGCACCTCCAGAACTCGGAGTACGAGGCCGCCGTGCGGGCGCTCACGAAGGCGATCGAGCTCGACGAGAAGGACGCGTTCGCTTACTACGGCCGCGCCCTCGCGCTCGAGAAGGCCGGCCGTCCGGGCGCCGCGCGCTCCGACTGGGCCTGCGTCCTCGAGCTCGTGCCGCCGAGCTCGTCCCTCGCGGACGAGGCGCACGCGGGGCTGGACCGGACGAAGAAGTAGGCCCCTCGACTACTTCTTCTTCTCGAGCCGCTCGATGCGCTTCTTGCTCCAGGCCGCTTCGTCCTCGAGCTTGTGCTCGGTGAAGATCTTCTCGAGGTCCTTCTCGCGCTTGAGCTCGTCGCAGCCGACGTTCCACTTCACCTTCGCGGTGCAGACGGGGCAGAGGTGGAGCGGCATCTTGTCGTCCTCGTCGAGCGAGTTCGCGCCGTTCATGACGCACTCGTAGTAGATGCAGTGCTCCATGCCGAGGATGTGTCCGACCTCGTGCCCGACGAGCTTGAAGCAGCGCGTCTTGTAGAGCGGGTCGCCCACGTTCTCGCCCCCGAAGCGGCGGAACGAGTAAGCGCCGACGCGCTGGGCGAGGCTGCCGAGGCCGAAGACGAAGTTGAGGCCCGGGGTGAAGAGGTCCTCGTCGAGGAGCGCGACGCAGACGAGCGCGTCGTCCTCGAGCGAGTTCTTCAGGTGGCGGAGGATCGCGTCGGCCTCGTGCTGCTTGCGCTCCTTCTTCCACGCGCGCGGCGGCGGGTCCTGCTTCTCGAGGGTCTTCACCTCGAGCTGGTAGAACGCAGCGAGGAACTTCCTGACCTCGGGCTCGACCGCCTTCGCGCGGTCGCCGAGCTTGCCCATCTCGACGACGTAGATCTTGTCGCGGTCCTTCGACTTCTTGTTCTCGCACTCCTTCTTGTAGTCCTCGGCGTTCTGGCCGGACTCCTTGAAGCGGTGGAGCCACTCGCCGTTCACCGGCGCCTTCTTCCGCACGTGGCCCGTCTCGTCGTAGAGCTTCTTCGCGTAGAGCGCTTCCTTCTGCATCTCCTGCGCCTTCCGCGAAGCCTCCGTCGCCTGGTCGTCGTTCTCGTCCTGAGCACGGACGGCGAGCGCGACCGCGGAGAGCCAGACGAGGCAGGCGAGCGCGAGACGAGCTAGCTTCATGGGCGTGAACCTCCGTGAGGCATGGAACAGGGTTGCCCGCGCCGATCGGTTTGTCTACGGGGCGGGGCTCGTCATCCTCGGCCTCTCTTTCCTCGTCAACGTCCCGGAGGTCGCGCGCCACTTCGCGCACATCCCGGACGACGCGCTCCACGTGCCGCGCCCGAAGACGACGTTCGAGACCCACGGCCAGGGCCTGATCATCGGCGTCGGGGTCCTCTTCGTCCTCGGCTGGGAGGTCGCGAAGGAGGGCTACCGCTGGCTCGCCGACGCGGGGCCGATCGTCGTCGGGCTCCTCGTCTCGGTGCCGGTCGCGGCCCCGCTCACCGCGCTCGCGGCGTGGCTCGCGAAGCTGTTCGCGGCGACGCTCAAGGAGGAGGATCACCCGCTCCTCCACCACGTGCTGCCGCTCCACGTCGGAGTCGGGATCACCGTCTACGTCATGACGACCGCGCTCGTGATCGTGGGTTTGAAGGAGCTCAAGGACCGCAGGGAGTCGGCGTCCTAGCTGCTCATTTCGGTCACCGCAAATCGCCCCGGTGCCGATGCGCTTTACGCGCTCACCGCGCGAAGTCGCGCCCTTCTCGTGTTCTCGACGCGGCACGTCCCTCGCTCGGGCGGACCCCGGGGCGAGCGGAAGGGTTCTGAATGCCGACCGAGAGAGCGGTGAGGCGGCGACGCGATCGCCGCATCCCGCTGACCGAGATCCACGACCGAGCCGGCAGGATCTTCCGCGAGCGGCTCCTCGAGCCACGACACCGGCCGACGCGCGCGATCGAGGGGTGGTGGCGGCGCATGCGCGGCCTCCCCGAGACGCCCGCCCTCGAGGTCCTTTCATCCGTGCCCGAGGTCATCCTGACGGGGCACCCCTCCACGCTGGCCTTCGACCCGATCGCACTCCCCGTCGTCGAGTCGTCGAGCGCGAGCGACATCGTCATCATCGACACGACCGACCCGCGGCCCACCGAGCCTTCACCGGCGGCGCCTTCTCCCGCGAAGGCGGCGCCTCCTCCCGCTAAGACTCCCGTCGGGACGCCGAGGAAGGGCGCGCGGCTGGGGCCGTGGATCCTCGAGGAGGAGCTCGGGCGGGGCGGCATGGGCGTGATCTACAGGGCTCGCCACGAGTCGTGGGGCGAGCTCGCGGCCGTGAAGGTGCTCCGCGACCCGACGCGGCAGTCGCTCGTGGAGCGCTTCACGCGCGAGACGGAGTCCATGCGGCGCCTCGAGCATCCGAACATCGTGCGGATCCTCGACCAGAGCCAGTCGGGCTGGTGCCCGTGGTTCGCCATGGAGCTCATCTCGGGGAAGACGCTCGCGCAGCTCATCCGCGAGAAGAACCTCCTCCCGCGCGAGGCCGTCGCGATCCTCCGCGACGTGGCGCGCGCGATCCACCACGCGCACACGCTCGGAGTGCTCCACCGGGACCTGAAGCCCGCGAACGTCCTCGTCGCGAACGACGGGACCGTGAAGGTGACCGACTTCGGCCTCGCGAAACTCGATGACGACGAGCGGTGCCTCACGCGCCCGGGCGCTCCGCTCGGGACGCCCGCCTTCATGTCGCCCGAGCAGGCCGTCGGAGGAGCGGTC
>CAZYLP010000334.1:0-8979 GCA_964648345.1 uncultured Planctomycetota bacterium
AACGAGCTACTCGACGACCGGACGGGCCTGTTTGATCACCAGCTTGCCGTCCATGTCGAACTTCCACTCGACGTCCATCGCGAACTTCGGGTCGTTCTGCTTCTTGTAGACGACCTTGAAGTGCTTCTGGATCTTGTCGAGGGCCTTCACGAGCTCGCCGATCTGCGCGTTCGTGAGGACGCTCTTGCCGCCCTGGGTCTGGTTCGAGCGCTGGACGTACTGGACCTCGTACTCGCCCTGGGGACCGATCGCGGAGACGAGGAACTCGTCCGGCCGCGAGCCGTCCGGGTTCGTGATGAGGCTTTCGCCGACCTGCGCGTTGATGTAGAAGCCCGGCCAGTTCGGGTCGTAGATGTTCCGCGTGATCGCGACGCCGTTCGCCACCTCGTCGTCGAAGTTCCGGTGCGCGAGGACGCCCATGGCCGCGGTCGCGTGGTCGATCCGGTAGAAGTCCCGCTCCTCGAAGGCGCGGAAGTTCCAGAGGCTGGACCAGACGTCCTTCACGGTCTCCTCGAGCGCGCCCTCGTCGGGGCGGTGCGTGTGCGAGTCGTAGAGACCCGCGCCGTTGAAGTTCGGCAGGTCCTCGTTGTTCGTGCTCGAGCGGAGCCGGATCGGCTGGTCGGCGGGGAACTTCGCGTGGAGCTCCTTCAACTTGGCGGAGATCGCGGGCGGGACCGGCGCGGCGCGGATCGCGCGGCGGAAGTCGCGGAGCATGCGCTCGCGGATCGCCGGGTCGGACTTGAACTGCGGGTCCGCCATCATCGTCTTCGCCTTGTCGTAGAGGCCGTTCTGCTTCATGTGCTCGTCGTAGAAGTAGAACGGGATCCCGAAGCCGTCCGGGACCGTGTTGCCCGGGAAGATCTTCCTGAGCTCGGCGACGTTCGACGCCTTCGCGCCGAAGCGGTCCGTCGTCCCGTTCGAGAGCTGCGAGAGCGGGAGGATGTCCTTCGCGGTGAGGTCGCGCGGCGGGAAGACCGGCGTCTTCGGACGGATCGACTCGAGGAATGTCTCCGCCTCCTGGGCGGTCGCCTCGCGGATCTCGAAGTCGTCGGGCTTCACGACGAAGCGGACGATCTTGCCGACGAGCGGCGCGATCCGCGGGTTCGACGCCGCGTCCTTGATGAACGCGTTCGGCGTCTTGTTCTGCTTCGCCTTCAGGTTCACGTGCGAGAGCGGCGTCTGCGGCTGCTCCGTGATGATCCCCGACGTGTGCGAGAGGTCGTTCGGGATCTGCTTGAAGATCACGATGTCGCGCACCGAGGCGGGCACCGGGTCGCTCCCCTCGACGACGCGGAGGCGGCCGTAGCCCTCGCCGAGGTTGAGCGCGGCGTAGGTGATGTTCCCGAAGAGCGCCGCCGTCGTGACGACGCGGACCTTAGCCGCGTCGTAGGCGGCCTTCTCCTCGCGGTAGAGCAGCTCCTGGGTCTCGCCGGCCGGGTGGTAGGCGAGGCGCGACGCCGCGAACGGGAGCGCCTGGAGGAGCGCGTGGTACGCCTTCGCGACGTGCTTCACGCGGACCGGGTCGGTCGGCCAGAACTCGACGGCGAAGAGGCCCTTCGGGCCGTTCTGCCACTGGAAGTTCTCGTGGTAGATCACCGAGCCCGCGAGGTTCTTGCGGGCATCCGTGAAGTAGGTGATCCGGTTGAAGTCCTCGAGCGAGATCTGCTTCCCGAGGCCCTTCGTGTAGAAGTCGTAGTGGTAGACGTGCTTCTTGGTGTCGATCAGGTAGAGCTGGGGCGTCGGACCGTCGACCCCCGTCACGAGGAACTTGACCTCGCGCACGCCCGTGGCGCCCGGCACGTCGTCGCGGCGCGCGATCTTGTCGAACGCCGTCATGCTCGGGACGAACGTCGCGCCCGACGTGTTGTCGAGCGTGCGCCGGCCCTTCGTGACGATCCGGGTCCAGTCGGTGTGCGGCGCCTTGAAGGTGAGGTTGCGGACCGTCTCGTCGAGCTCGCGGCCGTCCGTCGAGAGGACGTAGCTCGCACGGAACGTGTTCGGCTGGTGGTGGAGCCCCGAGAGGACGTCGAGGATGCCCGTGCCCTTCACGACGTAGGAGACCGTCATGTAGCGGCCCTGGATCGAGACCTGGCTCGAGGTCCAGCGGTGAGACTTGCCGGCGAGCGTCGAGATGCGCGTGACCGACGCGCTGTTCACGGTGCCTGCCACCGCGAGCGTGACCTTCGTGGGCCTGTTGCCCGGCCGGTCGGCGCCGCTCAGCTCGTACACGCCGATGAGCGACTGCGCGTGAGCCTGGGTGGCGATGGCGACGAGGAGAGCGGCGGCAGCGACGAGTCTCATGAGTACAAACTCCGACAGGAGAGGAAGCACCTCACGCGCCGCGAGCGCTGAGCGTTCAGGCAAGGATTTACGCGGAGGGCATGTCCCTCCGGTCGCAGATGGCGAGACGCATGTGACCCCACGGTGCAGCCGTACCCAAAGGCGGGAAGTGCCCCATACGGGAATCGGGAAACCGCTCCCGCACCGAGCGAGTGACGCTGGAGACACCCCGTCGTAACTCTCGCGAGGGACTGCCTTACACTTCCATGACGCGATGCTCCCATCCTTGGTATGGCTTCTGCTCAAACGGGCTTTCAACAAGGACTGGAGCGGCTGCTGGAGGCTCGCTCGTCCGCCAAGAACAAGCTCTCACTCGTCGGGGGATGTGCAGTTTGTCGTTCAAGGGGAGCCTCCGCGCGGCGCTGGCCGCAGCGGTCATCGCCGTCGCTCGCGGCGCGCTTCTCATCGGGGGATCGGGTGCGAGGCGTGACTCCGGTGCCGACCGTCGTTCCGGTCGGTCCAACGAGTCCACCCGCGCGCTCGCTGCCCGCGACGGAGAAGGCGCCGCGGCTGCTCCGCGCGTTCCGGGCCTGAAGAAGGACGCGAAGCCTGCCGCGCCGGCTCCTTCGTCGGACCGGAAGGACGGCAAGGCCGACGACGCCGCGAAGAACGCGCCGGCGGTCCCCTCCTCCGCCGCCGCTCCTCTCTCGAAGGAGCCGACGCGCGAGGAGATCCTCGCGGGTCTCGCGCGCGGCGAGCCGGGCTTCGAGCTCCTCGCGTCGCGCCTCCCCGTCGAGAAGACGTCGATCACGCCCGTCTGGCGCGAGGGCGACGAGTGGCTCGTCGACACCTGGTACCGCCAGATGCAGGCGCCGAACGAGCCGTGGACGGGCCCGACCACCTGGCGCTTCCGCGTCGTCGGCGAGACCTCCTACCGCGACCGGCCGTGCCTCGAGATCTCGGTCACGCGGACCGACGACCCGGCCTTCCCGCCCTCGATCTTCTACGTGACGCGCGACCACAAGCTCGCGGGCGTCCACACGACGGTCGTCCAGCAGGGCAAGCAGAACCGCGTCGAGTGGTCCCCCTCGAGCGACGCGAAGGCCATGAAGGCTCCCTTCACGGTCGTCCCGTTCGACCTCCCCGCTCTCGGCACCGAGGCGCGCGTCCTCCCGCCCGGTCTCTCTCTCGAGCCGCCGCTCCAGGGCGACACGACCGGCGCGGGCCTCCCCGCCGCGGAGTCGGTCCTCGGCCACGGCGCGCCCACGACCGAGGTCGAGTTCGAGAGCCCGATCGACGGCAGCAAGATCCATCAGCGCTGGTCTCCCTCGGACTCGCGCTGGCCCGTTTACTCCCGCACGCAGACGACGCTCTCCTTTCGAAGGGAGCGCTAGGAGCCCATGATGAAGCCGCAGTCGGCCCACGTAGCCCGTCTCCTCGCCCTGACCCTCGTATTCCTCGGCGCGCCCACCGTCGCCCTCGCGGCGGAGATCGCCGTGGACGACGTGAGGATCCAGGCCGGCGCCCGTGAAGGGCGCGCCGCCGCCACTCCGTGGTCCGGAGTCTGGTGGCCGTTCTCGGACTGCGAGCTGGGCAAGGGCTGGAACGGGACCGGCGCGGACTTCACGTACGACTCCGTCGCGAAGGTCTGGAGCCGCGTCAACCCGACCAAGCCGATGAACGACGTGGCGCCCTTCCTCAAGTACGACGAGTTCGTGCGGAAGACGACGGGCACCGACCCGAAGTCGGCGCTCTACGAGATGACCGGCGACCGCGCCGCGGGCTTCATGCACAACGTCTACGGCGACGAGAAGGAGCGGTACGACCGCGAGGGGATCTCCTACAGCTGGTGGGGCCACTGCAACGGCTGGTGCGCCGCCGCCCTGATGGAGAAGGAGCCGATCGCTCCGATCGAGGCGCAGGGCGTGCGCTTCGAGGTAGCGGACCTGAAGGGCCTCCTCACCGAGACCCACTGGGCGATCCAGTCGGACTTCACGGGCCGCCGCTACAACCTGCCCAAGGCCTACATGACGGAGTCGCGCCAGCCCGGCAAGGACCTCCTCGCCAAGCTCGTCGCGGGCACGCCCGCGCCGGTCGCGAGCTACGTCAAGTGGTACGAGAAGGCCTACAACAGGACGCTCAGCGCGACGGTCATCCCGACGCTCAAGCCGACGGACTTCAAGAACGTCCTCGAGAGCTTCGAGAAGTCCTTCGTCGAGAACTACGACAACGCCTACGCCGACGTGAAGCCGGACGTGTTCCACAAGATCCTCGAGACGGTGATCGGCCGGAAGAAGCTCGCGTTCGTCTGCGACATCACGGCCAACGAGGAGGTCTGGAACCACCCCGCGTTCGCCTACACCATGAACATCACGAAGACCCGCGACTTCACCGAGGCGGGCGCCGCCCGCGTCGAGTGGGCCGTCGAGACCTCGGTCTGGTACGCGACGGACGGCGTCTCCGAGTCGATCATCGGCATCTCGGACTTCTCCGAGGACTACACCTACACCCTGATCACGGACGCGCAGGGCAAGATCCTGAGCGGCAAGTGGACGGGCGACAGCGTGGACTCGCACCCGGACTTCTGCTGGCTCCCGACCTACAACCCGACCGGCCCGGACTCGGGCGAGAACAAGAAGGTCGAGTACGGCAAGGTCATCACGCTCCTCCCGAAGCACCACATGCAGTCGCAGACGCGCGGCATCGACCTCACGGCGAACGGCGTCAAGGCGAGCACGCGCCGCCCGAACGACCGCACGACGACCTGGTCGAACGGCGTCAACGCGACGGGTGAGATCACCTTCACGGTCGCGAGCACCACGAGCCTCTCGATCGCGAAGGTCGCCTACTTCCACGAGCCGGTGAACTCGAGCTGGGGCGAGGAGGTCACGGCCTCGCGCAACGCGCTCGTCTCCCTCGGCACGAGCACGACGGGCCCCGCCTTCCAGCTCAAGGTCTCGCTCACGGGCACGGGCCGGAAGATGATCGTCGCCTACGCCTACGACTCGGCGAGCAAGCTCATCGCGATCGACGAGATCACGATCAACTACGGCAACAACGGCCCGAACGACAACGGCACGGACGACGCGTTCGAGCCGAACAACACCAAGGCCGAGGCGAAGGCGGTCCAGCCGGGCGCGACGCCGAACCTCCAGTGCAAGAACGACGACTGGTTCAAGGTCACGCTCACGACGGCGTCGAACCTCGACATCAAGATCGCGTTCAGCAACGCCGAGGGCGACCTCGACCTGGTCGTCGAGAACCAGAGCGGCGAGATCGCGAAGAGCGAGACGACCTCGGACGAGGAGGCGTGCTCCTCGAAGGGCCTCGCGGCCGGCACCTACTACGTGCACGTCTTCGGCTACGAGGGCGCGCGCGCCAAGTACTCGCTCACCGTGACGATCACGCCCGCCGGCACCACGACCCCGACGGACGACCAGTACGAGGACAACGACACTCGCGCGACCGCGAAGGCGATCGCGGCGGGCGTCTTCCCGAGCCTCAGGTGCCAGGACGACGACTGGTACAAGGTCACGGTCTCCGCGGCGGGCAAGATCGACGCGAAGATCGAGTTCCGCCACGTCGAGGGCGACCTCGACCTCGTCCTGACGGACGCGAACGGCACCGTGCTCAAGAAGAGCGAGTCCACCTCGGACAAGGAGCAGGTCACGGCGACCGGCCTTGCGGCAGGGACCTACTACGTGCGCGCCTACGGCTACAACGGCGCGAAGGCTGCCTACACGCTGACGATCGCCCAGTAACTCGGGGGCGATTCGCGATCGATCCAACGACGCAAGCGGGCCTCGAGGTCTTCAACCTCGAGGCCCGCGTCGTTTCCCGGCGCCCTCGACGAATCGCACGCCGCTGCATCGTGCAGCGCCTGGGGCCGATCCGCGACGAACGGGACGATGGCCGGCATGCGCGGCACCTCTCCGCAAGTGACGCGGTCGCCGCAACGTAGCCGTTTCTCCGGAGTTTGGCCGCCCCGTTGCCCTCCCCTCTCTCACGCGCTTCACAGGATCAAGGGAAAGGGAAGGAATCGAATGCTCCACGCTTCACGGGCCACCGTGGTCGGTCTCGCGCTCCTTGCGACGGCCCCTGCTCTCTTCGCGCAGTCGGCGTCGACCTACACCGTCAAGAGGGGCGACACGCTCTGGGACATCGCCCGGCGGAACGGGACCTCGCTCGCAGCCCTCGCGAAGGCCAACCCCCAGTTCAAGAACTTCGACCTGATCTTTCCGGGGGACCGGGTCACGCTCCCGAGCGGCGCGAAGAGGGGTCGACCGTCCAGGCCGGATCCGATCCTCGGGCCGATCCTCACGCACCTGCTCGATAGCCGGCTGGCCACCGCGAAGCTGGGCGATGGAGCGCATATCGAGCTCTCGATCTTCGACCCGCGCGGGGGCAAGGTCGGCTGGAAGGTGACCCTCTCGATGAAGGCGCCCCCCGCGACGCCTCCGCCGGTCGTCGCGGCCGCGAGCGAACCGGCTCCTGCGGCCTCGGAGACGCCCCAGGTCGCGACGACCGCACCCGTCGAGTCCGCGTCCACGTCCGCGCTGTCGTCCACGTCGTCTACGGCCGCGTCGTCGACGGCCGCGTCGTCCACGGGTGACCAGAACGTCCCGAGCGGCAACCCGGTCCAGGCGATCGTCGGCGCGGCCAACTCGTTCGTGTCGGCGTTCAAGGACCTCGCGACGGGCTTCAAGAAGAGCGTGATCCAGGCATTCGCGACGGCGATCAAGGCGTTCGCCGCGGCGCTCAACGCGTTCGCAGCGCTCCTGGGCGGCGGCGAGACCGACGACGAGATGGCGAAGCCCGCCCCGGACGTCACGAAGGAGGACGCCGACAACGCGGGGATCGACGCGATCGATGCGATCGAGTCGAAGACGCTCCGCAACGTCAACGACAAGAAGAACCCGACCAACTGGGACATCTGGTGCCGCGCGCTCGTCCGGGCCGCCTTCCGCAAGGCGACCGGGCGCGAGATCCCGGAGCTCGCCGCGGGGACCTCCGCGTGGGAGTCGTACAAGGCGTTCGAGAAGGCGGGGCTCATCCAGACCGGCCCGAACCCGCCGCGCGGAGCGATCGTCTTCTGGTCGCCGCAGGCGCGCGCCGCCGTCGATCCGAAGTCCAAGGGCGCGATCTACGGCCATATCGCGATCTCGAACGGAAACGGGACCGTCATCACGAACAGCTCGACCGGCCCGGACGGGATCGATCCGGCCTACCCCGCGGAGAACTTCGGAAAGATCACCGGCTGGACCCTGGTCAAGAAGTGAGGACGGCCATGACCTCGATCCATCCGCGCGCTCGCGCGATCGCGGCAGTGCTTCTCTCGGTTTCGTTCTCCCTCATCGTCCCGTCGTCGGGGGTCCACGCTCAGGAGGACCCCGGACTCCCGACGACGGGACTTCCTCCGGCGCCGCGACGCGCGGCCTCGACGCGAGGGCTGGCGTCGACGATCGAGACCGGGTTCGACGTGAAGAAGGACGGTCTCCCCTTCGGGAACCCGGGAGACTTCGGATCGCTCATCGGCAACTGCCTCGGCATGTCCCTCATCGCCATCGACAACCACGAGAGACGCAAGACGGCCGAGGCCTCGGGACATGCCACCTCCTTCGCGTCGGACTCGTCGCGGACGCTCGAGACCGTCGGGCTGGCACAGCAGAACGCCAACCTCGATTACTTGTCGCGGTCGAGGTGGTGGGAGGACCCCGTGGAGCACGAGCTCGTGGAGCAGCTCCCCCTCTCGGACCCGTCCGCGATCCGGGGCGCGCTCGATCGGATGGCTCGGACGAAGCGTCCCGAGGTCATGACGATGCGCTCGATCTTCGGCGGGCACGCGGTCGTCCTCCACGGCTACAAGGACGGGAAGCTCCAGATCTACGACCCGAACTTCCCGGGGGAGACGGTCGCGTGGCCTTGGGACCCGCATCAGGGTCTCGGGACTCATCCGAAGGCCGCCCCGACGAACGCAGCGAACTACTACTCGGCGCTCGAGAAGGCGGGCGCGGCACCCCCGAGCACCTTCATGGAGGCGAAGGACCTGGAGCGCATCCGTGAAGCGTGCGCCAACGACCTCGCGGTGTGCACCGGACGCTATCCGACCGTGACGGCGAACGCCGTCAAGGGCACGCGAGGCGTGATCGTCTCGGGCACGATCTCGCGGGGCCCCGGCCTCGCCTACGACCTGGAACGCACGCCCACGGTGGACAGGGCGTGGATCAAGGTGGACGGGAAGTTCGCGGGCTTCACGCGCGTCGGACTCGACGGAGGATACTCCCTGCTCCTCGACGAGAAGCTCCTCGCCGGCGGCAAGTACAAGCTCGAGGTCGTCGCCGTCGCGGACGGCTCGTTCGCCGGCTTCACGGAGCTCCTGGTCTCCGCTTCCGGCTCGACCATCTCGACCGCCACGCCGCCGCCTCCCGTGACGAAGGGGATCACGCGAGCGCTCGCGGACTCCGTCAAGTAGTGCCACAGTCCGGATCGGTCAGAGGGCTTCTTGGATCGCTCGCGTCTCCCCGCGTCGCTCGGCGAGTACGTCGTCGTGAGCCGGATCGGCGGCGGGAGCGCGGGCCACGTCCTCGAGGTCCGGTCGCGGCGGGGCGAGCGCTTCGCCGCGAAGCTGATCCTCGAGTCCCGGGGCACCGTGGCGCGCGAGCGGTTCCGCCGCGAGGTGGAGCTGCTCGCGCGCTGCGA
>CAZYLP010000335.1:0-8963 GCA_964648345.1 uncultured Planctomycetota bacterium
CTTGCCCGCACTAGCGATAGGAAACGGGAGGTGCCACCTCTCGAAGTCTGAGACGACGGTCCGGGCGAGGCGCAACCTGTCTTGAGTCTCGCGGTGACGCTCGTCGCGCTCGACGCGAAGGCGCTCGTAGTGATTCAGGAACCCGAGCGACGTGGGCACAGCGCCGAGGACCAGCAAGAGCGGCAGAAACCGGCGCGCACTCTTGGTCCAGGGCGCCACTCTTCTTCAGGACCGAGTCGCCGTACCCCGCGAGCGCGTGATCTTCCCGGTCTTCGCCTTCTTCTTCGACTGCTGCGCCGCGACGGCCCGCGGCAGCGCGTCCACTCCGACCGGCACCTGCATGAAGGCGGCGCGCCTCCAATCGAGGTCCTTGTCGGGATCGCTCTGATCCTCGAAGCGAACACCCTCGACGCGTCCGACCGCCGTCACCGCGTTCGGCGTGAGCAGAACTTCGTAGGGCCCCGCGACCGCCTCACCGAGCCAGGCCGCGAGGTTCACCTCGACGCCGAAGATGTCGTCGTCGCCGAGCTTGATGCACGGCCCGTATCCCATGCCGCACCCGAGGAGCAGGTGATCCGCCGGCTCCGCGTGGCGGTTGTGCACCGCGAGGGCCTGCTGCATCTCGATGCACGTCTTCAGCGCCGCCTTCGGGTCGCGGAAGATGATCATGCTCGAGCCCGCGGTCTTCTTGAGCGTGAAGCCGCAGTTCTTCTGCACGATCGGCGAGCAGATCTTGTCGAGCTCGTGGACGTGCGAGAGGAACGTGATGATCGCCGTGCTCGCCGAGCGCCGCTCCGAGGTCGCGACGCCGGTGAAGACGACGCACCAGGTCTCGCCGAAGAGCGAGAGGATCCGGCGATCGACTTCCTGCGTGTCGGCCCCGGGTCGCTTCCGCTCCTCGAGGAGCTCGGCGAGAGCCTCGCTGGATCGGGACATCAAGTCGCCTCCGCGCGTCCCGGAGTATGGCGATGGTATGGCCCCGCTCGCAAGTCGAAGGGCTGGGATCGGGTTACGTCAGGTGCTTTTCGATCCAGTCGGTGTAGACCTGGATGACCTCGGCCTTCTCGGGCTCGTTCAGGATCTCGTGTCGGAGCTCGGGCCAGAGCCGGAGGGTCTTGTCGGCCGCGCCGAGCCGCTCGTGGAAGGCCCGAGAGCCCTCCGGGTCGGCGAGAGCGTCGGCCGCTCCGTGGACGACGAGGACCGGGATCCTGAGCTCGCCGGCGGCCGCGAGGGCGCGGTCCTGCGCCTTCATGGCCTCCGTGAACCAACGGGTCGTCGCGGTCCCGAAGACGAGCGGATCGGCCAGGTAGGCCTTCGCGACCTCGGGGTCGCGCGAGAGGTTGCTCGCGTCGAGGTTCGTCGCGAGCTTCAAGTTCGGCAGGAGCGACGAGAGGAGCGAGGCGACGAGCTTCTTCGAGGGCGGAACCCTCATCTTGACGCGGAAGAAGGGCGAGGAGAGGAGCAGACCCTTCACGCCCGACGGCCGCTCCTGGCAGAAACGCGTGGACACGAGCCCGCCCATGGAGTGGCCGATCATGAAGAGCGGCTTCTCCCGGTCCTGAGCGGCCGCGGCGATGAGCGCGGAGATGTCCTCGAGGTAGTCGTCGAACCGCTTCACGCAGCCGCGCCCGCCGTCCGACTTCCCGAAGCCGCGGAGGTCGATCGCCCACGCGTCGAAGCCCTTCTCGGAGAGGGCGCGGAGGACGTGCGCGTAACGGCCCGAGTGTTCGGCGAACCCGTGGATCACGAGCACGCGCGCGCGGGCGCGCTCGCCCTGCGCGGCGACGCGGCGATAGAAGAGGCGCGTCCCGTCGGCGGCGCGGAGCTGGCCCTCGTCACCGCGGTGCTCCCTCCGGTCGCCCTGGGTCGTGAGAGTCGTCATGCGAGCTCCTTGGCCGTCGCTTCGAGGAAGAGGTGGAGCCCCCTGAAGTCGCGATAGGTCTTCACGCGATCGTCGAGCTCCTTCTGGATCGCTCGACGGAGCGGCGCGGCCTGGATCGGATCGAGGAGCGCGGGGCCGAGGAGCTCGCGCACCTCGGCCGCGAGCGGCGAGTCGGGCGGGTCGCTCGCGTACGCGAGGGGGGCGGGGGCGGGGGCGGCCTCGAGGACGGACGAGCCCGCGACGCCCGCCGCGCGGAGGTCGCCCGCGAGCGTCTTCGCGGCGGCCTTGGCCGCGGCCGCGAGCTCCATGCGGGCGTCCACGTAGAAGGACGCCGTGCGCGCACGCGCGGGCCGCGCGTCGCCGCCCCAGACGAGCGTCTCGTTCATGCGCCCGTTGAGCTCGTTCCAGAGAGCCGGCGTCACGTCCTTCGAGGCGAACAGCTTCATGAGGACGATCGCCTGCGGGTGCGGACCGGGGCCGGCCTTCACGAGGACATGGCACTCCTCCATGTCGAAGCGGCCTTCGGGCTGGTGGAGCGGATAGATCGTCGAGGCGGCGCCGTCCACGCGCCACTCCTCGAGCTGCCACGCCTGCGCGACGCCCGCGAGCGGCTCGCCCTCCGTGCGCATGTCGGCGTAGTGGACGCAGAGGTCGTTCGCGAGCTCGCCGTTCGCCACGGGCGGCGGCGGAGGAGGAGCGTCCGGCGCGGGCGGAGCGAGGCGCGGGTTCTTCGAGACGATCTCGTGGCGGAGCCGCACCTCGACGGGGTGCGCGGAGAGGCGGAAGCCGCCGTCGAAGGCGGGCGAGACGGGGCTCTCCGGGAACGGCGGGATCAGCTCGCCATCTCCGGGCGCGATCCAGGAGAGCTTCGTCCTCACGTCCACGATCCGCGGCCCCTGAGGGGTCGGCTCGATGCTCAGGTTCGAGCGGGAGAACAGCCCGTCGAGGAAGCCCATGGCCTAGAGCTTCGCACGCGGCCCCTCAGCCGACCATGCCCTGCGGATCCGCGCGCGGGATCCCCCGCTCCTCGAACAGTGCGAGCACCTGGACGCGCGTCTCCTCGTCGGGGGTCGGAACGGCGAGCTGCTCGCGGAACGACCCTCCGCGCCGGAGCACGCGCACGAAGTCGGTCGAGCCGTCGTCGAAGCCCGCGATCTCGCTCCACGCGATCTCGGAGGCGTTGTCGCCCGAGTAGAAGCGGATCAGGCCCGGGAAGAACTCCGCGCGACCGATCCGAGCGTTGAGGAACTTCATGACGGTCGAGCGCACGAGCTGATAGGTGATCAGGAGGATCACGAAGTCGAGCTCCCACGTCCCGCTCGTGACGATCGGCATCCACGGGAACCAGGCGTTGCGGATCTTGTCGCGGAAGAGAGCCATGAGGTAGACGGCGAGGAGCCCGAGCGTCACCCACTGCTTCGCGTTCTTCCAGCCGTCGCCGCCACCCGCGACGAGGATCCGCCCGCCCTCCGCGGACTCGCGAGCCGGAGCCTCGGGCTCGGGAGCCGCGCCCGGAACGGGCTTCGCGGCGGGCTTCTTCGCGCGCTCCCAGATCGCGACGATCTCGTCTCCCTGACCGGGGTCGGGCGTCGGGATCGAGAACTGCGTCGAGCCGCCGCCGATCTCGCCCTTCCGCACGATCTGCGTGAACTGCGGCTTCACGTCGATCCGCTTCACCTTGGTCCACTCGACCTCGTTCACGAGGTCGCCCTTGTAGATGACGACCTTGTCCGCATACACGTCGGCCCGGCCCATGCGCCGGACGACGTAGCGGTCGAGCGTGAACCAGCGGATGAGCGAGACCAGGAAGCCGAGGAGGAGACCGCACGTGATGAGGAGGACGGTCGTGAGCGAGAGCCTGCCGCCCGGGCGGACGAGCGTGGCGACGAGGCCGATGCTCAGGAACATGGCGAGCGACAGGAAGCGGAGGACGGTCGAGACGATCTTGAGCGTCCCGGCCCGGCCGGTCGGGCCGACGCAGGCGAGGAGCGGGACCTCCTTCGACGCGGTCATGACGGCCATTGTGCCCTGACCGCCCGGGGAGGGTCAGCCCTTCACGACCGCGAGCGGCCGGTGGCGCGCGACCTTCGTGGCGATCCCGGCGCCGTGGACGACGTTCACGACCTCGAGGACGTCCTTGTAGGCCTCGGGCATCTCCTCGACGACGGTCGCCCTCGAAGCCGCACGGACGTGGATCCCCTTGCTCGCGAGCTCGGCCGTGATGTTCCGCCCCTTCGCGGCGCGGTCCGCGGCTCCGCGAGAGAGGACGCGGCCCGCTCCGTGGCAGGTCGAGCCCCACGTCTCGGCGGCGGCCTTCTCGGTCCCGACGAGGACGTAGCTGTAGCGGCCCATGTCGCCCGGGATCAGGACCGGCTGGCCCGTCTTCTGGTACGCCTGGGGCGTCTTCGGGTGGCCCGGTGGGAAGGCGCGCGTCGCGCCCTTCCTGTGGACGCAGAGGCGCTTCGTGACGTTGCCGACCTTGTGCTCCTCGAACTTCGCGATGTTGTGGCAGACGTCGTAGACGACATCGAGGCCGAGCTCCTGGTCGTCGCGGCCGAGCAGATCGGTGAACGCGCGGCGGATCCAGTGCGTGATGAGCTGGCGGTTCGCGAAGGCGTAGTTGACGGCGCAGCTCATCGCCTTCATGTAGGCGATGCCCTCGGGCGAGCCGATCGGAGCGCAGCAGAGCTGGCGATCGGGGAGCTCGAACTTGTACTTCCTGACGGCGGCGTCCATGACGTCGATGAAGTCCGTGCAGATCTGGTGGCCGAAGCCGCGCGAGCCGGTGTGGACGATCACCGAGATGTTGCCCTTGGCGATGCCGAGGGCCTGCGCCGTCGCCTCGTCGTAGACCTCGTCGATCCAGCCGACCTCGACGAAGTGGTTACCCGAGCCCAGCGTCCCGAGCTGGCCGAGGCCGCGCTCGAAGGCGCGCTGGCTGACCTGGGCCGGCTCGGCGCCGGAGAACTTGCCGCCCTCCTCGATGAACAGGAGGTCGCGCTCGCGGCCGAAGCCCTCGCCGACGAGGTAGGGCGCGCCGCCCGTCATGATCGCGCGGAGCTTGCCCTCGTCGATCGGGTAGTCCTTGCGCGAGGCGCCGACGCCCGAGGGGATCGAGTGGTAGAGGAGATCGGCGAGCTCCTTCGTGCGGCCTTCGATGCGTTCCTTGGTGATATTTGTTTGGAGAAGCCTTACCCCACAATTCACATCGAAGCCGACCCCGCCGGGACTTACAACTCCGCCACGCTCCTCGTCGAATGCTGCCACACCTCCGATAGGAAATCCATAGCCCCAATGTATGTCGGGCATTGCCAAACTCTGGCCGACAATTCCAGGCAGATGAGCTACATTTGCCACCTGCTGGAGCGCCTGGTCCTCACCGATGAGCTTCTCGATGCGCTCGTCGGCGTAGACGATCCCGTCGGCGTTCATGCCGCCCGTGCGCGGGATGCGAATCCGCCACTCGTCGATGCGCTCGACGGTCAGCTTCGTCTTCGGTGCTGCGGCCGGCTTCGAGAAGGAAGCCTGCTTCTTGTTCTTCTTGTTCTTCCCCACGGGCTGGCCCTCGACCTCACATGTTGTCTCCTCGAGACGACATCGCGGGCAAGTGCTGTCGAGTTTCCGGCGATCAACGCGGCTTCGACGAGCCCTTCTGCCAGCGCTCGATCGCGAAGTAGCCGACGGGGACCCACACGCCGAGGTCGAGGTAAGCCGTCCCGAGATACAGGTCCGGATTGTTCGGCTCGACCTGCACGACGAAGTCCCGGAGGAGCCGCTCGGCCTGATAGACCGCGTTCCCGCCCTTCCCGTAATCGAGGAGCACCGCGTTCGGATAGCGCGCGTTCTTCTCGCCGACCTTGAGCGAGCAGACCTCGTAGAAGCCGAACGCCTTCGCGCCCTCGGCGGGTTTCGTCTTCCACGGGATCCCGACGCCGTTGCCCGTGTAGTCCGCGGGCCCGCGCTCGACGGGGAGGTTGTAGCCCATGCGGCGGCCGTTCTCGGTGTAGAACCCCTTCGCGAAGCGCGGGAACATGAGCGAGCCGGGCATGGTGATGTTCGCGCCGCGGAACGTGTAGCCGTCGAGCGCCGCGAAGTCGGGCGTCTCGCCGTAGAGGATGATCCGCTCGAGCTCCGAGGCCGGCAGGCGCGCCAGGTCGGCAATGTGATGGGGCATGGGCCACCATGTTACTTTCTCGGCCTATGGGTGAGGTCGTCTTCTTCACCGGGTTCCCCGGGTTCGTCGGCAAGCGGATCGCGAAGAAGGTCCTGGCCGACCCCTCCGTGGACGAGGTCGTCTTCCTCGTCCAGGAACACTTCCGCAAGGGCGCGGAGGACGCCGTCGCGAAGCTCGACGAACCGCTCCGCGCGAAGACGAAGCTCGTGACGGGCGACATCACGGCCCGCGGGCTCGCGCTCGACAAGTCGCTCCACGACGGGCTCCGCGAGCGGATGACGCAGGCGTATCACATCGCCGCCGCTTACAGCCTCGCGCTCGCCGAGGACGTGGGCATGCGCGTGAACGTCATGGGGACGCGGAACGTCCTCGACTTCCTGGACGGCGCGCCGAACTTCAAGAAGCTCGCCTACATCTCCACCTGCGCCGTCTCGGGCGACCACATCGGCGTCTTCACGGAGGACGACTTCGACCTCCGCCAGGGCTTCAAGAACCACTACGAGTCCACCAAGTACCTCGCCGAGGCCGAGGTCCGCGGCCGCTGGGGCCGGATCCCGACGGTGATCTTCCGCCCCTCCGTGATCGTGGGCGACTCGAAGACGGGCGAGGCGGAGAAGATCGACGGCCCGTACTACGCGTTCCTCATGATCAACAAGGGGCTCCACCGCCTCGCCGCGCAGAGCAGCGCGAAGTTCCACATGGTCCCGATCGACTTCGTGATCGACGCGCTCACGACGCTCTTCGCGAAGCCCTCCTCGATCGGACGCGTCTTCGCGCTCGCCGACCCGGCGCCCCTCACGTTCGACGAGTTCTTCGACGTCTCCTCGGACGCCTTCTCGAAGCCGCGCCCCTTCGCGCACCTGCCGCCCGGGTTCTTCAAGCCGCTCTTCTACATGCCGGGCATGGCGAAGGTGACGGGGATCCCGAAGCAGAGCTTCGACTACTCGGTCTACCCCGTGGACTGGGTGTGCCCGAACACGGTGAAGGCCCTCGAGGGGACGGGCGTCCGCTGCCCGCGCTTCACCGAGTACGCGCCGACGCTCGTGAAGTACTTCAAGGAGCACATGCTCGCCTCCCTGCCGAAGGCGGGCCGCTGGTAAGGGCGCTCGTCCTCGTCCTCGTGCTGGTGGGCGCGCTCGCGCGCCTGCCGCTCCTCGCGGGCCGGCCGCTCTGGTTCGACGAGATCCAGACGCTCGAGATCGCGAAGGGGCCCGTCCTCGAGAAGCTCGCGACCGCGGATCGCATGCCGCCCGCGCACGCGCTCGTCGTGAGCGCGCTCCTCCACGCGGGCGACGACGAGTGGCTCCTCCGACTCCCGTCCTTCCTCGCGGGCGTCGCGTCGATCGCGGTCGCCTTCGTGGCCGGGAAGCGGTGGTCGAGCGCGCGCGCGGGCGTGATCCTCGCGGCGCTCGTCGCGATCTCGCCGCCCTTCGTCTTCTACTCGCGCGAAGCACGCCCCTACTCGCTCGGGCTCCTCGCGATCTTCGCGCTCCTCGCCGCCGCGCCCGGCCGCGGAGTCGTGAGCCTCGCCCTCGCGTCGGCCGCGAGCGTCCTCACGCTGTGGACCTCGGCGGTCGTCGTCTTCTTCGTGCAGCTCGCCGTCGCGCGGAGGGACCGGCGCACGCTCCTCGCGCTCGGAGGGACCGCGCTCCTCGTGCTCCCCGCGGCGCTTCTCCTCCTCCCGGCGCAGCTCGGCACGCGCGGAGCAGGCGGCGGCTTCCTCGAGAGCGCCTTCTACCGGCCGGGAGACGCGCTCTCCTTCGCGCGCGCGAACGTGCCCGCGCTCGGCGGGTGGGTCGTCTGCGGCGTGCCCGCGCCGATCGTCGCGCTCCTCCTCGCGGTGTGCGCGTTCTCCGCGCTCGGACGGGGCCGGCTCGTCCTCGTCGCGCTCGGGCCGTTCGTCGCGCTCCTCGCCGCGGCCGGGCTCCACGCGCATCCGTTCGGTCCGATCCGGCACTGCTTGCCGCTCGCGCCCGGGCTCTTCCTCCTCGCGGCGTGCGGGCTCGACGCGCTCGGCCGGCGAGCGAACCTCGTGGCCGCGCTCCTCGCGGCGCTCCTCGTCGGCGCCGCGGGCCACGGGCTTCCGAAGGCGCGCGAGTGGTACTTCGAGGACGTGCCCGGGATCCTCGAGCAGCTCCGCGTCGCGATGAGCCCGGGCGACAAGCTCTACGTCGAGGCGCAGGCGCGGCCCATGTTCGCGCACAAGACGCGGCGGCAGCCGTGGCCCGCTCCGGTCGCGACCAACACCGAGTGGCTGCGGAGCGGCGAGCTCGCGGCCGACATCGAGCGCGCCTTCGCGGGCACGGAGCGGCTCTGGGTCGTCTTCGATCACTCGCGGATCGGGGCCATGGCGAAGACTGAGGCGCTCCTCCACCAGCGCGGCTACGAGCTCCGGGCGCGCCTCGAGAGCCACTCCACGCGCGCGACTCTCTGGGTCCGGCGCCGGCCGTGAGCGCGTACCGGACCGCGGCGCTCACGGTCGCCGCTCTCTGCGGCTTCGCGGGCAACTCGCTCCTCTGCCGGCTCGCGCTCGCCTCGAAGTCGATCGACCCGATCACCTTCAACACGGTGCGGATCGTCTCGGGCGCGGTCGTGCTCGCCCTCCTCGTCCGCGCGAGCCTCGATCGCGAGTCGCGTCGTGGCGGATCATGGAGCGGGGCCGTGGCCCTCGGCATCTATGCCGTGCCGTTCTCGCTCGCTTACACGCGGCTCCTCGCCGGCCAGGGAGCACTCATCCTCTTCGGCGCGGTCCAGCTCACGATGATCGTCTGGGGCATCCTCAAGGGCGAGCGGCCGCGAGCGCTCGAGTGGCTCGGCCTCGTCGTCGCGCTGTGCGCACTCGTCGGGCTCACCGCGCCCGGGCTCACGGCGCCCGATCCGCTCGGCGCCGCGCTCATGGCCGCGGCG
>CAZYLP010000336.1:0-8945 GCA_964648345.1 uncultured Planctomycetota bacterium
TGGATGTTTTGACCTTCGCCGCCGGCCCGCGACGCGACGAGGACGCGCGCGCCCGCCTTGAAGCGTTCGAGGGCGCGCTGCTTGCCGTCGGCGCCGAGGCCGCCGTGGAACGCGACGGCGTCGATCCCGTCCGCGGCGAGGCGGCCGACGAGCTTGTCGATCGTCGCGAGGTACTCGCAGAAGATCACGAACTGACCCGGGAAGCGCTTCAGGACCTCGATCGTCGCGTCGCCCTTGCGCCACGCCTCGATCGTGCGCGCGCGCTCGGCGAAGGCCTCGAGCTTCTTCGCGATCGGACCCGAGATCTCGTCGCGCTCGAGCATCTTGCGCACCGTCTTCTCGACCGCCGGCATCGAGGAGGTGAGCTCGCGCTGGAGGTTCACGAGCGCGAGGATCGTGCTGTACTTCTTGCCGTCGTGCCGCACGGACGCGGCCTCGGCCATGCGGTCGCGGACCTCGTTGCGGATGAACTCCGACAGGTCGTCGTAGTAGCTCCGCTCCTCGGGGCCGAGCTCGAGGTGGTAGGTGACCGCTCGGCGCGGCGGGAGCTTGACCGAGACCTCGTGGCGGCGGTTGCGGATGAGCACCTCGCCGAGGAGCGCGCGGAGGTGGTGCACGTTCCGCGGCCGGCGCGGGTCCTTCGGATCGACGTACTGCTTGTTGAACGCGCGCGTCGAGCCGAGGAGGCCGGGCTTGAGCACGTCGATCAGGCTCTTGAGCTCGACGAGCTTGTTGTGGAACGGCGTCGCCGAGAGGAGGAGCACGTACTTCTTCTGGATCCGGTTCACCGCCCGGTACTGCTTCGTGCCCCGGTTCTTCAGGTGGTGCGCCTCGTCGCAGACGAGGAGGTCCACCGGCTTCTCGCGGAGGAGCTTCCCGAGCCGCTCGCCGCGGATCACGGTGTAGCTCGCGATCCTGAGCGGCGGGTCGTCCACGAGGTCCTCGCCCGAGCGGACGATCTTGAAGTCGAGCGCGAACTTCTCGTGCATCTCCTCGCGCCACTGATGCGAGAGCGACGCGGGCACGACGACGAGGACCGTCTTCACGAGGCCGCGGACGATGAGCTCGGCGGCGATGATCCCCGCCTCCATGGTCTTGCCGAGGCCCGTCTCGTCCGCGAGGAGCGCGGCGCCGCCCATGTCGCGGAGCGCCTTCTCGGCGACGGTGCGCTGGTGGACGTAGTCCTTGAAGATCTCCGGGTTCACGTGCGTGAGCGCGAGGAGCTTCTCGAAGCCCGGGATCAGGCTCTCCTGCGCCGAGCGGCGGCGGAGGAAGAGCTCGTCGGGCGGGTCGTTCTCGCCGGGCGCGAAGAGCGCGGCCGGGTCGAGCACCTTCACGCGGCGCTTGTCGGCCGTGGCCTTCGCGATCGCGTGCGCGAACTCGACGGCGGTGCGCTGCTCCTCGGCCTCCTCGGCCGCGAAGACGTGGCCGCAGCGGAAGCACTCGAGCTCCGTGACCGCGTCGAGCCAGCCGCAGCGCGGGCACCGGCGCGCCGCCTCCGCGCGCGCTCCTTGCGCGGCGGCGACGGGCTTCTTCTTCGGCGCCTCGGTCTCGATCCACTCGAAGCGCTCGCCGGGCGAGCGCTTGCGAGGAGACTCCTTGGCCGCCGCCTGCTTGGGTTCCGGGTTCACTGGAGAGACTACTGTAACCCGCGAGACCTCTAGTCGAAGACGTCGGTGTGGAAGGCGCCACGCTTCGGCTTGTAGGTCTCGGTGACGACCTTGAACTGGTCGCGCGGCGTCTTGTCGTAGCTCAGGAGGAGCCGCCGGTCGCCCGGGTGGTCCACGAACGACGCCGTGTACTTCCGCGCGTCCGTCCCGAAGCCCTGCGTCTTGATCTCGCCGTTGAAGACGGTGCTCCGGCCGAGATAGATGATCGTGTCGTCCTGGGACGGCCTGTTGACCGTGATGCTGGCGGTCACGTGCGCGACGCCGCGCTCGTCCATCTCGGACGCGCACGCCTTCGCCGTGTTGAGCATGCCGCGCACCGCGACGATCGCGGCCGCGACGGCGAGCGTCGCGTCGGCGCCGTCCGCCGTGGCGATCTTGTTCGACGAGAGGAAGGCGTGGTTGTCCTCGCCGAGGTCGCGCTTGATGCGCGCGTGGACGCCGTTCGCCGCGTCGAAGTGGGCGAGCGTGCCGGCGAGCGCGCCGCACGCGGCGCGGGGCTCGCGGAAGGGTGACTCGCGCGTGCGGCCGAAGGTCGTCTTCCCCTCCTCGTCGAGGCGGCCGCAGTGCGTCTTCAGGTCGATGTTGACGAGGTAGAACGACTGCTTGTTGCCCTGGTAGAGGAGCTTCCTGAGCGTGTCGTCGAGCTGGTGCGCGACCGTCACGTGCGCGAGCGTCGCGCCGTCGTCCGTGCCCCCGCCCGTCGGCGAGAAGGCCTCGACCTTGAGCTCGCCGATCTCGGAGAGCGTCGCGAAGCGCGAGGCGACCGAGTTCGCGTAGTTCTGCGTCGCCTGCCCCTGGTGGATGCGGTCCCCGCAGTTCGTGCTCGCGAGCGTCGTGACGACGCTCGCGAGGCCCATGTCCACGCCGCACGCGACGATGTCGCCCTTCGAGGAGGAGTTCTTCACCGCCGCGAACTGGAGCTCGTCGCGGAGGAGCTGGAGCCCCTTCACGAGCGTGTAGCGGTCGCTCACGATCTCGTTCAGGTAGACGTGGAACTGGCCCCGCTCCATGCCGAACTCGGCGTCGAGGTCCCAGAGTGCCTCGAGGCGCGGCTTGGCGGCCGAGGGGTCGAAGTTCGTCAACGGTCTCCTCCCAGGTGCTTCTCCATGATGGCGCGGAGATCCTTCTCGATCGTCCCGCAGATCCGCTCGAGCGGCAGGTCGTTGTCGTCGAAGCCGAACGGGTCCTCGATCTCGACTCCGATCTCCTCGATGCCGAAGAGCGAGTAAGCGACGAGGAACGTGACGGGGATCGTCACGTAACCGAAGGTCTGCACGAGCGCGAAAGGCAACGTCACGCAGTAGACGACGAGCATGCGCCGGAGGTGCACGACGTAGGCGAAGGGGAGCGGCGTCTTGTGGATCCGCTCGCATGCGCCCATGTAGTCGATGAGCAGCTGGACGTTCTGGTCGAGCGCCATCTGCACGTAGTCGGGGTAGAGGTTCCGCTCGCGGCCGATCTGGATCAGGCGCGAGATCTTGAGCGCGATCGCCTGCGGCAGGTGGTGCCCGGCGAGGATGTCGGCCGTCTCCTCGGGCGGCAGGTTCTTCGGCTCGCCGATGCCCTTCGAGCCGCGGAGGCCGTGCATGACCGCCCAGGGGAAGGCGATCGTCCAGCGGACCATCGTCTTCGCGAGCTCGGGGTCCTTCGCCATGTAGATCGCGGCCTGACGCCCGAGGTTGCGGGTCTCGTTGACGATCGCGCCCCACTGCTTCCGACCCTCCCAGAAGCGGTCGTAGGAGGCGTTCGTGCGGAAGACGAGGAGGAGGCCGAGCGAGACGCCGATGAGCGCGTGGCCCTTGTCCGGGATCCCGCCGATCTCGTACCGCCACCAGAGGAAGACCGCGAGCACGGCGTAGAGGGTGCTCCCGATGACGCGCCCGACGATCTCGCGGGCCATCGAGCCCTTGATGCTGAAGAAGTGCTTGTACCAGTAGTGCGGGTCGTAATCGATCACGGGGGGCGTTCTCGTTCTTGCGAGGGGCCGGAGTCTACCAGGTCATCGGGTCCGGCGTCTCCCCGGCGACTCGGAGGCAAGATTGAGATCGACGGCCGACGACGCGCGACGCGCGCGCCCCTCCGCCCAGGAGCGCAGCCCCGCGACGCGCTCGTGCATGGTCTCGCTGAGCGGGACGGACCGCTCGATGGACTTCGAGATGTCGCGCGTCTCGAGCGGCCGCCGCGCGGCGAAGGCCTCGTAGAGGCCGGAGATCACGGCCTCCTCGATCTCGGCGCCGGAGAAGCCGCGGGCGAGCTCGGCGAGGGTCACGAGGTCGAACTCCTCGGGGACGCGGCCACGCTTCTTCAGGTGGATCCTGAAGATCTCCTCGCGCTCCTTGGGAGCCGGGAGGTCCACGAAGAAGACCTCGTCGAAGCGCCCCTTGCGGACGAGCTCGGGGGGGAGCTGGGAGATGTCGTTCGCCGTCGCGACGACGTAGACCTCGCTCGATCGTTCCTGGAGCCACGTCGTGATGTGCGAGATCACGCGCGCCGTCGTGCCGGCGTCGGAGACGTTCGAGGAGCCGGTGCCCGAGAACGCCTTCTCGAGCTCGTCGATCCAGAGGACGCAGGGCGCGACGCTCTCGGCGAGCTTGAGCGCGACGCGGCTGTTCTCCTCGGAGCGGCCGACGAGCCCCGCGAAGACGCGGCCCATGTCCATGCGGAGGAGCGGGAGCCGGTAGAACCGCGAGACCGCCTTCGCGGCGAGCGACTTCCCGCAACCCTGCACTCCGATGAGGCAGATCCCCTTGGGCGGCGGGAGGCCGAACGCCCGGGCGCGCTCGGTGAACGCCTCGCGGCGGCTCTCGAGGAACTCCTTCAGGAGATCCAGCCCGCCCAGGTCCTCGAGACCCTGGTCCCAGCGGACGTACTCGAGGACCGTGGACTTCTTGATGATCCCTTCCTTCTCCTTCAGGACGACGGGGATCGTCTCCTTGTCGAGACGGCCCCGCTCGACGAGCGCGAGGGCGAGCGTCTGCTCGAGCTCCTTCAACGTCATGCCCTGCGCCGAGCGGACGAGGTCCTCCTTGTCGCGCTTGCCGAGGTCCACGTTCGCGCGGTGCTGCTCGTCGAGGCGCCCGATCACGGCGTCGAGGTGCTGCTCGAGCTCGGCGCGGGCGGGGAGCGGCACGTCGATGACCGTGAGCTCCTTCGAGAGCTCGGGCGGCAGGACCATGCGCGGCGCGACGATGACGACGGTCTTGTTCGATGCTTCGAGGAGACGCCCGAGGTCGCGGAGCCGGCGGCGGATCGCCGGCGTCTCGACGTGAGCGTGGAAGTCGAGGAGGACGAAGATCGCGTCCCGCTCGGAGAGGGCGATGTGGTCGAGCACCGCGAGCGGGTCGCGGAGCTTGCGATCGGGCGCCTCGTTCGGGAGCGCGATGTTCGCGAGGCCCGTGGTCTCGGTCCAGACGAGGAGCATCTTCCTGAGCTCGATCGCGACCGCGTCGAGGTCGCGGATCGCGCGCTCCTCCTCCCAGGTGACGAGGTAGAGCACGGGGAAGCGCGCGCGGATGTGCGCCGAGATGTCGGCGCCGAGCGGCGAGAGCGGCTCGTTGGGCGCGGACTTTCGCGGTCTTCGGGTCACGGGAGCGACTCCAGCACGTTCGCGATCCACTTCTCGTACTCGGGGCTCGGCTTCGGGACGGTCCCGACCTCGTAGCCCTCGTACTTCGCCGGGTCGTCCTGGATCCCGAGGTGGAAGCGCGTCGCGAGCACGAAGCGCTGCTCGACCTCGTAGCGGCCGCCGAGCTCGGCGACCTTGACGTAGCCTTCCTCGATCCGCACTCCGCGCAATCGGGCCCCCCCTTCGAGCACGCCCTCGACGCGCTTCCCCACCCGCACCTGTCGCGCGATCGAGCCGCCGCGCAAGTCCTGCGCGTGCCGGACCTCCACCTCACCGCTCGCCCAGCGCAGCTCGACGGGCGCGTACTCCTCGAGCTCCTTCGCGCCCTTCTTCAAGACGAAGCCGTGCTCGGCCTCGAGCGAGGAGGCGCCGAGCTTCTTCTTGAGCGCGGCGCCCATCTCGAGGGCGACGGGCCACCCGAGGGCGCGGACGCTCACGTCCTGGAAGACCGCGGCGAGCGCGTCGGGGTCGCGCGCCGGCGAGAGCGGGCAGCGGCTGTTGCGCTGCCCCGCCGCGAGGAACGCGGCCATGGCCGCGCGGTCGAAGCGGAGGATCCCGCCCTCGTCCACCTTCGCGAAGGTGAGGACGTGCCGCTTGTCGCCCTCCTTGTCCTCGAAGCCCGAGGGTGCGATCGAGATCTGCCGGTCACAGCCGATCGCGAAGGCCTGGGTCTTCTTCTCGCCGCCCTTCCCCTCGGGCACGGTGCCGCGGCAGGGCCGCTCCGTCTTCAAGAAGCCGGCACACCAGAGGATCTCCTGCGCGTCCTTGAAGGAGACCTCCTCGCCGTTGAGGTACCAGCTGAGCTGGCTCTTCCACGGCGTGAGCTCGGCGTGGAGCGTCCACGCTTCGCGCACCTGGTCCTCGCGGAACAGGTTCCTGTAGACGATCCGCCCGCCCGGCTCGAGGAGCTCCTTCATGGAGCCGAGCTTCCTCAGCTTCTCGAGCTTCTTCTCGAAGCGGTTCTGCTTCGTGACGACGCCGTACTCGACCGCGAGCCACCATCCGCGGTCGGCACGAGGCGTCGTCGGAGCGTCGTCTTCGCCGCTCGCTTCGTCGAGCACGGCGCGATTCTACCCGGCCTCGACGAAGCGACGGCACCGTGAGAGAGTCGGGGTGCTTGAAGCGCATCGCCGCCGCATCCGCGCTCGTCGTCCTCGCCAGCTCTTCGGCGGGTTGCAGCGCGTTCCGGGCCTCGGCGGGCTTCGGCATCGGTCTCGGCGCGACGGCGCGCCTCGGCGTCCTCGACGTGGGCGCCGCGGCCGGCACGTCCTACGAGTGGGGCACGTGCTACGGCCTCTCGGGCGGCCACCGGACGAACGAGCTCGGCTTCCCGGTCGTCGTGCGCTTCGAGGAGCACCGCTTCAAGAAGGAGCCCGCGTGGCGCCAGCGCTACGAGGGGGTCGTCCCCGCGCTCCTCCTCGCCCGGGCGCCCCGCGAGAGCGACGCGCTCAAGCTGAACCGCCCGACCGAGATCGCGGTCGGAGCGCGGCTCGGCCTCGTCTCCTTCCACCTCGGCTTCGACCCGGCCGTCCTCGGGCGCCTGATCCTCGGCACGGAGGAGCCCGAGCCGCCCATCACGAAGCCGCCGCGGCCGGGCCGGCGCGCCGCCCGCGCCGGCGAGGATGGAGACGACGGGGTGCGCGCCTACGACGAGGACCCGGGCCCCGTCGCGGTGGACGGCCTCCTCGGCGACACGTCGGCGCTCATCCGCATTCGCTCGGGAGAGACGGGCGGCGTCGCGGTCGCTCCGGCGATCGCGCTCGTCATGTCCGCGGGCCTCGCTCGTCGCGACCAGGGAGTGGACGGCGAGTGGGCGGCGGTCGCGCGGCGGCAAGGCGCCCGGGGCGCGCGGGACTTCGAGCAGGCCGCGCGCACCCACGACGCCGACCGCCTCGAGCGCGCCCTCGCGGCCTACCCGATCGCGCCCCAGGCGAGGGACGCGGCGCGTCTCCTCGGCGAGCTCAGGCTCGAGCAAGGCGAGCTCGTCGCGTCCGTCGAGGCGTTCGAGCTCGAGTCGAAGCTCGCCATCCCGGAGGAACAGGCCGCGGCGAAGGCGCGCGTCCGGGTCGCGTCGAACCTCCTCGAGCGCGCGGCGCCGGCGCCGGTCCTCGAGTCGAGCCCGGCCGCCGTCGAGCTGGGCCCGTACCGGCTCACCGCCGACCGCCACACGGTGAGGGCGCGGCGATCCTCGGGCGAGGTCGCGTGGGTCTACACCGCGGTCGCGCCCGAGACGGGCGGTGTCACGAGCGTCCGCCTCCTCGGCTCGGCCCACGGGCTCGCGTTCCTCGCCGTCAGCGCGTCGTCCCCTCCCCTCGCGATCGTCGCGGTCGACGAGGAGGGTGGCCGTCAGTGGCAATACGCCGTGCCGTCGCGCCTCGGCGCCGTGGACTCCCACAACGCGGCCGTCCTCGCTCACGGGCGGATCTTCCTCATCGAGCGCGCGCGGGCCTCGGCGCTCTCGGCGCGGACGGGACGCCTCGAGTGGGCGTTCGGCTTCCCGAGCCGGCACATCCCGAAGCGGATCCCCATGGAGTGCGGTCCGCTCTACGGACCGGCCCTCGAGGGGCCGCGCGTCCGAGTGACGCCGACCACCCTCGAGTGGCGCACGGATCGGTTCGTGAACGCGTTCGCGTACTCGGGGCGTGACCGCGTCGTGCGGCTCGACCCGCGCACGGGGATCCCGCTCGAGGCGGAGCGATGAGGCGCTCCCGGATCGCCGCCGCCGCGCTCGTCGTCCTCGCGAGCTCGCTCGCGGGCTGCAGCGCCTTCCGCGCCCAGGCCGGCCTCGGCCTCGGCCTCGGAGCGAACGCGCGCGTCGGCGTGGTCGACGTGGGCGCCATGATCGGCGGCTCCTACGAGTGGGGCACGGTCTACGGCGTCCCGGGCGGCGCCAAGTCCGGCGAGGCGGCCTTCCCGCTCGTCGGCCGGCTCGAGGTGCTCAACAACGACAAGGAGCGCATCGACCGCGACCGCTACGAGGGCCTGATCCCCGCGCTCCTCTACCTCGGGGACATCAACAAGGAGCGCGACCCCTACCGCCTGAACCGCCCGACGGAGGTCGCGATCTCGCTCCGCCTGGGGTTCATCTCGCTTCACCTCGGCTTCGACCCGGCCGCGGCCTTCCGCGCGATCGCCGGGTGGGACGAGCCCGAGCCGCCGACGGAGCCCGAGCGCGAGAGCGAGCACGAGCGCCGCCGCGGCTACAGGGCCCACGAGCCCGACATGGGACCGGACGCCATGGACGCGCTCGGCGACGACCCGACGGCCCTCATCCGGATCCGGAGCGGCGACGCGACCGTCTCGGTCGCGCCCGGGATCGCGCTCGTCCTCTCGGAGCAGGACGCGTCGCCCGAGTGGGCGCTCGTCGTGAAGCGCCAGGAAGCGCGCGGGGCCGCGCGCTTCAAGGAGGGCGTGAAGTTCGCGGACCCCTCGGTCCTCGCGCCGGTCCTCGCCGACTGCCCGCTCGCGCCGCAGGCTCCCCACGCGGCCCGCGTGCTCGGCGAGGTCCTCTTCGAGCGCGGAGACCTCGCGGGCGCGACCGAGGCGTTCGAGCTCGAGACGCGGCTCGGAGGCGGCGCGCCGGAGGCGCTAGCGCGCGCCGCGCTCGCGCGGAGGCGCGCGACGAGCGCGGGAGGGACGACGCTAGAGTC
>CAZYLP010000337.1:0-8911 GCA_964648345.1 uncultured Planctomycetota bacterium
CGCGGGCGAGGCGGACGCCGACGTGTTCCGCGCGCTCTTCCAGTCGTGCGTCGTCGGGAAGCCGGTGGACCTCCTCGACCGGACGCCGGCGCGCGTCGCGGGCGGCGCCGCCGACCGCGACCTCCGCGGGCCGCTCCTCGGCCTCGAGCTCGGCTACGGCCTCGAGCCCTGGGCGAAGGACGAGAGCGAGGAGCCCGCCTCCGACACGATCCTCGGGCTCCTCCGTTCGAACGACGTGCAGCGCCTGAACCCGCGCGTCCAGGACATCTCCGCGCTCTCGATCTCCGTGGACGAGGACGAGCTCGACACCTACTGCGCGGCGTGGGAGCGGTTCCTCAAGGCCTTCGCGACGGCCGCGGAGCGCGGCGAGGGGCTCGCGCTCATCGTCAAGAACCGCGTCCTCTAACCCGCCGTCGCGTGGAGGAACCACGCGTGCTTCTCGAACTCCGTGACGATGTCCGTCAGGAGCCCCTCGGTGTCCGGGTCGCCCTGCTTCTCGGCGACGGCGCGCGCCGCGCGGACGCCGTCGAGGTAGGTCTCGATCCGCTCCGCGAGGAGCGCGACGAGCTCGAGGTCGCGGACCACGTCCTTCGGCAGGTCGTCGAGGCGCGAGGCCTTCCCGACCTGGCGGGCCGTGCCCGGGACCGTCGAGCCGAGGGTGACGGCGCGCTCGGCGACCGAGTCGTTGAAGGTCGCGAGGGCGATGGCGAACGTCTCGAAGAGAGGGTGCAGCGAGCTGAAGTGCGGCCCCTTGATGTTCCAGTGGGCGACCTTGATCTGCGAGTGCAGGTCGAGGCCCTCGAGGAGCGGCTGGTGGAGGGCCTCGGCGATCTTCTTGCGAGCGCTCTCGGAGAGGCGGCTCGGGCTGCGGTACATGTCCTTCACTCCTGTCCTGACCATGGAATTAGACTACGTCTAAACGGCGACTCCGTCAACTTCGCCGCCTTTTCCTCCGCTTCGCGAGGAGCCGCCACGCGATGAACGCGAGGAGCGCGACGCCGCCGAGGAGCGACGACCAGACCTCCGGCGAGCGGAAGAGCGCCTCGCCGATCGAGTGCTTCGCCGCGAGCTCGCGCCGCCACTCGGCCTCGGCCTCGCGCGGCGTCATGCCCGTCGCGTGGGCGATCGCATCGGAGACGCCCTCGCGCCGCTCGATGAGGAAGACGATCCCCTTCGCGCCCTCGGGCTTCGCGCGGCGGTCGAGGAAGGCGACGAAGGCGCGGCTCACGAGGTAGGCGCGCTGGGCCTGCGGCGCGTGCGGCGGGAAGGTCGCGGCGAGCTGCTCGAGCGACTCGAGCCGCCCGAAGCGCGCGGCCGCTCCGAGCTCGAGCTCCTCCTCGCGCGAGAGAGCGACGCCGGCCGCGTGCTCGCAGAGCCCCTCCTCGAGCCACCTCGGGAGCGCCTGGCCGCTCCGCTTCGCGACGCGCGCGAGGACGAGGTGGCCGATCTCGTGCCGCAGCGTCGGCCCCGCGAAGTTCGACCCCGCGTTGAGGCGGCTCCCGCGCAGGAGGAGCACGTTCTTCTGCGGCACCGCGACCGCGAGCACCCAGTCGAGCGGCTTCGAGCCCGTGAGCTCCTCGTGCCGCTTCACGAACTCGTCGTCCGTCGGCGCGGTGATCACCTCGGGCGGCTCGCCTCTCAGCGAGACGCCGAGCCTCTCCTCCACGTCCTTCCGCGCGTCCTCGAAGAAGTCCATCGCCCGAGAGTGTAGGATTTCGCGCTCGAGGAGCGAACTCATGGCGATCCGCGAAGGCAAGTGGAAGTGCCCGAGCTGCAGCACGGTCAACCGCGGCGCGGAGACCCAGTGCGGGCAGTGCGGCACGACTCGCGATGCGAACGTGAAGTTCTTCCTCGACGAGAACGCCGAGGAGGTCACGGACGCGGCCCAGCTCGCGAAGGCCAAGGGCGGCGCCGACTGGATCTGCGAGTTCTGCAGCAACACGAGCCCGCAGGCGTCCGCGACGTGCACCGGCTGCGGCGCGCCCAAGAGCGAGAAGCAGCGGAAGTCCGGCGGCGTGATCCCGCTCGCCGGCCAGGCGCCGGCTCCGCCGCCCATGCCGCCCCAGCAGCGGCCGCCTCAGCCGGGCAAGCCGATGAGCCCGGTCGTGCTCGGCGTCCTCGCGCTCATGCTCCTCATGTGCTGCACGTGCGGCTTCTTCATGTTCCGCACGAAGTCGGGCACGGCCACGGTCGCCTCCGCGCAGTGGCAGCGCACGATCGACGTCGAGGACTTCCTCCCGACCAAGGAGTCGGCCTGGGACAACGCGCCGCAGGGGGCCTACGAGGTCTCCCACCGCCGCGAGCAGGACGGCACCCGCAAGGTCCAGCGCGGCACGAAGACCGAGCAGTTCACCGAGCGCGTCCAGACCGGCACGAAGAAGGTGAAGACCGGCCACCGCGACCTCGGGAACGGCCACTTCGAGGACGTCTACAAGGACGAGCCCGTCTACGAGAACCGCCACGGCACGCGGCAGGTCCCGAACATCGTGGAGGAGCCCGTCTACCGCGAGCGCTACTACTACACGATCGACAAGTGGCGGGTCGTCCGCACCGACCGCGCCAAGGGCGGCGCCGACGTCCCACCCGCGTGGCCGACGCCGGCCTTCAAGGGCAAGGAGCGCGAGGGGAGGCGCACCGAGCTCTACCTCGTCTCCTTCACGAGCCAGGAGGCCGGGCCGAAGACGCTCCGCGCCGAACCGGGCGTGTGGGCGCAGCTCAAGCCTGGCTCGACCTGGCCGGTCGCGTTCAGCAGCGCGGGCAAGTACGAGATCCTCGGCGCCGACGACAAGCCCATGAGCGGCCTCGCGGTCGCGGCGCAGGGGGAAACGATCCAGTGAAGCCGGTCCCCTTCGAGACGGACCTCGGGACGCTCGCGGTCTTCGACCCGAAGGCGCTCGCTCACCGGACGCGCCAGCCGAAGACCTGGTGGCGCGAGGGCTCCTCGGTGCTCGAGGTCCCCGAGGTGCTCGAAGGGAAGCTCGCCCTCTTCCCGATCGGCAAGGAGGGCCGCTACTCCTGCCGCCTCTCGCTCGACGGGGTCCTCACCGAGATCGAGCAGAAGCTCGCGAAGGGCGTCGTCGGCACGCTCGGGATCCAGCTCGGCGGCGAGGACATCTTCTGCGGCGCGGCCGAGCGCCTGCCGGGCGACGGCGTCGGCGACCGCGTCCTCAACATCCCGGACACGGGCGCTTACTGGAAGGCCGAGCCCGGCGAGTACGACGTCTCGGTCCACGTGATCGACTGGCGGACGAACCGCGACTTCTTCGACGAGGACGGCGAGCCGCTCCCGACCGCGCCGCCCGACTTCGTCGTCGTCCTCACGAAGCGCGCGAAGCCGTTCGACGCGCCGATCCAGCTCGGCATGCTCCTCGACCTCATCGAGCGCGCCGAGGCGTCCCAGGCCGCGCTCTACGTCCCCAAGGTCGTGCGGCGCACGGTCTCCGTCTCGCCGCGGCCCGGTCGCGCGAGCCACTCCTCCTCCGCGGAGCCCGAGTACGTCGAGGTCGTCGAGGAGCCGCCCGCGCCGCCCGCGTTCGGGCCGCTCGAGCCGGCACTCGTCCGCCGCGCGTTCCGCGACATCGTCGAGGCGCACGAGCTCAAGACCCCGCGCGACTGGCTCAAGACGCTCAGCTTGAAGCCGCGCGACCCGGCGCTCCAGGCGAAGGACATCGAGGTGGACGACTTCCTCTCGAAGCTCACGCGCGTCAGGAACGAGATGCGCGTCCTCGAGCAGAAGGTGAACGCGAAGGAAGGCCTCGAGGACGACGAGCGCCTCAACCTCGACGCCCAGGTGACGGCGGTCTACATGGCCTGCGCGCGGCTCGCGGAGTACCTGGCCTAGGGTCTCCGTCCGAGTCGAGGGGCACCCGGAGCTCCGCCCCTCGACTCGGATCCTCGGCTCGTTCCTCGCCGAGGATCCTCGCTCGGGGACTCGGTTTCAAACAGGCTACAATCTCGGCCGCGTGACTCTCGACGAGGTCATCGAGCAGCTCCAGTCCGCGCACGACGAGGCGACCGTCGAGTTCGCCGCGGACGCTCTCTCCTCGCTCGACCTCGACGCGGAGCGCCTCGCCGCGCTCACGTGGCACCGCTACCTCTCCGTGCGGCGCGCGGCCGTGCGCGCGATCGCGCGGAAGGCCGGGCTCCCGAACGCCTTCAAGCTCGTGACGGCGCGGCTCGCGGACGGTCACGGCCTCATGCGGCGCGACGCCGCGCACGCGCTCGGCCGCCTCAAGGACCCGGGCGCGACGCCGCACCTCGAGTCGCTCCTCCGGAACGACAAGAAGGCCTTCGTGCGCCAGGCGGCGACCGAGTCGCTCGGAGTCCTCGGCGGCCGCGCCGCCCTCGATGCGCTGAGGGGCCACCTCGGCGTCGAGCGCGACGCGACCGTCCGCCGCGCGCTCGTCGAGGCGATCGGTCCGCTCGCGCAGGACCCGCCGCTCGCGCTCGACGCGCTCGGAGCGCTCGCGGTCCAGGTCGGCCGCGAGACGGACCCGCTCGTCAAGCACCGCGCCGTCGCGCTCCTCCTCGATCGCGCGAAGGGCCGCGCGAAGGACGACCTCGTCGCCGCGTTCCGCGCCGTCCCGCAGGCGGGGCGCGAGCCGCTCGCGAACGCGCTCGCCGAGCGCGCGCGCGAGCTCGACCCCGCGCTCGCCTCGCTCGTGGACGAGCTCCGGAGCCAGCCCCTCGACACGAACGCGCTCTCCGAGTTCGGGAGCGACCTGACCGCGCGCGAGAAGCGGACCCAGGCCCGGACGTACGGCCGGGACCGCGAGGTCGAGCTCGCCCGCGCCCGCCTGTTCGCGGAGGGCGGGCCGCGCTCGGTCGTCCTCGTCGGCCCGTCGGGCGCCGGCAAGACCGCGATCGTCGAGGAGATCGCGCGCCGCTTCGCGACCGAGACCCGCGTCGTGCCGACGATCGTCCTCGAGGTCACGACGGGTGACATCCTCGCGGGCACGCGCTACCTCGGCGAGTGGCAGACGCGCCTGAAGAAGCTCCTCACCGCGGTCCGCTCTCCGCATCGAGTCGTCATCTACGTCCCCGACGTGAACCAGCTCCTCGAGGCGGGCCGCGCGTCGGACACGCAGCAGAACTTCGCGAGCATGATCGCGCCCTACCTCGAGCGCGGCGAGGTCGCGATCCTCGGCGAATCCACGCCCGAGGCGTTCCGCCGCGGGCTCGAGCGCGACCCGCCGTTCCGCAAGCTCTTCCAGGTGATCCAGGTCGAGAGCATGTCGCAGGAGAGCGCGCTCGACGTCCTGCGTGGAGTGGGCAAGGAGCTCGTCTCCGACGCTCGCGAGCGGCGCGACGTGACGCTCTCGATCGCCGAGGACGCGCTCTCGCTCTCCCTCGACCACGGAGCGGCCTACTTCCCCGGCCTCGCTCGGCCCGGCAACGGCCTCAAGCTCCTCCGCGAGACGGTCACGGCCGCGCTCGCGTCGGGTCAGACGGCGGCGCTCGACATCACGGGCCCGCTCGTCACGCGCACGCTCGCCTCGCTGACCGGGATCCCGGAGGTCCTGATCAACGACGAGATGCCGCTCGACCTCGGCGCCGTGAAGCGCTTCTTCTCCGAGCGCGTCCTCGGCCAGACCGAGGCGATCGCGACCGTCACGGACCTGATCACGCTCATCAAGGCGGGCCTCACCGACCCGCAGAAGCCGCTCGGCGTCTTCTTCTTCGTGGGCCCGACGGGCGTCGGCAAGACGGAGATGGCGAAGGCCCTCGCCGAGTTCATCTACGGGAGCCCCGAGCGCCTCGTCCGCCTCGACATGGCGGACTTCAAGGACCCGAACGCCGTCCGCCGTCTCACGGGCGACGCCTACGCGATCGACCCCGCGGCCCGGACGGGCGTCCTCACCGCTCCGGTGCACGAGCGGCCGTTCTCGGTCGTCCTCCTCGACGAGATCGAGAAGGCGCACCCGAACGTCTTCGACCTCCTCCTCCCGCTCATGGACGACGGACGACTCGCGGACGACCACGGGCGCGTGACGGACTTCCGCCGCGCGATCGTGATCATGACGTCGAACATCGCGAGCGACCTCCGCGAGGACGTGCGCTTCGGCTTCTCCTACGGCAAGCCCGACACCCGCGAGAAGGTCGAGCGGATCATGGCCGAGCACTTCCGGCCCGAGTTCCTGAACCGCATCGACCGCACGGTGATCTTCGAGCCTCTCTCGCTCGAGGTCATGCGCAAGATCGCGCGCCGCGAGGTCGGCCGCGTCCTCGCGCGCCAGGGGATCACGCGCCGCAAGGTCATCATCGACGTGGACGACTCGGTCGTCGGCCTCCTCTTGAAGGAAGGCTTCAGCGAGCGCTTCGGCGCGCGGCCCTTGAAGCGCCGCGTCGAGCGCCTCGTCCTCCAGCCGCTCGCGCGCACGCTCGTGCTCGCCGAGAAGGGCGACGGGTCGGCGCTCATCAGACTGCGAGCGCGCGGCGACCTCGTGAGCGCCGACCGGATCGGCCCCGTCCTCGACGACGGCGAGGAGGAGGAGCGGCCGCGCGCGCCGGCCAAGATCCGCGACCCGCGCGACGGGACGCGGCGGATCACCGCGGAGGACCTCCGCGCGCGCGGCGCGGACCTCTCGACGCGGATCGGCGGCCTCGAGAAGCACCTCGAGGACCAGGGTCACCGGACGCGCAAGGAGGCGCTCCTCCGCCGCTCGCACGAGGTCGCCTTCTGGGACGACCCGGCGCGGGCGAGCTCGACGCTCGCGGAGATCGCCGCGATCGAGAAGGCGCTCGACGCGCCCTCGCGTCTCAGGAAGCGGCTCGTGGACTTCGAGGACCACATCGACCGCGGCACGCAGCCCGGGATCAAGGACCCGCGCCTCCTCGTCCGCGCGGCCGAGATCTGGGACGAGCTCGCGCGCGACGTCGAGCTCTCGGACTACGCCGTCCGCTGCACCGAGGCCCGCGACCGGGGCGACGCGTTCGTCCTCATCCGCCGCGTCGGCGAGCCGCGGAGCGAGTACGACCTCGTCGCGCGCTTCGCGGAGATGTACCGCCGCTGGGCCGGCCGGAAGGGGCTCGCCGCGGTCCCCGTGCTCGAGAGCATGGGCCAGGACGGCCGCGTCCGCGAGTGCGCACTCCGCGTCGAGGGCGTCTGCGCCTTCGGGCTCCTCCGCGGCGAGGACGGCCTCCACCAGTGGATCGACCGCCGCGGCCTCGAGAAGACGGACTCGCGGCGGCGCGACGTGGACTTCGTGCGCGTGGACGTCCTCGCGCCGGCGGAGACCGACCTCCGCCCCGAGGAGCTCAAGGTCGAGGTCCGCCCCGTCAAGAAGCAGGCCGGCAAGCTCGTGAAGCGGCACCGGATCCACGTCGTCGTGACGCACGCCGCGACCATGCTCGCCGACGAGGGCGGCACGGACCGGAAGACGGAGGAGGCCATCGCCGACGCGCGCGCCGTCCTCGCCGCGCGCGTCGCGGCCGCGCGCGCCCCCGAGGCCGCGCCGCGCCCCGACGACAGCGCGATCACGCACTCGCTCGCGGAGGGCGTCGTCCGGCGCTACGTCCTCTCGGGTCAACCGCTCGCGCGCGACCTCGCGAGCGGCATCAAGGCGCCGCTCGAGAGCGTCCTCGAGGGCGAGCTCGACGACTTCATCGCCAAACGGATCATGCCCGCTTCTGGATTGCCGGCCGGCTCCTGATCAGTTGGGACCCGGTCCCTGGAGCCCACCGCCGGAGCCCGAGCCCGAACCGCCCGAAGGCGGCGGCGGCGGAGGAGGAGCGGGAGGCGGCGGCGGCGGAGCCGGAATGGGCGCCGGCGGCGGCGCCGACGGCGGCCTGACGGGCGGCGCATAGCCCGGGGGCAGCGGCGGCGGCGGCGGCAGCGGCGGCGGCGGGTTGTACGGGTACGGGTTCGGCTTCTGGACGTAGCCCGGAGGCGGCGGCGGCCCGGGCGGCGGAGGCGGCGGCGGCGGGGGCTTGTAGGGCGGCAGTGCCGGCGGCTGGATCGGACCGAGCGGCGGCGGCACTGGCTTCGGCTTCGGCGGCGCGGGCCCCTTCGCGAAGCCCCCCTGCATGATCGTCGGGATGCTGATCGCCTTCTTGAACGTGCGGCCGTCGCGCCTGTAGACGACGCGGAGCTCCCCGCCCTCGGGCGGGACGCCGACGACGATCCGCGGGTCGTTCAGGTCGCGGCTCCGCGGCGGGAGGACGGGCCGCTCGATCTCGATGTCGCTCGGCAGCCAGAAGGAGCCCTTGCCCCGGTAGACCGGGACGAGCGCGCGGCGCGCGTCGAACGCCTGGCCGTAGCCGTCGGTCGTCGTCACGTCCACGAGGACCTTCGCGTACTCGAGGACCGCGTGGCCCGCGAAGAAGTCGAGGTCCTGGATCTCGACGGTGATCTTGGGCGACCAGGTCACGTTGCCCGTGATCTCCTCGCCGTTCGCGTAGAAGCGGATCGTCACGCCCTCGGCGGGTTTCTTCCCCGCGCGGACCGTGGTCTTCGCGGCGGGGCCGAGCTCGCGGTAGGTGCCGCCCGTCGTGCGCGCGATCTCCTCGAGGACATCGCAGCGCGTCTCGCCGGTGCACGTGGAGACGATCGGCGCGATCACGTGGATCGGCACGCGCTTGTTCGACGCGAGGAGGCCGCGCACCTGCGTGAGCACGGAGTCCTTCGCGATCGGACCCGCCGTCGCGACGCCGTCCGAGATCAGGTAGACGGCCTCGGGCCGGGCGCGGATCGCCGCGGCGAGCGCGGCGACGAGGTCGGTGCCGCCTTCGTGGTTGACGCCCGACTTGTCGAGCTCGGCGCGGATCCGCGCGCGGAGCGCCTCGCTCGCGCGGTGGTCGTTGCTCTGGAGGAGCGAGACGGCCTTCGTGTCGAACGCGTAGACGCCGACCTTGACCGAGGAGTGGAGCGAGGCGACGAGCCGGTCGAGCTGGTCGGCCGCGACAGGGAAGC
>CAZYLP010000338.1:0-8896 GCA_964648345.1 uncultured Planctomycetota bacterium
CGAGCTCGCCGAGGTCCAGCAGCGGATCCCCGCGTGGAGCCGGATCTTCTTCTTCGTCGAGTCGGCCGACGAGCGGCGCGAGAAGGACCTGCGGGCGCAGCTCGCGGCGACGCGCGCGGCGCTCGAGCGCTCGCGCGCCGCTCTCCGGGCGGACTTCGAGGCGGTCGGTCACGAGCTCCCCGCGTTCGGCGCGGCCGTCCTCCTCGAGGACGCCCTCGCGCGCGGCGAGAGGTTCGCGACGGACGTGCCGCCGCTCGGCCCGGCGATCGAGCGCCTCGCCTCGTTCCTCACGGCGACGTTCGCGCCCGGCCTCGATGTCGAGAAGGAGCTCGAGCTCCTCTCGAGCGCGAGCGAGTGCCACGAGGCGGCGGAGAAGGCCGCGAGCCCGCGGCGCGAGCTCGCGCGGCGCCTCCGCGACGGGCGCTACTTCGCGGAGCAGGAGCGCGCCTTCGAGCTCACCTCGAAGCGGAACCGCCTCGTCGAGGAGCACGAGGCCGCGGCCGACGGCGTCTCGCTCCTCGAGAAGATGAACCCGTTCCGCACCTCGCCCTCGGAGAAGCGGCGGAACGACCTCGCGGAGACGCTCCGCCGGACCCGCGAGGAGCTGCGGCTCTGCCACGCCGAGGGGCGCCGTCTCCTCGAGGACTGCCTCCGTGCTCACCCGCCGCTCGCGGTCCGCTCGCAGGCGTTCGAGACGCTCGCGGCGACGTCGGGGACCGACGCGACGACGGAGCTCGCGCTCGGAGCGGGCGGCCGCGCGATCGAGCTCTCCGTGGATCGCGCGCGCGTCCTCGTCGCGGCGTCGCTCGCGCGCCTCGAGCGCGCGTTCCGGGCGGCGTTCCCCGTCGTCCCGCTCCCGCGCGACCTGATCGCCGAGCTCGGCGGCAAGTCGCCCGCGGCGCACGAGCCGTCCGAACCCCTGGTCCGCGCCTTCCACGGCGAGCTCACCCGGAGCCGCGCGCCCGCGCTCCTCGCGCGCGCCCTCGAGCACGCGAGCGCGCGCGGCACGGCGCGCCGGGCCCGCGAGGGCGCGGACAGGAAGAACGGCCTCGCCTCGCGGCTCGCGTTCTGGGCGGAGTCCGAGGACAAGGACGCCCGCGCGGCCCTCGTCGAGCGCGAGACGTGGCACGCCGAGCAGGAGAAGCTCGCGCGCGACCAGCTCGTCGCGGCGGCGCGCGAGATGGGCGGCGTCCTCGCGCCGTTCCGCCTCCGCGACGTGACGCTCGAGGCGCTCCACGACCTCCAGCGCGTGAGCACGAACGCGGGCGAGAGCGTGGTCCACCTCCTCCCCGCCGTCTTCGGTCTCGACGCGTCGCTCCGCTCGCTCGCCGCGTGCCGCCGCGTCCTCGAGCAGAGCTGGGACCTCTCGGGCGACGAGGCGTCGCTCCTCGACGCGGTCGCAGCGGCCGAGCCCGTGGACGTGAAGGTCGCCGCGCACGAGCGCCTCGTGTGGAAGCCGCTCCGGGCCGACGAGCTCGCGCGCCTCCTCGCGTTCCGCCTCGAGCGCACGGGCTTCCACGAGACCTACCGCCGGATCCGCGAGGTCGAGGAGCGCGAGCGCTCGGTCGCCGCGGAGAAGGACGAGGTCGCCGCGCGCGTCTCGATCTGGGACCGCCTCAACGTCTTCTCGAAGTCGCCCGACAAGCTCCGCGACCGCGAGCTCGGGCGCGTGCTCGCGTCGCTCGGCGCCGAGCTCGAGGCCTCGATCGAGCGGCTGCGAGCGCACCTCGACCACGCGCTCCACGTCTACCCGCCGGCCCAGCTCTACTACTCGCTCCCGGCGGTCGAGCGCGCGATCCGCTCGATCCACGCCGAGTGCCGGCCGATCTGGGTCACCGTCCCCTACGACGAGTGGGAGCCGTTCGCGGACCCCTTCCAGACGTTCGACGACCCGTTCCACCACATGGAGCAGCCCACGAACCAGGGGCCGCTCATGATCGAGGTCGGGAAGCCGCGCGAGCCCGGCCGCTGGGTCCGTCGCGAGCGGCAGGAGCTCCGGTACATCTGCGTCCTCGTCGGCAAGGAGGAGGCCGTGCACGCGCTCGGCGTCTGGGCCGCGCGCGTCGTCGGGTGCTTCGGCGAGCTGCCCGGGTACCACGAGCTCCTCGAGAGCTGGGCGGGCGCCACTCCGTGAACCTCGTCGTCCGACCCATGCGCGAGGGCGACGTGAAGGAAGCGGACCGGATCTTCCGCGTCGCCTTCGGGACGTTCCTCGGTCTCCCGAAGCCCGAGGCGTTCGGCGGCGACGGGAGCTACATCGCGTCGCGCTTCGTCGCCGACCCGGGCGCCGCGCTCACGGCCGAGCTCGACGGCGCCGTGGTCGGCTCGAACATGCTCACGTGCTGGGGGAGCCTCGGCTTCTTCGGGCCGCTGACCGTGCGGCCCGACCTCTGGGACAAGGGCGTCGCGCGGAAGCTCCTCGAGGCGACGGTGAAGATCTTCGACGAGCGCGGCACGAAGGTCCGCGGTCTCTACACCTTCGCGCAGAGCCCGAAGCACGTGCGGCTCTACCAGAAGTACGGCTTCTGGCCGCGCTTCCTGAACATCACGCTCTCGAAGTCCGTCGCGGCGAAGCCGTACACCGCGGAGCGCTTCACGCACGACGAGGTGCGCGTCGCCGCCGACGCCGTCTTCCCGGGGCTCGACCCGCTCGTCGAGGTCCGCTCGATCGAGAAGCAAGACCTCGGCGCCACGGTCGTCGTCCGCGACGCCGGCGCCATTGCGGGCTTCGCGCTCGTGCAGACGGGCAAGGGCTCCGAGGCCGGCAGCGGCGACGCGTACATCAAGCTCGGCGCCGTCCGCCCCGGTCCGCGCGCCGCGGAGCACTTCGGGCGGCTCCTCGATGCGTGCGAGGCGTTCGCTCACTCTCGCGGGGCCACGAAGCTCCGCGCCGGCGTCCACACGTCGCGTCTCGATGCCTACCGGGCGCTCATCGATCGCGGATGGAAGAACGAGATGCAGGGCGTGAGCATGATCGACCCCGCGGACGGCGGCGGGTACGACAGGCCCGACCGTTTCATCCTCGAAGACTGGCGCTGATCACGTCAGCGAGCCTCGACGTCCGATCCGAGAGAGTACGCGCCGAAGACTATGTCGTCGTGTGCGCCGCCGTCCTCGATTCCATCGGCGCCCAGAGATGAGAACTCCCACCGTCCGCGCCCGCCGGGGTTCCGGTAGCGGATCGGGCGGCCCCACGCGTCGTGGGTGAGCTCGCCGAGGAGGAGCGCGCTCCCGACCGTGCCCGGCTCGGTCTCGAGGAGGTAGTGCCCGCCCATGAGGTACTGGTGGAGGGCGAGCATGCCCGTCGGGTCGCGCGAGTCACCGAGCGCGCGCGGAGGCGGGATGTCCACCGTCGTCTCGCCGAGGTCGTGGTTCTGGAGGAGCCACCCGAGCTTCTCGAGCCTCTGGAGCGTGATCCGCCGGTTCTCGGCGTCGGCTCGACGTTCGATGAGCGCGTGCGCGAAGCCGAGCGCGAGCGCCACGAGGAGGAGGACGCCCGAGACGAGCGCTCCGCGGGCGGCGCGGCTCATCGGCCTTCCTGGAGCTTGGCGAGGCGACGCTTGACCGAGGCGATCTCCTTCTCGTGCTTCGGTCCGAGCGACAGGTACTTCTCGAAGTCCGCGATCGCGGCCTCGCGCTCGCCGAGCTCCATGTGCGCCACGCCGCGCGGGCGGTAGCCGGAAGGGTCGGAGCCCATGGCCTCGATGTAGCGGTTCGCGTCTTCGATCGCGCCCTTCCAGTCCTTGTTCGAGACCCTCAGGTTCGCGCGCTGGAGGCGCATGTGGTGGTCGTCGGGGGCGAGCTCGAGGTACCTGTCGGCCGCCTTCGCCACGCCCTCCATGTCGCCCGCCATGTCGCACGCGACGCACATGTTCGAGTAGACCGCCTTGCTCCGCGGCGCGATCGCGGCCGCGCGCTTCAGGTCGTCCACGGCGCGCGCGACGTCGACGTTGTTTCGGATCGAGTAGGCGGCGCGGTTCACGAGCGCCGTCTCGCAGCGGGGGTTGATCGAGAGCGCGCGGTTCAGGTCGGCGAGCGCCTCCTCGATGTGCTCGCCGCGGTTGATCCAGGCTCCCGCGCGCGTCGCGAGGGCGTTCGTGTCCTTGGGGTCGAGCGAGAGCGCCTTCGTTCCGTCGGCGATGCAGCGGTTGTAGTCGCCCCGGTTGAACCAGGCGCCGCAGCGGTTGCTCCAGTGCTCGGCCACGTCGGGCGCGAGCTCGATCGCCTTGTCGAGGTCGGCGAAGGAGCCCTCGAGGTCGCCCATGACACCGCGGACCGCCCCGCGGAGGCCCCAGTACTTGGCGCGCTTCGGGTCGATCTCGATCGCGCGGTCGAGGTCCGCGCGCGCCCGCGGGAGGTCCTTCAGCGCGCCGAGGACGCGGGCGCGGCCGAAGAACGCCTCGGAGCTCCACGGGTCGATCTCGAGCCCCTTCGTGAAGTCGGCGGCGCCGCGGACCGCGTCGTCCGTGCGGATCGCGTGCGCGCCGCGCCGGAACCAGGCGAGGGCGAGCTTCGGGTCGAGCTCGAGGGCGCGGTCGAAGTCCGCCTTCGCGCTCGCGTTCTCGATCTTGCGGAAGCGCGCCTCGCCGCGCGCGGCGTAGGCCCGCGCGTCGCGCGGGTCGGCGTCGATCGCGGCCTGGGCCTCGAGGAGCGCCTCCTCGTTCTTCGATGCATCGAGCAGCTGCTCGGCGCGCGCGGCGGACGCGACGGGCTTGCGCGGGACGAGGAGGAGCGCGGCGCCGACCGCGAGGACCGCGAGCGCCCCGAGCGCGACGGCCGGGAGCCTGAGGCTGCGCGCGCCGCGGGTCGCGAGCGCCTTCGCGAAGGCGTGGCCGTCGGCGTAGCGCCGCGCCGGCTCGAAGGCGAGCGCGCGGAGGAGGACGCGGTCGAGCCACGCCGGGATGCCGGCGCGGAGCTCGGAGGGGCGGCGGATCCGGCCGCTCTCGACGCGGCCGAACTGCTCGAGGATGTTGCCGCCTCCGAGGGCGGGCGTGGCCGTGAGGCACTCGTAGAGGATCGCTCCGAGCGCGAAGACGTCCGCGGAGGGCTTCGCCGTCCGCGCGTCGCTCAGCTGCTCGGGGGCCATGTAGCCCGCGGTGCCGCGGGACTCGCCGGCGCGCGAGAGCGCGTAGGACCGGCTCCCGTCGAGGACGGCGCGGTCGTAGTGACGCGCGAGGCCGAGGTCGGTCACGAGCGGCCGCTCGCCCTTGAAGAGGATGTTCTCCGGCTTCAGGTCGCGGTGGACGATCCCGCGCTCGTGGGCGCGGCCGACGGAGACCGCGAGCTCCTGGATGAGTCGGACGGCCTCGTCGATCGGCATCGCTCCGCGCGCGATGCGCTCGCGGAGCGTGCCGCCCTCGACGAACGGCATGACGATGAACGGCCCCGTGGGCGACTCGCCGACCTCGAGGCAGGGCACGAAGCCCTGCGCCTCGCCGAGGGCGGTGAGGAGTCGCCCCTCGCGCTCGAAGCGGGCGTGCGCGTCCCGCTTCTGGTGCGAGAGGACCTTGATCGCGACGTCCCGGCCGTCGGGCGCGCGGCCACGGAGGACGACCCCCATGCCGCCGCGCCCGATCTCGCCGGTCACGTCGTAACGGCCGATGCGCACGTCCTACTCTAGCGGCGCCAGGATCCTCACCGCCACGCTTCGCCCCGTGAGGATCGGCAGCCGCTCGATGTCCTCGAGCGCCTCGCGGAGGGCCTCGTCCGTCGTCTCGTGGGCGAGCACCTTCACGTGTCCCTGCCCCGGCTTCTCCCCCTCGTTCTCGTTCTCGTTCTCGTTCTCGTTCAGGCTCTCTACCAAGGGGGAGCTCTTCACCTCTCCCCGCGCCCCCGCAACGACGTCCGCCAGAAGCGCGCTCGCCGTCGGCAGCGCCCCTGCGGAACAGGAGCTCGCCCGCGGCCTGCACGTCCTCCTTGTCGAGACCGCGGATGCCGTCGACCTTGACGCGCTCGACGAGGAGTGGCCCGCCGCGCGCGCCGAAGGCGAGGCCCGCGAGGATCGCGAGCTTCTGGGCCGCGTCGTGCCCGTCCACGTCGAGCGACGGGTCCGCCTCCGCGAAGCCGCGCCGCTGCGCCTCGGCGAACGCGTCCTCGAAGCGCGCGCCCGTCTCGGCGACGTCTCGCTGGCGTTCCGTCCGGTCTCGGACCTGACCGAGAACGAGAACGAGAACGAGAACGAGAACGAGTTCGAGTACAGGAAGCGGCCCCGAGGGCCGCGACTTGATCAACGATCAGTCAGGTAGGACTTCGAACAGCGCCCGGACGCGACCGCGGAGCTCGTGAGGCAGCTACGCGCTGGCGCCCGGGCGGCGCATCGCCATCTTGCGGAGATCGATGTTGGCGGTGCTGTGCTGCATTGCGATGGAGACCACTGAATCTCGTTTCGCAGGTCGAGTCAACGAGAAAATCTCGAGTGCCTCCAGAAATGGCGACCGCGGGCCGCCGGATCGGTGACCACTGAGTGCGAGCGGCGCCGCATGAGCGTTCGCGCTCGTCGCCGTCAACCCGGGTGGACGCGTGGCTCTACGCTCGTTCTTGGCCCGATGCGTCGCCGTTGGAGCGGGGCGTGTTCTCCCTCCGATCAGCGGAGTGGGTGGAGCATGAGCCATGGAGAGAACGAGGCGGTGGGTGTTCCCGCTCGCGGTCGCGGGGGCGCTCCTCGGAGCAGGTGAGGCGAGGGCGACCGACAAGCCGCCCGTGACGTGGTACCCGTCGGCGCCGGGGAACTACGACTCGAGCCGCGCGCCGATCGACCTCATCGTCATCCACAAGGCCGAGGGGTCGGCCTACTCCGCGGCGGCGACCTTCGCGAACCCGAACCGCAAGGCGTCGGCGCATTACTCCGTCGGACCGGGGATCGTCTACCAGATGGTCCACGAGAAGAACACCGCGTGGCACTGCGGGAACTACCGCTGGAACCAGCGCGCGATCGGCATCGAGAACGGCGGCTACTCCGCGCGGAACGACACGACGGACGCGCACTACAAGCTCCTCGCGAAGCTCACGGCGAACATCTGCGAGCGCTACAAGATCCCGGTCGACCGGAAGCACATCGTCGCCCACGCCGAGGTGCCCGACCCGACGAACCCGAACAAGTTCGGCGGGCTCCAGCACCACTGGGACCCGGGGCCGCACTTCGACTGGAGCTACTTCATGGGGCTCGTGCGCGCGCACGTGAACGGGACCACGCCCACGGTGCCGCCGCCCCAGCCGGCGACGACTCTGCGCGGGATCACGATCATCGCGAACGACCTGAACGTCCGCGCCTCGGCGTGGGGGACGATCATCGCGAACATCGACAGCGGCCGCTCCTACGTCGCGACGGGCAAGAAGGACCAGAGCTTCGTCGAGATCTGGTTCCGCGGGCGCCGCGCGTGGGTGCACTCGCTTCACGTGAAGTACGCCGCGAAGACGGCGGCGCGCGTGGACGTGCAGGACCTGAACGTGCGCACGTCGGGCTCGATGTCGGCCTCGATCGTCGGGCTCTGCCACAAGGGGCAGCATTACGTGCAGACGGACACGACCGCCGACTGGCGTCGGATCTGGTACGGAGTGCACCAGCGGTGGATCTTCAGGGACTACAGCACGGCCGTGCCCGTGAAGGGCTGAGGGCCCCCCCGACGGAACGTAAAAAGGCGCGCCCAGCGCGCTCTTTTACGTTCCGTCGGCGGCGACTGTCGGTGGGTCATGGTCTCCTCGCGCCATGAATCCGTCCGAACAAAACGCGAACACGCGCCTCTCGAGCCCGGCGGTCGTCGCCCTCTTCGAGCGACAGCGAGGCGTTGCCACCCGCGGGCAACTCCTCGCGATCGGAGTCGACCGCACCGCGATCTCGCGAGCCGCCAAGCGCGGGCTACTCGTGCGCATGCACCCCGGGGTCTACCGCCCGGGGGGGCCTCCAGCGACCGACGACCAGCGCTTGCTCGCGGCATGCCTGGCTGTCGACGGGGCCGTCGTCTCGCATCGAGCAGCAGCGTGGCTGCATCGGTTCGAGGGCTTTCGAGATCTGAGCTGGCTCGAGGTCACGACCACGAAGCGCTCCGAGGCGCGAGGGGTCCTGACCCACCACGTGTCCGAGCTCGCCGACACGGATCGCGTCCGCTTCATCCCCGTGACTCGCGAGGCGCGCACTCTCGTCGACCTGTGTGCCGTGTGCCCGGAGGCAGTCGTCGCGAAGGCCCTCGATGACGCGATCAGACGGCGCCTCGTGCGCTACAAGCTCATAGAGCAGGTCGTCGCCGAGCTGCCCGCGAACTACAAGGGCGTTCGCCTCATGCGCTCACTCCTCCACGCCAGGGCGCCCGAGGAGAAGAGGACCGCGAGCGATTTCGAGGCGCTGTTCTGCCGCCTCGTCAGGAAGGCCGGACTCCCGAAGCCTCGTTTGAACATCGACGTCCACGACGAGCACGGCCGCTACGTCGCCCGACCCGACGCGCGGTGGGACGAGCATGCGCTCGCCGTGTTCCTCGACGGCTTCGCGTACCACTCGAGCCGCCCCGAGTTCGCGAAGGACCGGCGTCAGGCGAACGAGCTCACGCGCCTCGGCTGGCGCGTCCTCCGCTACACGTGGGACCACCTGACGGGAGAGAGCGACCGCATCATCTCCGAGCTACAGGCCTTCGGGCTCGTGGCGGCGCGATGAGCTAGACTCGCCCCCGTGAAGGATGTTCTGGAGGGCGTGAAGCGTCACGTCGCCGAGGTCTGCGCCGTCGAGACCAGCGCGATCAAGGCGGAGGCCCGCCTCGCGGAGTACGGCATGGACTCCGTGCGGGCCATGGACCTCCTCGTCGCGCTCGAGCACGAGTTCTCGATCGAGATCCCCGACGGCGACGTGCCGCGCCTCCAGACCGTGAAGGACGTGGTCTCCTACATCGAGAGGAAGCTCTCGAGGTGA